>DATEDO010000238.1:0-64722 GCA_035281625.1 Candidatus Methylomirabilota bacterium
GCCGAGGCGGAGCGCCGCGCGCGCGCGCGTGCGCTGGTCGCCGCCTTCGAGGCGGTGGCGCCCCGGCCGGACTGGTGGGACGCCGTCACCACGCCCTATCGGATCAACAGCCTCGGCGACCTCCTCGCTGCCTGGCAGGGCTTCCCGCGCGGAGAGCTGGGGGAGCGCCAATTCTTCAAGGCCGCCTACCAGGGCATCCTGGACCACCCCGACGACGACCACATCGTGGCCACCGCCATCATGCTGCTGGACAACGTGGCCTCCGACTATCCCCAGCGCCTGGGCCTGGCCCAGCTCGGCTACGAGCGGTTCCTCCGCTACCGCGCCCGCACCGACAACTGCGCCAACTGCATGATCGGCGATACCTCCCAGACCCTCGCCCTGAATCTGGGCGCGCGCTACATCGCCGCGGGCCGCTTCGACGACGCCATCGCGGTGGGCAAGCGCCTCATCGAGGAGCGGGGCGCGGACGTGAGCCCCTACAAGCTGGCCGAGACAGTGAACCAGATCGCCTGGGCGCACTGGAGAAAGGGCGAGCGGGACCGCGCGTTCGAGGTGATCCGGGACGCGCTGGCGCGCTATGGGAACACCGTTCGAGCCGATGAGCTGCGCCGCACGCTGGCGACGTTCGAGCGGGAGGCGCCGGGGGCCCGGTAGCGGGGGGCCGTCCATCCTGCTAGACTCGGTCCTCGGAGCCCACACCTTCACAGGAGGCAGCGATCCCGATGGCCGACTTCAAGATCTGGATGAACGGCAAGCTCGTCCCGCAGGCGGAGGCCGTCCTGCCCGTCAACAGCGCGGCGGTGTTCTACGCCACCAACGTGTTCGAGGGGCTGCGGGCGTACTGGAATGCCGCCGACGGCGAGCTCTACGCCTTCCGGCTGGCCGAGCACTTCGCGCGGCTGCGCGAGTCCATGAAGATGATGCGCTTCACCGTGCCCTACTCCGACATGGACCTCTACGATGCGGTGCGCGACGTCCTGCGGGGGAACGAGGTGCAGGAGGACGTGCACATGCACCTCGTCGCCTACGTGGGCGGCGCCGGGCTGGACGCGACCTCCCCCACCGGGCTCTACATCAACCCGCGGCGCCGCGGCCGCATCACCGAGGGCGCGGGCCTGCGCTGCTGCGTGACCTCCTGGCAGCGCACGTCGGACAATGCGATTCCCATCCGGCTCAAGTCCGGCTCGAACTACCAGAACGGCCGGCTCGCCACGCTCCAGGCCAAGGCCGACGGCTACGATGCGCCCATCTTCCTGAACCAGCACGGGACGGTGGCCGAGGGCTCCGGGGCCACGTTCTTCATGATCCGGCGCGGCCAGCTCCTGACCCCGCCGCTGACCAGCGACATCCTGGAGTCCATCACCCGCACCACGCTGCTGGAGTCCATCGCGCCCGCCCTGGGCATCGAGGTGGTGGAGCGACACATCGCGCGCACTGAGCTCTACGTGGCCGACGAGGCCTTCTTCTGCGGCTCGGGCTACGAGATCACGCCCATTCTCTCCATCGACCGCTTCAACCTGGGCGGCGGCGGGGTGGGGCCCATCACCCAGCGGCTGATGACGGCCTACATGGACGTGGTGCGCGGCGTGGACAAGCGGTTCCCGGAGTGGCGCACCCCGATCTACAAGCCCGTCACGGTCTGATCGTCTAGGGAATCAGCGGCCACTTCGGCCGCGCGCTGACGCCCGCCCGGCCGAGATACGGCCGGGCGAGGCGCTCGGCGCGAGACAGCACCTCGTCCTCGTCCACCGTCGTCACCCGTCGCGCGTCCAGCACGATGCGGCCGTCGATCACCACGGTATGGACGCTGGCCCCGGTGGCGCTGTAGACCAGATTCGACACCGGATCCAGGAGCGGCCGCCACTCCGGGCGGTCGAGGTCGAACAGCACGAGATCCGCCCGCTTCCCGGGCTCGATCGAGCCGATCTCGGCCTCGAGCCCCAGCGCCCGCGCGCCCCCGAGCGTGGCCATCTCCAGCATGCGCTCCGGCGGCAGGAGCCCGGGGTCCAGGCGGGCGTCCTTGGCGGCCAGGGTGGCGAGGTACATCAGGCGCAGCATGTCGAAGTGGTTGGAGCCATTGGCGCTGTCCCCGCCCAGC
Source organism: Candidatus Methylomirabilota bacterium (assembly GCA_035281625.1). Lineage (GTDB taxonomy): Bacteria > Methylomirabilota > Methylomirabilia > Rokubacteriales > CSP1-6 > DASRWT01. The sequence continues at coordinate 2,102 of DATEDO010000238.1, forward strand.
GAGACCGTGATGCCGGCCTCCACCATCTCCGCGAAGCGTCCGTGCGTGACGAGGCCCTTCACGTGCTTGAGGGCGGCGGAGGGGCAGTGGGCGACCTTGACATCGAGACGAGCCAGCCGCGCCACGTCGCCGGGCGTCACGTGCACCATGTGGGCGAGCTTGGTGCGGGGGCCCAGCACGCCCCAGTTCTCCAGCGTGGCGAGGGGCAGCGTGTCCGTGGTCTTTCGCGAGGGATGCGAGGCGAACTGCATCATGCCCCAGCCGGTGCCGCGCCGCTCGGCGAGGGCTTGGGCGCCGAGGATGAGCGCCTTGGACGCCGTGCCGAACCCGATCAGCAGCGGCCACACGCTCAGGAGCGGGCTCCGGAGCGCACGCACGGCGTCCATCGCGGCTTCGGTGTGGGCGAGCGCCCGCTCGGTGGACTGCGCCAGGGGACCGGGCCCGCTCGCGAGGTCCCAGGACCAGCGGCCCAGCACCGCCCGCATGCCCAGCGCATCCACCGCGCGCGCCACCGCGGCCACGTCGAAGAGCGTGCCCGCCTCGCAGAAGGTGGTGGTGCCGGTGCGGAGCATCTCGAGCCCGGCGAGCTGCGCCGCCACCGCTTCCTCCTCGGGGGCGATGGTGGCGTAGAGCGGCACGTACCAGTCGGGCACGTAGCGGTCCACCGGCACGTCGTCCGGCATCACCCCGCGCGAGAGATGCTCGGAGAGGTGGACGTGGGTGTCCACGAAGCCGGGGATCATGAGGCGCCCGCGCCCGTCGATGACCTGGAGGCGCTCCGGTCGGCCCGTGGGGCGCACCTCCGCCGCGCGCCCGACCTGGACGATGCGGCTGCCGTCGATCAGCACGGAGCCGTCCGCGAACACCCGGCGGGCGCTGTCCATGGTGATGACGAGCGTGTGCTCGATCAGGAGCATGGGTGAAGCGGCCGCCCGCTACTGCGCGGCGCGGTAGGCGTCGAGCACCGCCGCCGACATCTCCTTGGTGCTGGCCGTCCCGCCCTGATCGGGCGTGAGCCGCTTCCCGTCACGATACACGCGGGCCACCGCGGCCTCGAGCCGCTGCGACTCGGTGGCGAGCCCCAGGTGATCCAGGAGCAGCACGCAGGAGAGCAGCGTCGCGGTGGGATTGGCGATGCCACGGCCGGCGATGTCCGGCGCGGAGCCGTGGACGGACTCGAAGTAGGCCCAGCCCCCGTCGCCGTGATTGGCGGAAGGGGCCACCCCCAGCCCGCCCGCCACCTCGCCGGCCACATCGGACAGGATGTCGCCGTACTGGTTCAGCGTGACGAGCACGTCGATGGCCTTGGGGAAGCGGATGAGCCGCCGGGCGGCGTCGTCCACGTGGAAGTGCTCGAAGCGGAGATCGGGGCAGCCCCGAACGACCGCTTCCGCGATCTCATGGAAGAGCGCGTCGGACTGGCGCAGCACGTTCGACTTGGTGGCGCAGGTCACCACGCCCCTCCCGCCGCGGGCCTTGCGCGTGCGCGCCACCTCGCACGCGAAGCGGGCAATGCGCTCGGCGCCCTTTTCCGTCACCAGCTTCACCGCGTAGCGGCCCTCACCGAACGCATCGAGGGGCCGCCCGAGCCGATCCCGTGAGCCGGGCATGGCGCGCTTCAGCTCGGCCAGATCACCCTCGCGCCCCGGGTACATGCCCTCGGAGTTCTCGCGGATCACCACCAGGTCGATGCCCTCGGGATCGGCCAGCGGCGAGCGCATGCCGGCGTAGAACTTCGCCGGCCGCACGCCGCCCCATGCCGCCATCTCCCAGCGGAGCCATGCCACCACGCCGGAGGTGGACGGGCCGGCCGCGCCGAAGAGCACCGCGTCCGCCTCCCGCGCCGCGCGCTTGGTCGCCTCGGGCAGCGCATGGCCGCCGGCGGGGCTCGGCGCGGGGCTCCCGTCGCGCTGGGGCGGGGTGAGGATCTTCACCGGCATGCCCGCGGCGGTCATCAGCTCGCAGGCGGCGTCCACGACCTCCATGCCGATCCCCTCTCCCGGAAGCGCGACGATGGTGTTCATGGGCGAATGTTACACTACCGGCCGGCGTCCATCCCCCCGCCGTCGACTGGAGGCTCGCGATGATGCGCAGACTGATGTCCCTCGCCCTGCTCGGTCTCAGCGTCCTGCTCCTGGTCGCGCCGCCCGCCGGGGCGCAGACCACGCTCACCATGTCGTCCTGGGTGTCGCCGCAGCATCACCTCACCGCGGTGGTGCTGCAGGGCTGGGCCAACGAGGTCGAGAAGGCCACGCAGGGCCGCGTGAAGCTCACCATGCTGCCCAAGCACCCCTCGGCGCCTCCGGGCACCTTCGACGCCGTGCGTGATGGGCTCGTGGACGTGTCCTACGTCACCGCCAGCTACACCCCGGCGCGCCACATCCTGCCGCTGATGGCGGAGCTGCCCGGGTCCGGCGACACCGCGCTGGTGAACTCGGTGGCCTTCTCCCGCATCCACTGGAAGTACTTCGACAAGGTCGGCGAGTACAAGGGCGTGAAGCTGCTCGGCGTCTTCACCCACGGCCCCGGCCAGATGTTCACACGCAAGTCGGTGAACGGCATCGGCGACGTGCAGGGCCTCAAGATCCGCACCGGCGGCGGCGTCGCGGAGGCGGTGGCGAAGGCCCTGGGGGCCTCCGCGTTCGTGAAGCCCGCACCCGAATCCTACGAGCTCCTCAAGGGCGGCGTGGCCGACGGCGTCTTCTTCCCCATGGAGTCCATCGTCTCGTTCAAGCTCGACACGGTGCTCGAGCAGGCCACGCTGTTCCCCGGCGGCATGTACAGCTCGGCCTTCGGCTTCTTCATGAACGAGGACAAGTGGAACAAGCTGGCCAAGCCCGACCAGGAGGCCATCGCCAAGCTCTCCGGCGAGCACATCGCCCGGCTGGCCGGCAAGTCCTGGGACGAGGCGGACAAGAAGGGACTGGAGGCCTTGCAGAAGTCGGGGGTGAAGATCGTCAACGCGAACCCCGCCTTCGTGGCCGAGGTGCAGAAGCGCTCCGCGCCCATCGTGGACGACTGGATCACCAAGGTGAGCGCCAAGGGTATCGACGCCGCCAAGATCCTGGCGGAGTTCCGCGCCGAGCTGAAGAAGGTCGCCGCGGAGAAGTGAGCGCGGCCGAGCGCGGGTGGGAGCGGCGGACCGAGGGCCTCCTCGGCATCGCCGCGTCCGCCATCCTCCTGTCCATGACGCTGCTCACCTTCGTGGACGTGGTGGCGCGCTACGTGTTCAGCCGCCCCTTGCGCGGCGCGTTCGAGGTGACCGAGCTGCTGCTCCTGGTCCTGATCTTCGCCGGGCTGCCGCTCGTCTCCTACGCCAACGAGCACGCCCTCATGGATTTCATCGACCGCGTCCTGCCCGCGCCCCTCCAGCGCAGTCTCGTGCGCGCCGTCGAGGCCGTGTGCGCGGCCACCATGTTCCTCCTCACCTGGCTGGTCTGGCTCAAGGCGGACCGGATCTGGGCCTACCGGGACGCCACCGACGTCCTCCGCATCGTGTACGGCCCGTTCGTCTACTTCATGGCGGTGATGATCGGCCTGGCCGGGCTGATCCACCTGTATCGCGCCGTCGCCCGGCCCGCATGATCGAGGGTCTGGTCGGCCTGGCCGCCATGATGCTGCTCGCCTTTCTCCGCGTGCCCATCTCCTATGCCATGGGCATCGTGGGCGTGATCGGCTACGCCTACATGCGCGACTGGAACTGGACGGTCGCGTTCGCCATGACCCAGACCAAGGTCTACGAGACCGGCCGCAACTACACGCTCTCGGTGGTGCCGCTCTTCATCTTGATGGGCAACTTCGTGACCCGTGCCGGCATGTCGCAGGAGCTGTTCCGCGCCGCCTACGCCTTCATCGGCCATCACCGCGGCGGCCTCGCCATGGCCACGGTGTGGGCCTCCGCGGGCTTCGGCGGCATCTGCGGCTCGTCCATCGCCACCGCCGCCACCATGGCGAAGGTGGCCTATCCCTCCATGAAGCGCTTCGGCTACTCGGATACGCTCGCCGCGGGAACGGTGGCGGGGGCGGGCACGCTGGGCATCATGATTCCGCCCTCCACCATCATGGTGATCTACGGGGTCTTCACCGAGACCAATATCGGCCGGCTCTTCATGGCCGGCATCCTGCCCGGTCTGCTGGGGGCGTTCCTGCTCTGCGGCGCCATCGCCTACACCACGTGGCGCCATCCCACATGGGGGCCGCGGGGCGAGCGCTCGAGCTGGCGTGAACGATGGGCCGCGCTGCAAGACGTGTGGGCGGTGGCGGCGCTGTTCGCCTTCGTGATAGGCGGCATCTACGTGGGCTTCTTCACCGCCACCGAGGGGGCGGGCATGGGCGCCATGGGCGCGCTGGCCTTCGCCTTCTGGCGCCGGGCGCTCACCTGGGGGACCCTCTACGCCTCGCTCCTCGAGAGCGCGCGCACCACCGCCATGCTCTTCCTCATCCTCATCGGCGCTCTCATGTTCGCGGAGTTCATCAACATCACCACCATGCCCGCCGACCTCAAGAGCTTTGTCTCGCGCTTCTCGGTGCATCCCTTCATGGTGGTCGGCGCCATCTGCGCCGTCTACGTGGTGCTGGGCACCGCCATGGAGGAGTTGTCGATGATCCTCCTCACCATGCCGGTGTTCTTCCCCGTCATCGTCCACCTTGGCTTCGACCCCGTGTGGTTCGGGATCGTCATCGTCTGCGTGGTGGAGATCGGGCTCATCAGCCCGCCGGTGGGCATGAACATGTTCGTGCTGAAGACGCTCTTGCCGCACGTGCCCACCGGCACCGTGTTCCGGGGCGTCATGCCCTTCATGTGGGCCGACGTGATCCGCCTGGCCTTGCTGGTCGCCTTTCCCGTCATCTCGCTGTGGCTGCCGAGCTTGATGCGCTAGGTCGCTCGCCCGTGGTCACGCCGGCGCGGTTCGGCGCCGGCATGACGTTTCCCCAGTACCTCGACTACATCGGGACACCCGAGAACCTCGCGCGCGAGTCGGGCTGGTGGCTCGGACGGGAGCGCAAGGATCTGAGCGCGCTCGTCCGCGGCTGGTACGAGCGCCTCCGGCTCACCGAGGCTCAGGCGGCGGCCATGCGCTGGCTCGCCGCGCAGCCCGCCGGCCCCGCCAAGATCCTGGCGATCTCGGAGGAATGGTCGTCGGACTGCCGCCGTGACGTCTGCATCGTCGCGCGCCTCGCCGAGGCGGCCGGCCTCGAGCTCCGCATCTTCAATCGCGACGGTCCGCGTCTGGCGACTGGTCCACGTGCAGATCCCGCCGAGTCGCCCAACGCCGATCTCGTGAACGCCCATCTCCACGAGCGGGACGGGCAGACCTTTCAGTCCATTCCCGTGGTGGTGGTCTACACCGCGGACTTCGTGGAGCTGCACCGCCACATCGAGCGGCCCGCGCTCTACCGCCGCCACCGCGACCGCATCGTCCCCGCCATGCAAGCTCCGCGGCCGGGGGAGACGCGCGAGCAGGCGTGGAGCCGCTTCATGGCCGACTGGCGCGCGATCCAGGACGGCCCCTTCTTCCCCATCTGGGCCTCGGCCACCGCCGACGAGATCCTCTCCGCCCTGCACGAGCGGCTGCTCGGCGCCGCGCCTCGCTAGAGGGACCGGGGCTTCCGCAAGCGCGGGTAGATTCGCGAGGTCGCGCCCGCCACCGCCACCAGCGCCACGCCGCTCACCGCCAGGGCCCCGCTCACGCCGATGAGCGAGCCCAGGGCGCCGATCTGGAGCTGCCCGAGCGGAGCCAGTCCGATGGCCACCACCCACGCCCCGCCGGCCCGGCCGCGCAGGTGCGGCGGCGAGGTGAGCTGCAGCAGGCTCTGGGCGAGGAGGTCGGTGAGGGCGCCCAGCGCGTTGGCGACGACCAGCACCAGGACCACGCCCGCGAATCCCACCACGTGGGGCGCCGCGCCGAGGCCCACCAGGCTCAGCCCGAAGCCGACCAGCACGGCGAGGAAGAGCCCGCCGCCCCCGCCCACCGCGGCCATGACCCCGCCGTGCATGGAGGCGAGGAGTCCCACGATGCCGCCGACCGAGCGCGCCGCGTTCAGCACCCCGAGCCCCTCGGGGCCCGTCTTCAGCACGTCCCGGGCGAGGCTCGGCAGCAGCGTCTGATGCGAGAAGCCCAGCACCTCCGCGCCGGCGGTGAGGATCATCAGCGCGAGCAGCATGGTATCGGTCCGCAGGAGCGTCGCGAAGCCCACCACGTTGCGCCACACGGATTCGCCGCTGGGCGCCGCGGAGACGGGCGGGGAGGACACCGGCAGCAGCACGAGCGCGCTCGCCAGATAGGACGCCGCGACGGCCAGGTACGCCGGCCCCGCGCCCAGCTCGGCCAGGAGCACGCCCCCGCCCAGCGCGCCGACCAGCCAGCCCGCGCGCATGGCGAGCCCCAGCACCGCCAGGCCGCGCACGAGGGCGCCCCCGCCCACCACGTCGTGGGCATAGCTCTGCCGGGTGGCGTGCTCGAGACCCCGGAAGGCGCCCGAGGCCAGCGTGAACACGAGCAGATGCGGGAGCCGAAGTGTTCCGGTCATGATGATCGCGCCGAGACCGCCCATGGTGAGCGTCTGGCCCAGCGCGGTCACGATGAGGAGGCGGTGCCGCGGCCAGCGATCGGCGAGGACGCCCGCGGGCACGCCCACGAAGAAGAGCGGCAGCGCCCGCGCCCCCATGGCGAGTCCGACGAGGAACGGCGAGTCCGTCAGCTCCAGCGCCAGCCAGCCCAGCAGCACGACCTCGCCCATCATGCCAATGGAGGCGAGAAGCATGTTGGCGGAGAGCAAGCGGAAGTCCGGCAGCCGGAGGAGCGAGCGCTCGGTCACGAGCGCTGGTGGCAGCCCACGCAGGCGTAGCGCGACCGGATCATCATGGACGGCCCGTCCGGCGGCGGCTCGGCGCGGCGGAACGCCTCCACGTTGCGGGCGGCGTCCGCGATGCGCCGCTCCAGCACGTTCCGATAGGGCCAGCCGGTGTATTCGGCGGCGAGCCGGGCATTGCCGTACATCACCACCGCGCGCGCGGGATCGCCCGCCTTCACCAGCATGTCGCCGAAGTGGAGGAAGAAGCCCTCGAAGTTGTGGGGGGCGATCCAGGAGTTCCAGCACACGCGCTTGGGCCCCTCCTGGGTCTCGAGCGGCATGTAGCGCGCGTAGTCGGGATGCTCCCGACCGAGCCGTCCGCCGATGCACGCGTCCGCGTTGGCCCACAGGGCCTCGAGCCCGTCGCGGAACCGCGGCGAATCGTGAGGCTCCCGCCCCGCGATGTAGCCCGCGGTGAAGAGGTTGAACTCGGGCCAGGCCGCGACGGCGTCCTTCAGGGTGAAGAATCCCCGCCGGATCAGCGCCTGGTCTCCGTGGATGGCGCCCTCGGCCATCAGCGCGGAGGCGTAGAAGCCCAGATAGCGGGCCTCCCCGGGATGGAGGTGTACCGCCTCCGCGAAGTAGCGGCGCGCCAGCACCGCGTGGTCGGTGATGAGGGCGCCGCCGGCGGCGGGCAGGCGCGCGCGCTCGGACAGCCGCCAGAAGTGGAGCCATGCGATGTGGGCCGCGGTGACCGCATCGCGCGGATCGGCGAGGTACGCGGCGGTCAGCGCGCTCAGCGCGGCGGGAACGCCGTCGTAGTCCCCGGTGTGGAGCGTCCGCCAGAAGAGCTCGTCCGCGCGCGCGGCCTGCGGCAGGCGCTGGGGGCTCGGCTGCTTCGTCGGCGCGAACCACACGGCGAGGGTGCCGCAGCCGGCCGCGCCCAGCAGCGCGGCGGCCAGCGCGAGGCGCGTGAGGGCGCCGCGATTCATGATAGCCTCCGGGCGCCGAGGAGAGCGGCCACGCCCTGCACGCTAACACGCGACGACGAGGGAAAGGATAGCCATGAAGAAGACCGCGGCACGCAGCAAGGCCAACGGCAAGGACCGAGGTGCCCGGGCGGACGCCCTCATCGCGCGCATGACCGCGGCGCGCGGCTACATCTACCCCGAATGGGAGTTCGCGGCGCGCCAGGACCCCGATTTTGTCGACGCGTACAATCACATCTACGAACTGAGCCTCGGCGAGGGCCGGCACGTGTCCGCGAAGGTGCGCGAGTTCGTGGCCATCGCGCTCCTGTGCTTCCGGGGCGCGGACAAGAGCGGGCTCGTCGCCCACATGAAGCGCGCGATGCGGCTGGGCGCCACCCGCGAGGAGCTGTTCGAGGTGCTGGAGACGTGCCTCGTGCCGGGCGGCGCGCCCACGTTCCACCGCGGGCTCACTGCGCTCCGGGAGGTCTGACATGGCGACCCAGTTCGGCGTGCTGATTCCCACCCGCGAAGCCATCATGTCGGGCCGGCCCGAGACGGGACCGCTGCTCGCCATGGCCGATCGCGCGGAGGCGGCGGGCTTCGACTCCGTGTGGATCGGCGACTCCATCACCGCGCGGCCGCGCCACGAGCCGCTCACCCTCATGGCCGCCATCGCCGGACGCACCAGGCGCGTGCGCCTCGGCACCGGCGTGTTGCTCCCCGCGCTGCGCCCGCCCGTGGTCCTGGCCCACATCGTCGGCACCCTCGACCGCGCCGCCGAGGGGCGGGTGATCCTCGGCGTGGGCATCGCGACCGATGCGCCGCCCATCCGGAAGGAGTTCGCCTCGGTGGGCGTGCCCTTCGAGCGGCGCGTGGGCCGCTTCCTCGAGACGCTGGAGATCTGTCGCGCGCTCTGGAGCCGGGACAACGTGTCCTACTCCGGCAAGCACTTCTCCCTCGACGGCATCACCGTCGAGCCCAAGCCGCATCGTCCCGGCGGGCCGCCCGTCTGGATCGGGGGCAGCGGCCCGACCGCGCTCCGCGAGGCGGCGCGCTTCGACGCCTGGTTCCCCACCGGCCCCAGCGTGGAGGACTTCGCGGCCAAGTTCCCCGGCGTCCTGGCGGCCGCGAAGGCGGCGGGCCGCGCCGCCGACGCCGTCACCGGCGCCGCCTACGTGACCCTCGCCCTCGATCCCGACCGCGCCGCCGCGGAGCGGCGTCTCCACGAGTTCCTGGAGACCTACTACGGGACGACCGCGAAGGTGATCATGGCGCGCCAGGCCACCTATGCCGGGCCCCTCGAGGGCGGCGCGGAGTGGCTGCAGCGCTGGATCGACGCGGGGGCCCGGCACCTCTGCCTGCGCTTCGCGGGTGGCGACCAGCTCGCCCAGGTGGACGAGACGGCCACGAAGCTCCTGCCGCGGCTCAACCGCCGCTGAGGGGCGCGGTGGAAGGGTCCGCGACCGGTCTCTGCGCCACGTGCGTGCACGCCAGGCGCGTGGAGTCGGATCGCGGCTCGCTCTTCATCCGCTGCGCGCTGAGCGAGACGGACCCGCGCTTCGCCAAGTACCCGCGGCTCCCCGTGCGGGAGTGCGCGGGATACCAGGCTACTCGATGACTCGCGTCGCGAGCAGCAAGGTCGGCGGCGGGATGGTGAGGCCGAGGGCGTTCGCCGCCCACCAGGCGGATCGACTCAGCTCTTCGCCAGCGGCCAGCCCAGCCACTCGCATACGCCGCGGCCCATCACCCACTCGAGCTCCTCGCCCTTGAGCCAGGGCAGGTGCTGGGTGAAGAGCGTGATGCATTCGTAGTACGTGCAGGGCATGCGCGTGAGGTCGGTGCCCCAGAACACGCGGCGCGGGCCGAAGGCGTCCACCATCCGCCTGATCGCGTCGTGGAGATCGGGGAAGGGGTAGGGCTGGGCGGAGAGCGACGGCATGCCCGACGCCTTCACCGCCACGTTCGGGTGCTTGGCCAGCGCGAGCACCTTCGGCAGCTCTTCGAACACCTGGGGCGCCTTGCCGCGCACCGCGATGCCCACGTGGTCGATCACGAGCTTGAGTCCCGGATGCTTGCCCGCGATGCGGTCGAGATGATCGAGAGCGCCCGGCACCAGGACCATCAGGGGCACGCCCGCCTTCTCCGCCGCCGGCCACAGCCAGTCCGTCGTGCCGTCGGTGAGGAAGTGACGGTAATGCTCGTTGTGGAAGGTGAAGCGCATGCCGAGCATACCGTTCTGCCGGCGCCAGCCGGCCACCAGGTCGCGGCTCGCCGGGTCGCCGAGCGCCAGCCGGCCCATGACCGCGAAGCGATCCGGATACGAGCGCGCGGCCTCCAGCGCGGCGTCGTTTCGGTCGCCCTCCCAGGACGGCGGCACCAGCACCATGCGGCTCACGCCGGCGAGATCCATCTGGAACAGCAGCGTCTCCTTCACGATCTGATAGGGCTTCTGCGCCTCCTTGGCGCGGCCGGGCGGCCAGGGGCGCGCGGGGGACTCCGCCAGCCAGAGATGCACCTGCGAGTCGACGATCTGGAGAGCCACGCTAGACCTCCACGCCGACGCGGCGATACTCGATGTAGTGCGCAGTCTCGTCGGCGACCGCCTTGCCGTGCCGGCGCTCGACCACGTAGAACGCCATGTCGATGCCGGACGCGACGCCCGCGGACGAGACGATGCCGTCGTCCACCACGCGCCGGTCGCGCTCCACCTTCACCCCCGCGTCCAGCGTCTCGAGCAGATCCAGCGCGCCCCAGTGGGTGGTGGCGCGCTTGCCCTGGAGCAGCCCCGCCTTGGCGTAGAGCAGTGAGCCCGTGCAGACGCTGGTCGCCTGCCGCGCCGCCGCCGCGGTACGGCGGATCCAGTCCAGCGTCTCGCGATCGTCCATCAGCGGGCGCGTGCCGAACCCGCCGGGAACTACCAGGAGGTCGATCTTCGGGCAGTCGGCGAACCCGTAGGTCGGCCGCACCCGGAGCCCGCCGGTGGCCGCGATCTCGTCCCTGGTCTTGGCCACGGTGAACACGTTGAACGGCGCCGAGTCGTCCGTGCGGCGGGAGGCCGAGCCCGGCTCGAGGCGCGTGCGCGAGAACACCTCGAAGGGCCCCGCGAAGTCCAGGACTTCCACGTTGTCGAAGATCAGGATGCCGACGTTCCAGCGTTCCATGGCGGGTCTCCTCCTCTGGCCGGCTATCCTACCCCGATGGCGCCGGCCGCGTGTGGGCGATATCATGCACGGGCGGAGGATCCCCCCAACATGCGAAAGACCGTGACCGGCACCGGCGGCATGCTCCTCATCCAGGCCCTCAAGGACGCGGGGGTCGAGTACCTATTTACGAACCCGGGCTCGGCCGAGACCGGCATCTTCGCGGCATTGGCGGAGACCGAAGAGCCACGTCTGGTCGTCGCCAAGCACGAGGGCCTGGTCGCCGCCATGGCCGACGGCTATCACCGCCTGAGTGGCAAGGTCGGCGTGGCCATCGCGCACGTGATGGGCGGCTCGTATCAGCTCGCCGGGCAGCTCTTCAACGCCCAGGTCGCGGGCTCGTCGCTGCTGGTGATCGCCGGCGACTGGATGTCGGAGCTCCAGGACTATCGAGGGCTCGCGCCCTTTCCCGGCCTGAGCCAGGCCGAGTCCATGCGCCCGCTGATGAAGGAGGCGCGCTGCGCGTACCAGGTCGGCGCGGATCCCGCCGCCATCACCGTGGCCACTGCGCGCGCGCTGCGCGAGGCCACCACGTATCCCACCGGCCCCGTGTACCTCTCCATCAGCGCGGCGCTCCTGAACCAGGAGGGGCTCGAAGCGCAGATCGGCGAGGAGGCCGGCTATCGGATCGAGGGCGTGGCGCCGGCGCGCATGGAGAGCGTGGAAGGCATCGCGCGCCGGCTCGGCGCGGCGAAGTGCCCCGTGCTCATGTTCGGCGACGACGTGTGGCGGCAGGGCGCCCAGACGGAAGCCATCGCGCTCGCCGAAGCGCTGGAGGCGCCGGTGTTCGCGAGCCGACAGATCTTCCCCAACTTCCCCGCGCGGCATCCGCTCTTCTGCGGCGGCTACCCGGTGTCCGCGGAGTTCAAGAAGGTGACGGGGCTCACGCCCGATCTCATCTTCCTCGTGGGCTGCCAGGGTGTGCACGGGGCGGTGGGCGAGCCGAGCGTGATGCAGATCGGCCCCAATCCGCTTCTCATGGGCCGGCACTATCCGCTGGACGTGGCCGTGCAGTGCGAGCTTCGCGGGACGTTGCGCGCGCTCGTCGAGGCCCTCCCGCGGGTGAGCGCGTCGGCGGCCGCCGGCGGGAAGCAGCAGCGCGGCAAGGTGCGGACCTACGCGGCGAATCTGATCAACAGGGAAGAGGACCTGGTGCGCGAGCACGAGCACGACGCGGTGGTGCATCCCGCGGTGCTCGAGGCGCACCTGGCCGAGATCCTGCCGCGCGACACCGCGATGGTGCAGGAGAGCTCGACCGCGCGCGCCACGCTCCTGCCGCTGGGACACGGCGGCATGTGGTGGACGCGGAGCGGCGGAGGCTCGCTGGGCTTCGGGGTGGGGGCGGCCATCGGCGCCAAGATCGCGGCCGGGCGCGAGCGGCCGGTGATGCTGCATCTGGGCGACGGCGCGCTCACCTACAGCGCGGCCGGCTTCTGGACCATGGCGCGCTACAACACCGCCGTCCTCACCGTGGTGTCCAACAACGACACCTACCAGATCGTACGCCACAACTGGGCGCGGCAGATGCCGGACACCAAGATGGTGCGCGAGGGGAAGTACCCGGGCCTCCAGCTCGGCGGCCCTGCCACCGACTACGTGGCGCTGGCGCGCGCCCAGGGCGTGGACGGCGAGCGCGTCACCACCGTCAAGGAGCTGGAGCCGGCCCTGCGCCGCGGCGTGGACAAGACCACCAGGGAGAACAAGCCCTATCTCCTGGACGTGAAGGTGGCCCAGGAGGGCGTGGGCGCCGATTCCGCCTGGACGGAAGCCTGGCAGATGTAGGGAGGGCCGCCGGTCATGGAGATCAAGCGGCTCGCCCCGCAGGTCGGCGCCGAGATCCGCGACGTCGACGTGAAGGGGCTCGACGACGGGAGCTTCGCCCGGATCTATGAGGCGTGGCTCGACGCCAACGTGGTGATCGTGCCCGGCCAGGCGCTGGAGATTCCGGACTTCCTCCGCTACAGCCGCCGCTTCGGCCTGGTGGTGCCGCATCCGTCCAAGTCCACGCGCCATCCCGACTATCCCGAGATCACCCTGCTGGGCGTCGGGAAGTTCGGCCCCGACGGCGCGCTCGACATGGCCATCTACCGCCGCGGCGCCGAGGGCTGGCACACCGACGGCGCCTACGACGACCAGCCCTTCAAGGCCACCCAGCTCTACTCGCTGGCGGTGCCGAGCCGGGGCGGCGACACGTTCTTCGCCAGCATGTACGCGGCGTACGACGCCCTCCCGGCGCGGCTGAAGGACAAGCTCGCAGACAAGCGGGGCGCGTTCACCTACGGCGGGCGCAAGAAGGCGCAGGCGCTGCTGAACGAGGAGGATCGCAATCGGCCGCCCGCGTATCATCAGATCCTGCGCCCGCATCCGGAAACGGGCCGCGTGGCGCTCTATTTCGACCCGGGGAAGATCCTGAAGATCGAGGGCGTGGAGCCGGCGGAGAGCGACGATCTCATCGACGAGCTGACGGAGGTGATGATCCGTCCCGAGGGCGAGTATCGCCACAAGTGGCGCACGGGCGACATCGTCATCTGGGACAACCGCTGCACCTATCACCGGGCCGCCGGCGACTATCCCCCCGAGGAAGACCGCATCCACTGGCGCGTGTCCATCAAGGAGCGTCCATGACCATCGTGGCCCGTATGGTGACCCAGGAGTCCGACGGCATTCCCGGCTACATGGCCCATCCCGGAGACCCCGCCGGACGTCCCGGCGTCTTGATGGTCCATCACGCCCACGGCGTGACCGCCGACTACAAGATCGACGCCTACCGCCTGGCCCAGCTCGGCTTCAACGTGCTGGTGCCCGACCTCTTCAACATGTTCGGGATCGGCGGCACCAATCACATTGGCATGGGCGCCGATCTCCAGGCCAAGCACGGCGACGAGGAGTTCCTGGGCAAGATGGACGAGGCGTGGCAATATCTGATCAACCGCCTCCAGACCGACCCGAAGCGGACCGCGTGCATCGGGCACTGCATGGGCGGCCGGCTCCTCATCCCCTTCGCCGCCGATCATCCGCAGGTGAAGGCGATCGTGCTCTACTACCCCTCCGTGCGCGACGAGCCGGAGACGTCGCACCGGCCGCGCCATGCCTTCAAGCTGGCGCCCACGCTCAAGTGCGCGACCTTGGTGTTCGCGGGCGGGCTCGACTACATCGCGACGCCGGCCATCCAGGCGCCCCTGTGGGAGGCATTCCGCGGCAACAACCAGCCCGTGGAGTGGCACTACTTCTCCGACGCCAATCACGGCTTCCGGCACCCGGACAATGCCGGCTTCCAGCCGCACTACGCCGACGTGGCGTGGCCGCTGGTGACGGAGTTCCTGCAGCGGCGGGTCTAGCGGCTGCGTCTACGGGGCTTTGTGCAGCGCCCCGTCCTTCATGATCATGAGCAGCGCGTCCTGACGTTGTAGCCGCTTGATGTCGGTGAGGGGGTCGCCGTCGACCAGGAGCAGATCGGCGAGATAGCCCGGCTTGACCTGCCCCAGCTCGTGGCCGCGCCCCATGATCTCGCCGCCCATCTTCGTGGCCGCCACCAGGGTCTCCATGGGCGTGAAGCCCAAGTAGTCCACGAAGAGGAGGAGATCCCGCGCGTAGGTTCCGTGCGGGTTCCACGCGAAGCCGTAGTCCCCGCCGGGCAGCACGCGGATGCCGCGCTTGCGCATCTTGCCCATGGTCTCCACCGCCACCGCCAGCTCGTGGGTGAGGCCCTGGGCGCGCGCCATCTCCGGCGTGATCCCCCACTCGCTCGCGGCGTGGCAGGTCTGGTAGGTGAGGCCGAGCGCCGGGCCGATGAAGACGCGATCGCGCCGGGCCTCGAGGAGATCCAGCGCCTCCTCGTCGGCGAACGTGGCGTGGTAGATGATGTCGATGCCATGGCGCAGGCACATCTTCACCGACTCCGCGCTCCGCGCGTGCGCGCACATCCGCACGTCCGCCGCGCGCGCGACCTCCATGGCCGCCGCCACCTCCGCGTCGGTCATGATCGATCGTTCATACCTGCTGTTTCTAGGGCCGGTGTCCCCGGACACGTTCAATTTCAGGAGGTCCACGCCCTCGCGGACGAGGATGCGGCAGGCGCGACGGATCTCATCCGGCCCATCCGCCACCCAGGAGAACGTCGGGGTCTCGTGATGCGGCCGATGAAGCTGATTCTCGTCGCCGAGGCCTCCGCTCACCGTGATCTCCGGGCCGTTGGCGAGGTAGCGTGGCCCGGGCACGCGCCCGGCATTGATCTCGTTGCGGATCACCACGTCCAGGCGCGGCTTCGCCGCGGCCGCCGAGAGCACGCTCGTGTAGCCGCAGTCGAGCATGAGCTTGGCGTTGCGCATGGTGACGAGGATGTGCTCCTCCGGCGGCAGCCGGGTGAAGTCGGCGTTCCGTGCCGCGTCGGGGTAGCTCACGTGACCGTGGGACTCGATGAGGCCCGGCATGCACGTGGCGCCGGCGCCGTCGATGACGCGTGCGCCGTCGCGCGGCAGGCCGCCCCCGCGCTGCACGGCGAGAATGCGCGGGCCGTCCACGAGCACGTCGCCCGCGAAGGGCGGGGCGCCGCTGCCGTCGAGGATCATGGTGTTCGGGATCAGGGTCCTGGCCATGGCCGCCTCCGTCGCGTCCGCTATGCGGAGATTCCGAGGAGCGCGGCCGCGGTGCCACCCAGCATGGCCGCCCGCTCGCCGTCGGAGAGCCCCGGCGTGTCGAGGATGTGATCCACCGACGTGCTCGTCCAGGGATACGGGTAGTCCGTCCCCATGACGACGCGATCCGACCCCACCTCCGCCGCCAGGTGCCGCAGCGCCTCGGGCGTGAACACGATGGAGTCGTAGTACATCTGGCGGAGGTACTCCGTCGGCTTCTTCTTGAGCGTCTTCGTGATCCGCTGCGGGAAGGTGGTCATGATCGCGTCCGAGCGCGCGCCGTAGGACGGCAGATACCCGCCGCCATGGGCCGCGCAGATCTTGATCCCGGGGAAGCGGTCCAGCGTGCCCTCGAAGATCAGGTGGGAGAGCGCGATGGTCGTCTCGAGGGGATTGCCGATGGTGTTGGTCAGCACCCCGTTGCCCTTGAGCCGGCTCGTCGCCTCCAGCTCTGCCGTGCCCTGGGGATGAACGAAGACGAGGGCCCCCATCGCCTCGGCCTTGGCCCAGAAGGGATGGAAGCGCGGATCGGACAGCTCCGCCCCGTCCACGCTGCCGCCGATGGCGGCGCCGCGCAGCCCGTACTTTCGCAATCCCTCCTCGAGCTGCTGGGCGGCGAGCTCGGGGTGCTGGAGCGCCACCGAGGCGAAGGCCACGAAGCGGTCGGGATGCGCGGCGCAGGCCTCGGCCAGCGACTCGTTCTGCATGCGGATGAGCTTCTCGGCGACGTCGCGCGGGGCCTTGTACCAGAAGGGGTTGATGCTGAGCGCCTCCACGTCGATGCCCTGCTCGTCCATGGCGCGGAGGCGGTCCTCGGGCTTGGACATGAGGAGCGCCTCGGCGGTGAACTCGAGCCCCAGCAGCGCCATCGCCGCGGGCAGGCCGCAGTGGGCGTGCACGTCGACCGTCTTCACCCGGCGCCCGCCCACCACGACCTCGCGTCGCCGGCCCCGCGCCTGGGTCTGCGCGCCCGATGCCCCGCAGCCCACGAAGGCCACGCCGCCGGCCGGCCCGCTCCCGCTCATGCGCTCCTCCGGTAGACGCGGGCCACGCGCGGGCCGATGGTGGTGGCGATCTGATGCACGCCCACGTTGCGCCGGCGCGCGACCTCGGCAAGCGTGATCTCCGCCTCGCCCTGGCGGCCGATCACGACCACCTCGTCGCCGACCTGCGCGTCGGGGATCCCGGTGAGGTCGATGCGGGTGTGCTCGAGCGAGGGCGAGGCCACGATGGGAGCGGAGCGGCCCCGCACGAGGACGCGATCGGCGTGGAGCCAGAGAAGCCCGTCGGCCAGGCCCATGGGGATGATCCCGAGCCGCATCGGCGCCGTCACCGGGAAGGGGGCCACGTCGGCGAAGCGCTCGCGCGGCGCTATGTCCTTCAACGCAATCAGCCTGGTGGTGAGGGCCTGGAAGGTCCGCCGGAGCGGCTCGGGCGGATGCTCGTCGGGGGTCGTGATCCCGTAGAGCATGCGCCCCGGGTCGACGGCGTTCAGATAGCTATGCGGGTAGCGCAGCACGAAGGGCGACGCCGCGAGCAGGCGGATCGGGACGGTCACCCCGCGGGCCTCGAGCTCGTCCACCACGCCGGTGAAGCGCCCGAGCTGCCAGTCGGCGTAGGCGGGCGGGCCGTCGACCGGGGCGTGCGGATGCGCGCAGAGCCCGCCCAGCCGGAGATGCGGCAGCTCGAGCATCGCGGCGACCAGCTTCACCGCCTGCTCGGGGGCCACGCCGAGGCGCTCGAGCCCCACGTCGATCTTCACGAACACCTCGCACGGGCCCTCGGCCGCGTCGGACAGGGCGCGCGCGCCCTCGAGATCCACCACCGTCGGGGTCAGCCCGTGGGCCAGCGCCTCCGAGGCCGCCTCCGGCAGGGAGTTCGGATACACGAGGATGGGCGCGCCGATGCCGCGCTTGCGGAGGCGAATGCCCTCGCCGAGATCGGCCACGGCGAGCGCGTCCGCGCCGGCGGTGAGAAAGGCGTCGCCCATCTCCACCGCGCCGTGCCCATAGCCGTCGGCCTTGATGACGGCGTAGAGCTTCCGATAGGGCCCCACCATCTGGCGCACCACGCGGACATTGTGGGCGGCGGCGTCGAGGTCGATCTCGAACACGGTGGGCCGTGGCGCCAGGAGCGCCGAGCGCGGGAGCATGGGGGCATGATGAACCTTCGCGCGATGTTTCTCAAGGCTGCTTTCTCCCGGCGGGCCTTCATGTTAACGTCCCCGCCATGACGACCACACCGTCCGCCGCCGCCAAGTCCGAGCTGACGCCGACCGGAACGCTCCGGGTCGGCCTGAACCACGGTAATTTCCTTCTCGTCACCCCGGGCTCGTCCGCGACGGACCCGAAGGGCGTGGCGCCGGACATCGCGCGCGAGCTCGCCCGGCGGCTCGGTGTGGCCATCGAGTTCAGCAAGTTCGACACCGCGGGCAAGCTGGGCGACGCGGTGCGCGAGGGCGTGTGGGACGTGGCGTTCCTGGGAGCGGAGCCCCAGCGCGCAGCGGAGATCGCCTTCACCGCCGCGTACCTCGAGATTCCCGCGACCTACCTCGTGCCCGCGGGATCACCCATTCAATCCGTCGCGGAGGTGGACCGCCCGGGCGTGCGCATCGCGGTGGCCGACAAGAGCGCCTACGAGCTCTGGCTCTCCCGCAACATCAAGCACGCCACGCTCATGAAGACGCAGGGCATCGACGCCTCGTTCGACCTCTTCGTGAAGGAGAAGCTCGAAGCGCTCTCGGGCCTCCGGCCCCGGCTCATCGCTGACGTGAAGAAGCTGCCCGGCGCGCGCATCCTCGACGGCGTGTTCACCGCCGTCCAGCAGGCCGTCGGCACCGCGAAGAAGAACACCGCGGCCGCGCCCTTCCTCGCCGCCTTCGTGGAGGACGTGAAGGCCTCGGGCTTCGTGGGCGAGGCGATCGCGCGCAACAAGTCCGAAGGCGTGAACGTCGCCCCGCCCGCCCGCTAGCGCGGCCCGGCGCTACGCGCGCCGGTACCGCTCCGGCACGTCGAACTTGAAGAAGCGGGCGGCGTTGAGCCCCAGCACCTTCGCCCGGGCCACGTCCGAGAGTCCGCTCATCGTCCGCTCGATGGCCTCCGCGGAGTGCGGCCACGTGCCCTCGTGATGGGGGTAGTCGTTCCCCCACATGAAGCAATCGGTGAGGTTGAAGGGCTGCGCGAGCTGTAGCCCCACCGGGTCCTCCTGGAACGAGGCGAAGCCGTGCATGCGGAAGTACTCGCTGGGGAGGTGCTTGAGCTTGGGGCGGACCCAGAAGTGATGCTTCCGGTACGCCTCGTCCATGGCCTCGAGCGCCCACGGCAGCCAGCCGATGCCGGCCTCGATGGTGGCGAAGCGCAGGCCGGGGAAGCGCTCGAGGAGCCCCGAGGCGCAGAAGTTGGCCACCGGCTCCACCGTCGGCGCCAGCGAGTGCGACACGTAGTTGATGACGGCGCCGCCGTTGCCGCGTGAGGCGCGCGGATCGCGCCCGGTGGAGATGTGGAAGGTGATGGGGAGCCCCGTGTCCTGGATGACCGCCCACAGGGGATCGAACGCCGGCAGGTTGTAGTTGGCGTGGTCGATGTCGTGGGCGCCCCACACCGGCTTGCAGGGCAGGGTCAGCGCGCGAAAGCCCACCTTGGCCACGCGCTTCACCTCGGCGATGGAGCCCTCGAGATCGGCGGTGGCGATGGCGGCCACCGGTGAGAGGCGATCATTGTAGGGACCGAAGGTCTCCCACGCCCACTCGTTCCACACCCGGCACTGCGCCTGGGCGAACACGGCATCCGGCGTGGCCCACATCGAGAGGCCCTTGTTGGGAAAGATCACCTCGGCGTCGATGCCGTCCCGGTCGTGGTCGCGGAGGCGGTCCTTCGGGTCGGCGCCGGCGAGCTGGCGGAGGCGATCCTCGCCCTCCATCTCGTCCACGCGCAGCCGATCGGGGCGATGGCCCTCGGACACCCGCCACTTCACGCCCTTCTCGTCGACGATGACGCGGGGCAGGCGGTCGCGGTATTTCGCGTCGATGCGCTCGGCCCAGAGATTCGAAGGCTCGTTGGCGTGGCAGTCCGCGGAGACGATGAAGTACTTGTTGGGATCGGTCGGCCGCGCGGTGCGCGTCCAGCCGGCATGTCCGGGCGATTCCAGCCGCCACAGGTTCGGCGCATTGATCTCGATCTGGCTCATGTCGTGGCCTCCTAGGCGGTCTTCCAGTGAACGAGGCTGAAGGGAATCTTGGCGTCGTCGTGGGGCTCGAACACGGCCTCGACGGGCGCCCCGATGGTCACGTCCTGTCGCGGATCCCCGATCAGGTTGCCGAGCATGCGGATGCCGCCGGCCTCCGGCAGCTCCACCAGCACCACGATGTAGGGGCCATGGGTCTTGAGCGCGGGGTGCACGGGATGCCAGGCGCGCTCCCACGAATAGATGACGCCGCGGCCCGCCACGCGCTCCCAGCCCACCTCGAACGAGCGGCACGCGTGGCACATCCACTCCGGCCCCCACTGCCACGCCCGGCAGGACTGGCAGCGCTGCACCCAGAGCTCGCGCCGACGCGTGCCCTCCCAGTAGGGCGTGTCGAGGCCGTCGGGCTCGGGCACCGGCGCCGGCAGCCCGGCGGGCAGGTAATAGGCGCGGGCGGTCGTCACCGCGTGGCCTCCGCCCCCAGGATCAGGCTCGACACCGGCGTCACCATGGGCCCCGAGATCACCATGGACACGTCCGCGTCCGGCACCTGGGCGGTGGATTCGCCCCGGAGCTGGCGCACCGCCTCGATGATCAGCTCGAGCCCGTGCATGTAGCACTCGGCGAGGTTGCCGCCGCTGGTGTTCAGCGGCAGCCGCCCCGACGGGGCCAGGAGATTCTCGACCACGAGGAAATCGTTGGCCTCGTCCGCGGTGAAGAAGCGGTGCTCCACCAGGCTCATGAGGACACCGCCGGTGAAGTTCTCGTAGCTCTGCACCACGTCCACGTCGGCGGGGCCGAGGTCGGCCATCTCGTAGAGCTGCGGCGCCACCGTGGTGAAGGACGACGTGGCGTAGAGCGGCGCGTTGTGCACGCGCGCGGCGTTCCGGTGCTCCGAGCCCTGCGCGGCCCCGAGGAGATAGGCCGGGCGGGGCCTGAGATCGCGCGCCCGCTCCGCGGAGACGATCACCAGCGCGGCGGCCCCGTCGTTCTCCATGCAGCAGTCGAAGAGCCGGAAGGGCTCCACGATCCAGCGCGAGGCGTCGTACGCCTCGGCGGTCAGCGGGCGGCCGTGCATGATTGCCCGTGGGTTTGTCTGCGCGTGGTGATAAGAGGCCATTGCAATCGCCCGCTGTGCGTCGGCGCGAACGCCGTGCTCGTGCATGAAGCGCATCACGCGCATGGCGAAGCGCTGGGCGGGGGAGATGAGGCCGTAGGGGAAGGTCATGGCCTGCTCGCCCGATACCGTGGCCACGGGCGGCGCGGCGCCGAAGCGCTGGAACTGACCCTGGGCGAGGGCGCGGAACACCACCACGCAGTCGGCGATCCCGCCGGCCACCGCCGCCGCGGCATTGGCCACCGCCGCCGCGCCGCCGCCCCCGCCGCCGCCCCATTGCATGTTGGAGAAGCGCAGCGCGGGCAGCCCGAGCGCCGCGGCGATGCGCGAGGGATCGTTCCGGTCATTGCTGTAGGACGCGAAGCCGTCCACCTGCCGCGGGTCGATGCCGGCGTCGGCGCATGCGGCGAGGATGGCCCGCAGCGCCAGCTTGAACTCCGACTCCGGCGCCTGCCCGTGCTTGTAGTACGCGGTCTCGCCGATGCCGGCGATGGCCGCCTTGCCCCGTAGCGTGCGCTCTTTCATGCGCGGGCCGTCACTTCACGAAGTCCGCGACCATGCGCGCCACCGCCTGGGGCTGCTCGGCCTGCGGGGCATGGCCCGCGTCCGCCACGGTCTGGAGCCGCGCGCCCGGGATTCGTTGGGTGAACTCGTCCGCGTACACCGGTGGCAGGATGCGATCGTCCTTGCCCCACACGAGCAGCGTGGGCGCGGTCACGCGGTGGATGCGCTTCTTGAGGCCCTTGTCGGGAATGGGCCAGAGGAACTTGCCCGTGGCGCCCATGGCCCACATGAGCTTGACGCGCGCGGCCGCCGCCGCGTCGGGCGGCTCGGCGGGGCCGATCAGCTGCCGGGCCGCCTCGCCCTTGGGATCACGGAAGACGTAAGCCGGCATGTCGACGGGATTCACCATCATCCAGTTCTTCACCGGCTCGGCGTCGCGCCAGAACCCGAGCGGCGCGATGAGGGCCAGGCGCTTCACCCGACGCGGATAGGCCGCCGCGATCTCGCACGCCACCATGCCGCCGAACGAGTGGCCCACCATCGCCACCTCGTCGAGCTTGAGCGCGGTCAAGAGCTCCTCGTGGCAGAGGACGAGATCCCACAGATTGTCGAGATGATAGATGTCGTCGTGCGCGCTCGGCGCGGTGCCCGGATGCTCGGGCGCGTACACCGTGAAGGACTCGGCCAGGGCCTGGAGGAAGGGATCCCAGGTGAGGCCCCACGGCCCGTGGTAGTAGACGAGCGGCGGGCCCGCCCCGTCCGAGATGACGCGCATGCGCACGCGGTTCTGCCAGACCGAGAGCGTCTGCTCGCGCTTCATGCCCGGCTCGCCGCGCCCGCGGGCGCCGCGGCGGGCGCCGCCTCGCGGAGCCCGGCCGGCCACCAGTGATTCACCCAGCCCTCGTCGTTCCAGCAGCCGCGCAATTCCGGCAGCACCTTCTTGGCGAACAGATCCATGTTCTCGAGCGTCAGCTCGTGCGGCATGGAGCCGATCTGGAGCAGCACCATGAGATTGCCCACGTTGAGGCCCTTCACGACCTCTTCCTTCAGGCGGTCGCGCACCGTGGCCGGGCTGCCCGAGATCACGTAGCCCTTCTCCACGAAGTCGCGATACGTGAGCGTCTTCGGATCCACGGCGTGGCGAATGGGCTTGGCCACCGCGGACACGAGGCTCCGGTAATCCTGATTGCCCGGCGGCGAGAGGTACTGGGGCGGCCAGTGCAGGCACTTGTGATAGAAGTACTCGACGTGCTTGGCGTACTTCTCCTCGGCCTTGGAGTCCGTCTCCGCCACGGTGACGAGCTGGAGGAAGCCCGCGCGATACGGGTTGGCGTCCTTCCCGCGATCCGTCACCACCTGCCAGTAGCCGTCCATCATCGACTTCGCCGCCTTCGCCCCCGAGTAGGAGAGGAAGCAGTAGCAGACATTGTGCTCGACGGCGAAGTCGAAGGTGCTGATGCTGCCCGACCCCGGCACCCATACCGGCGGATGCGGCTGCTGGATGGGCCTCGGCCAGAGGTTCACGTTGGCGAGCTGGAAGTAGCGCCCGTTCCAGGCGAAGATCTCGCGCGACTGCCAGGCCTTCAGCGTGAGCGCGAAGGCCTCGCGGTAGCGCTCGCGATGCTCCATGGGGGTGATGCCGTAGCAGAAGTTCACGTCCATGGGGCTGCCGAGCGGCAGGCCGGCCACGAGCCGCCCGCCGCTGATGCAGTCGAGCATGGCGTACTCCTCGGCCACGCGGATCGGGGGGTTCGACGTGGGCAGAGTCGCGCCCATCTGCACGATGGCGACGTTCGACCCGTTCGTGGCTTTTGCCATCACCGCGCCCATGATGTTCGGGCTCGGCATGAAGCCGTAGGCGTTCTGGTGATGCTCGTTGGTGCAGACGCCGTCGAAGCCCGCGCGCGCCGCGAAGAGCAGCTCGTCGAGCGTCCAGTTGTAGTACTGGCCCACGCGCGTCGGCTCGGCCAGCTCGTGCCACGGCGGCGTCACCCATACCGACTCGTACGTCTTCTCGAAGTCCTGGGGCAGCTCCCGGTGCGGCATCAGGTGGAACGCGCTGATCTTCATCGATCTCTCCTGGCGGCTAGACGCCGCGGGCGGGCGCAGCGAAGAGCTGCACCGTGTAGCGGTAGCGCTCGGGGTGATAGCGGATGATGTCGGTCTTCACCGGCATGCCCTCGACGGTGAAGTAGGTGCGCACGACCTTGAGGAGCGGCGCCCGCGGCTTCACGCCGAGGTAGCCGGCCACCGCGCGGTCGGCGATGACGGGCTCCACCGTCTGATGAGCACTCGTGATTCGACGCCCCAGCCGCCGCTCGATGGCGCGGAGGACCGGCACATGGGCCTGGAGGTCCGCGTCGGCGAAGAGCGCGCTCACCGCCGCGGGGAGGAAGTACTCCGCGTGGGCGAAGGGCTCGCCCTCGGAGTAGGCGACGGCCTCGAGGCGCCGCACCCGCTCGCCCGCGGCCAGGCCCAGCGCCTGGATCACCAGCGGCGAAGGGCGCACCTCGGCGGTGGACAGGAGCTTCAGCGAGAGATTGGCGCCGTAGGACAGGGCCTCGTCCAGCGAGCCGGTGAGGGCCACCGACTTCACCGGAGCCTCCACCACGAAGGTGCGTACGCCGCGCCGCCGCGAGATGAGCCGCTCGTCGGCGAGGGCGTCGAGGGCCCGGCGCACGGTGATGCGACTGACTCCATATTGCTCGCACAGCTCCATCTCGGTGGGGAGCGGGGTGGCCGGCCCGAACTCCCCCGCCCGGATCCGGTCCACCAGGTGCTGGTGGAGCTGGAAGTAGAGGGACCCCGACCCCGGCTCGAGCCTGTGGACGGCCATGGTGGACCTTGTTATAACAAGTGTCCTATGCCCACGCAACGGGGAACCCGCCGGATTGCCGCCGCCCGGAAGGCCGCCGACCCGGTGGCGCGTCTCCGCGCCATCTGCCTGGCCCTGCCGGACACCAGCGAGAAGATCGCCTGGGGGGAACCCACCTGGCGCGTGCGGGGGCGGCTCTTCGCCCAGCTCGATGACCACCACCATGGGGCCGAGCACCTGGCGGTGTGGCTGCCGGCCCCCCTGGGCGAGCAGGAGGCCCTGGTGAAGGCCGACCCCTCCCGCTTCTTCCGCCCGCCCTACGTGGGTATCCGCGGCTGGGTCGGCGTGCGTATCGATGGACGTCCCAACTGGAAACAGGTGGCGACGCTGGTGGCGCAGGCGTACCACCACGTGGCGCCCCCGGTGAAGAAGAGGAGAACCGGTGGCTGATCCCGCGGTGAACGCGCGTGAGGTGGACGTGGTGGTCGTGGGCGCCGGCTTCGCCGGCCTCTACATGCTCTATCGCCTGCGGGGGCTGGGCTTCTCCGCGCAGGGGTTCGAGGCCGGCAAGGGCGTGGGCGGCACCTGGTACTGGAACCGCTACCCCGGCGCGCGCTGCGACGTCGAGAGCATGGACTATTCCTACTCGTTCTCGCCCGAGCTCGAGCAGGAGTGGGAGTGGACGGAGCGCTACGCCTCGCAGCCCGAGATCTTGAGGTACGCCAACCACGTGGCCGACCGCTTCGACCTCAAGCGGGACATTCGATTCGAGACGAAGGTGATCTCGGCGCACTTCGACGAGGCGGCGCGCCGCTGGGACATCCGTACCGACAAGGGTGACCGCGTCTCCGCCCGCTACTGCGTGATGGCCACCGGCTGCCTCTCCGACCTCCAGGTGCCGGCCTTCAAGGGCGTGGAGAGCTTCCGCGGCACGTGGTACCACACGGGGAGCTGGCCGCACGAGGGCGTGGACTTCACCGGCCAGCGCGTGGGCATCATCGGCACGGGGTCGTCGGCCATCCAGTCCATCCCCATCATCGCCAGGCAGGCCGCGCACCTCTACGTGTTCCAGCGCACGCCCAACTACTCGGTGCCGGCGCGCAACGTGCCCATGGACCCGGAGTATCAGCGCCGCTGGAAGGCGGAGTACCCCAAGCACCGCCAGGACGCCCGCGAGTCGCGCGTGGGCTTCGTGATCGAGCGCAACGACGTGTCGGCGCTCGCCGTCTCGGCCGAGGAGCGCCAGCGCGAGTACGAGAAGCGCTGGCAGCGGGGCGGCCTCGGGTTCGCCGCCACCTACATCGACATCCAGACCAGTCAGGACGCCAACGACACCGCCGCCGCCTTCTTCCGCGAGAAGATCCGCGGCATCGTGAAGGACCCGGCGCTGGCCGAGCTGCTCACGCCGAAGACCTATCCGCTGGGCACCAAGCGCCTCTGTGTCGACACCGACTACTACGCCACGTTCAACCGCGACAACGTGACCCTGGTCGACGTGCGGACGGCGCCCATCGAGGAGATCCTGCCCGACGGCCTCCGGACCACCGCGGGTCGATACCGCTTCGACAGCCTCGTCTTCGCCACCGGCTTCGACGCCATGACCGGCGCCCTCCTCCGTATCGACATCCGCGGCCGGGGCGGCGCCACGCTCAAGGAGCGGTGGGCGGCAGGGCCGCGCACCTATCTGGGGCTCTGCGTGGCCGGCTTCCCCAATCTCTTCGCCATCACCGGGCCGGGCAGCCCGTCGGTGCTCAGCAACATGATCGTGTCCATCGAGCAGCACGCCGACTGGATCGCGGACTGCCTCGCCTATCTCCGCGCCCACGGGCAGGGGACCATCGAGGCCACGGAGGCGGCGCAGGACGCCTGGGTCGAGCACGTGAACCAGGTGGGCGACACGACGCTCTACCCCAAGGCCGCGTCCTGGTACACGGGGGCCAACGTGCCCGGCAAGCCCCGCGTCTTCATGCCCTATGTGGGCGGGGTGGGCCTCTATCGCCAGAAGTGCGACGAGATCGCCGCCAAGGGCTACGAGGGGTTCCGGCTGGGAGCATGATCCTCACCGGCGCGGGGAAACCAGCGCCGAAGCGCGAGATGGGTCGGCAGGTAGAAGCCGACGATATTCATGGCCATGACCGTCCCCAGCCAGAGCGCGGGAGGCATCCAGGTCTGCGGCGCGTCGTCGTGGAGCCCGTAGACATAGTTGATGTTGACGGCGGCCTGCGGCCGCGCCGGCGATGGAGGCGGGCCGGGGGCGAGGAAGTAGGAGATCAGCAGCACGACGACCGCCAGCAGCGACTGCGCGGCGAAGGCGCGCCCGTCGTAGCCCAGCCGCCCCGTGAGCCAGAGCAACAGGAAGGGCAGCCAGCCGTGGAAGGATGACAGGAGCCGGAGGTAGAGGGGCAGGTCCCCATCCAGCATGTACGCGGTCACACCGGTCAGGTGGACGCCCGCCACCACCCGACAGAGCAGGTCCACCACCCACAGGAGCTGCGGCACGGTGATGGCCACGGCCTGCATGCCGACGATCAGCGGGCTTTCCAGCCACAGCCCGACCACGGTCGCGAGCAGCGCGATGTCGCAGAAATAGAGGAAATTCCAGGGCGTGTACGTCACCCAGTAGCAGGGGACGATGACCGCGACATAGGCCGAGTACGCGACCTTGAGCCACAGTGGCACGCGGTGCGGTGTCACGATTGGGCGATGATACGCTCCCAACCGCTCGCCGCCGTCTACGTGATCCGCAACCCGGACACGCTCCCGCGCCCTACAGGCGCGTGACGTTCGCCGCCACGCACACCCAGCGGCCGCCCCGCCGCGCCCACACGTCGGTGTAGCGCCCCGCGCCGGGCTGCCCGTCCGCCTTCACGTAGGTGGTGCGCGCGTGGATCAGGGCCACGTCGCCGAGCACCCGGATCAGCACGTCCTCGATGGCGAGGTGCTTCACCGAGGAGCCGCGGCCGATCTGGGCGAGGAACGCCGCGCGGTCCAGCAGCGTGCAGTCCGGGTTGCTGTTCACGAAGTCGCCGGCGAGGTTCGCGTCGAACCAGCGCACATCCGCCTCGCTGACGGAGCGGATGTACTCGCGGTTGAGCGCCTCCAGGGTCGCCTCGTCGGTCGCGGTGGCCGTCGTGGTCGTCGTCATGGGCATGCCCTCAGCAGCGGGTGAAGTGAGCGGAGATGCAGAGCCACCGCCCGTTCCGCTTCTGCCAGATGTCGGTGTAGCGGCCCCGGCCGTGGCTGCCGTCGGGGCGCGTGTCCTCGAAGGACGCGTGGATCAGGGCCGCGTCGGCCACGAGCTGGATCTGCACCTCGGGCGCGCGGAGATCGGTCATGGTGTGGGGCTCGGCGAAGCGCGCCAGGAAGCCCGCCTTGTCCACGAAGGAGCCGTCGGGGTTGGTGGCGCGGTAGTCCTCGCTGAGATGCTCCGCGTACCACGCCACGTCCCGCTTTTCCGCGGCGAGAAGATAGCCGCGGTTGAGCGCTTCCAGGGTCTCCCGATCCTCGGTCTGCGACGCCATGGTGATTTCCTCCTTTCGCCGTCGTTCGACGGAGGCTATCCTAGCCCCGACCCTGGCCCTATGAAAGAGCCAGTTCTGGACGGTTTGAAGGAGCCAGATCATGCTGCTCAATCTTCGGGAAGCGAGCGGGCCGCTCTATCGCCGCGTGTACCACGCGCTCAAGTTGAAGATCCGCGCGGGGGGCCTCGGGCCCGCCGCGCGGCTGCCATCGTCGCGGGCGCTCGCCCGCGACCTGCGCGTCTCGCGCAACACCGTCACGCTCGCCTACGAGCAGCTCGCCGCCGAGGGCTATCTGGTGAGCCGGCGCCGGGGCGCCACGTCTGTGGTCGGAGTGGCACCGAGTCCCGCTACTGCCCCCCGCCCGAGCCGCGCTCCCGCCCGTCCCGAGACGCCCGCGCGGGTCTCCGCCTACGCGCGTCGCCTGACTGACCGCCTCCACGTCGGCCCCGAGCGACCGGGGCCGCGCCCAGCCCTCCGCTACGACTTCCGCTACGGGCGCCCCGGCGTGGACGAGTTCCCCCGCGAGATCTGGCGCCGCCTGCTCGCCGCCCATGCGCGCCGCGCCTCCTCCGACGCGCTCGGCTACGGCGCCCCGGTCGGCCATCGGCCCCTGCGCGAGGCGCTCAGCGAGTACCTCGGTCGGGCCCGCGGCGTGGTGAGCGACCCGGATCGCATCCTGATCGTCAACGGGACGCAGCAGGCGCTCGACTTGATCGCCCGCGTCTTGCTCGACCCCGGCGACGGCGCGGTGGTGGAGGAGCCCCACTATCCCGGCGCCACCATTCCCTTCGAGGCCGTGGGCGCGCGGCTCCTCCGGGTGCCCGTGGACGCGGGCGGCCTCGACACGGCCAAGCTGCCGGCCGCGGGCCAGCGCCCGCGCCTGGCCTATGTCACCCCCTGCCATCAGTTCCCCACCGGCGTGATCATGCCGCTGGAGCGGCGGCTGGCGCTCCTCCGATGGGCCACCAAGATGGATGCATGGCTGGTCGAGGACGACTACGTGAGCGAGTTCCGCTACGAGGGCCACCCGCTGGAGGCGCTCCAGTCACTGGGCCACGGCGAGCGAACCATCTATCTGGGCTCGTTCTCGAAGACGCTGTTTCCGGCGCTCCGCGTGGGCTATCTCGTCCTGCCGCGGGCGCTCGTGCGGCCGTTCATGGCCGCCAAGTGGGCGGCGGACCGCTTCTCCGCCCCGCTCTATCAGCAGGCGCTGGCGGAGCTCATCAGCAGCGGCCAGTTCGAGCGCTACCTCCGCCGCGCGGGGGCGCGAAACGCCGCGCGCCGCCGCGCGCTGATCGCGGCGCTGGCGGAGCATTTCGGGCCGCGCGTCGAGATCGCGGGGGAGAACACCGGCGTACACCTGGTCGTCTGGCTGAACGACGTGCGCCCGCGGGACCTCGACGCGCTCATCGTCCGCGCGGCCAGGGCCGGCGTGGGCATCTACTCCGTGGCCCCCTCGTACGTGGAGCCCCCGCGGCGCGCGGGGCTCCTCTTCGGCTACGCCGCGCTCACCGAGGCCGAGATCCGCGCCGGGATCCGGCGGCTGGCGGAGATCGTCTAGGCCACCGTGCCCTCGAAGAGGGCCCGAGGGTTCCGCACCAGCATCTGATCGACCTGCTCCTCTTTCACGCCGGCCTTCCGGAGCGCGGGGAGGATGTCGTCCGAGATGTGGTTGTAGTGCCAGAGGGGGCGCGTGCGGGCCTTGGCCTCTTCCGTCAGCATGTCCGACCAGCAGTTGGCGTCGTGGGAGAGCACCATCTTCGGCGCATAGCCCTCCGCGCAGAGCGTGGCCACCACCTCCACGCGCTTCGCCGTCGGCAGGAAGCTCTCCAGCCCGAAGCGGTCCATGCCGATGGTGCTGCCGCGCTCCATGAGCCCGCGGAGGTACTTCAAGTCGGCGCTGTCGCCCGAGTGGCCGATGATCACGCGCCGGAGGTCCACACCCTCCTGCGCGAAGATGGCCTGCTGCGCCTCGCCGGTGCGCCCCGCCGCCCAGGTGTGGGTGGAGATGGGCACGCCGGTGGCCTTCTGGGCCCGCGCGCAGGCGCGCAGGACGTTCTCGATCACCTGCGTCACGCCGGCGGTGTCGGTGGCGCACTTGATGATGGCGGCCTTCACGCCGCTGTCGCCGATGCCCTGGGTGATGTCGCGGATGAAGAGGGCCGCCACCTCGTCGGTGCCGTGGGCGGTGAAGTAGCGCTGGGGCATCCACCAGACGCCGGTGGCCACGATCACGTGCACGCGCGAGCGTCGCGCCACGTTCCGGATCAGCTCGATGTCGCGCCCGAGGTCGACGGTGGTGAGGTCCACGATGGTGCGGACGCCGCGCCCGTAGAGCTCGGCCATCTTCCGCTCGCCGATGGCGTAGATCTGCTCGCGGTCCCAGAGATGCGGCCAGTTCTCCTGCACGCCGGGCGAGCGCGTGACGATGTGCTCGTGCATGAGAGTGGGGCCGAGCTGGCTCGTGTCGATGGGGCCGAGGGCGGTCTCTACCGTGGCCATGGGGCTCTCCTGAGGGGGTCAGCGGCGAAAGATCTCGAGAACGGGCTCGGCGTCGCGAACGGACGTGAGGAGCACGGCGTCGATGGCGGGCTCGCGCAGCAGGCGCTCGGCCGTTTCGCGTGCCGGCGAGGGATCGGGCAGGCTCGCCACCTTGTTGATGAGCACGCAGACCCGCGCGCCGGGCGGCACACCCTTGCGCCCGCCCTCCGGATGAGCGAGGACGCGGGCCACGATCTCCGGCGTGATGGCCACCCCGAGCGCCGCTCCCGACAGCATCGCTACCCGCTCGGGGCGATGCACGCGGTCCTCGGTCAACGGCTTGCCGAAGATGTCGGCGCCCACCACGGGCAGGACGAGGGTGGTCTCGGCCGGGATCGCCGGCTCGTGCGCGGCCGGCGCCTTGAACGGCAGCGTGCGCGAGCCGTCGGCCTCGTTGATCACGCACGCGTCCGGGCACCAGCGCCGGAGCTCGCTGAAGCGCTCGAGGGAGAGTCCGGCCACCCGGCGGTTCTGGGGATTCTCGGGCCCGGTGACGAGCACCTGCCGGTGCGCCTCCAGCGCGGCGCGGAGGTCGTCGGGCTTGGCCTCGTCCACCAGGAGATGCGCCGGCGCCAGCCCCACCTGGGTGGCGAAGATGTGCGTCGTCGTGGTGATGATGACGCGGCCGCCCGCCGCCGCCACCTCGCGCGCCAGCCGGAACATCGCGGTGGTCTTCCCGCCGCCGCCCACCAGCGCCACCACCTCGTCGGGCGCCACGCCCAGCGCGGCGCGGAGCGTCGGGCCCCCCGTCACTGAATCACTTCGTCCGCCCGCGTGAGCAGCGACGGCGAGATGGTCAGCCCGAGCGCGCCGGCGGTCTTCAAGTTGAGGGCGAAGTAAGGCTGGCTGAGCTGCTCCACCGGGAGATCGCCCGCTTGGGCGCCCTCGAGGATGCGGCGCACCTGCTTGGCGGAGAGCTGCCCCGCCGCCCGGTAGCTGACGCCGTAGCTGGCGAGCGCGCCCTTGGCCACGCTCTCCTGCTCCTGGAAGAGCGCGGGCAACCGCTTGGCCCGCGCCACCTCGATCACGTGATCGATCTGGCTCACCACGAGGGCGTCGCCCACGTAGAGGATCGCGTCCGCCTCGTCGGGGCGCAGCGCCTGAAGGCTCTTGTGCAGCTCGTCCACCGAGGCGACGCGACGCTCCACGAGCTCGACCTTGAGCTGGGCCGCGGCCCCGCGCGCCGCCTCCACGGACTGGACCGCGGCGGCGTTGTCCGGCCGGTAGAACACGGCCATGCGGCGCGCCTTGGGCACGAGGGCCTTGAGCAGCTCCACCCGCTTCGCGCTCAGCTCGTTGAGCTGGCCGTGCACGCCGGTGAGCCGCCCGCCGGGCTTCGGGAAGCTCCCCACGAGGCCCAGCGCGACCGGATCCGCGCCGGCGTAGAAGACGATGGGCACGCGCTCGGTGGCTTGACGCGTAGCCGTGGCCGCGGTGGTGGAGACGGCATAGATCAGATCGACCCGCTGGGCCTCCAGCTCGCGCGCCGCCTTCTTGAGGGTCTCGACATCGCCCTTGGCGTCGCGCACGTGCAGCTTGACTCGTTTGCCCTCCTCGAGCCCTTGCTCCTTGAGCCCGGCCCGGAGCCCGTCCACGGCGAGCTGATACGTGCCCCCGAGGTGCACGACGCCGACCTGATACACACGGCTCGACTGAGACTCCGCGGCCCCCGCCGCGCCCAGGGTCAGCGCGCCGACGAATGCCCAGCAGCCCACACGTCCGGCGGCCCACACGCTCACTGGATGACCTCATCCGCCCGGGTCAGCACCGCTTGCGGAATCGTCACCCCGATGGCCTTCGCGGTCTTCAGGTTGATGGCGAGGTAGATCCGATCGACGAGCTCCACCGGGAGATCGCCGGGGCGCGCGCCGAGAAGGATGCGGTGGACGTACTTCGCGGTCTGATGTCCGATGGCACGGAAGCTCACACCGTAGCTCGCGAGCGCTCCCATCATCACCGTTCCCGAATCATGGAACATGGTGGGCAGGCGTTTCGCCAGTCCCGCCTCGACGACCGCCTGGGCCTGGCTGCTCACCATGGAGTCGCCGATGTAGAAGATCGCGTCCGCATCCTCGTGTCGGAGCGCGCGCAGCCCGGCGTTGAGCTCGGCGACGGACCGAACCTGGCGCTCGATGAGCTGGATCTTCAATCGGCGGGCGGCTTCGCGCAGTGCCGGCACGGCGTTCCGCGTCGGATTGTCGGGGTTGTAGAAGCCGACGACGCGGCGTGCGCTCGGCACGATCTCCTTCAGCAGCTCCAAGCGCTTCGGGCCGAGGTCACGTGACTGGCTGCCCACCCCGGTGAGGCGCCCGCCCGGCTTCCGGAAAGTCTCGACGAGTCCGACCTCAGCCGGGTCCGCCCCCGTGTGGAAGACGATGGGCACCGTCTTGGTGGCCTCCATGACGGTGAAGGTGACCGAGGAGCCCACCGCGAAGATAACGTCGACGCCGTCCGCCTCGAGGCCCTTTGCCGCTACCCCCGCGGCCTTCCGATCCCCTTTGGCATCGCGGACGAGGAACGCGTACTGCTTGCCTTCCTCGAAGCCCAGCTCGCGCAGACCATCGCGGAGCCCATCGATCGACTGCGCGCCCGGCCCGCCCAAGAGGACCACCCCGATCCGGTGCACGCGGGGTTGGGCGGCGGCAACCGAGGTGCCGAGGAGCACGAGCAGCGCCAGCAGCGCGAGCCCCGCCCGCCTCACTGGATGACCTCGTCCGCCGGTCCGGCGACGCCGGCGCATCGCCTGTTACCCCTTGGCCCCCTTCGCGGCCCGCTCCATGAGGTCCTTGGCCCCCGCCTGAATCCAGGGGAAGAACGGCGACATCAGGCAGCGCACGCCCAGCTTCGTGTAGCGCTCCACGTTGCCCGCGTTGACGAGGGTGCCCGCGGTGCGGCCGGCCGCGACGATCTTCCCGATCGACTCGTCGATCACCTCCTGCACGTCGGGGTGGGCCATCTGGCCGATGTGGCCCATGGAGGCGGCGAGATCGCCCGGGGCCACGAAGAAGACGTCGATGTGATCGAC
This sequence comes from Candidatus Methylomirabilota bacterium, assembly GCA_035281625.1. Taxonomy (GTDB): domain Bacteria; phylum Methylomirabilota; class Methylomirabilia; order Rokubacteriales; family CSP1-6; genus DASRWT01. The sequence goes on from DATEDO010000238.1 coordinate 35,407, forward strand.
CTTCACGATCTCGTCCAGCTGCCTGGTGGCCGCGATGTCCTCGATGAGGATGATGAGCGCGCTCTGGTCATTGGCGGTCTTGAGATAGTCCTCCACGCCGAAGCCCTGGCGGCTCGTGTACATGCCGCGCTTGCCGATGGGCGCGAACTTGGCCGCCTCCACCACCGCCTCCGCTTCCCGCCGGTTGTTCACGTGCGGCACGACGATGGCCTGGGCGCCGCGGTCCAGCGTGCGGTAGATGGTGGCGTAGTCGTTGTCCTGGACGCGCACCACCGACGTCTTCCCCCAGAGGTCGCAGGCCCGCGTGAGGTTGCCCAGATCGCCGAAGTCCACGCCGCCGTGCTCGCCCTCGAGCCAGATGCCGTCCACGTCGAGCGTGCCGAGCTGATCGATCAGGTCCGGCTCGTTGGTGCCGGCGATGATGGTGGCGACCTGCCCGGCGGCGAGCCGTTCCTTCACGCGATTGGGTCGGATCTTCATGGCGTCTCCTTCGTGAGTGGGCTCCTACGCACGGCGGATTCTAGCACCCGCGCGCTTGCCCGCGGCGGCGAGGAGATCGGCCAGGCGGGTGAGCGCGGGCTGCCGCCGGGCCGCCGCGCGCCACACCAGCGCCACCGGCAGGGCGGGCACGCGCGCGGGCTCCACGACGATGCGCCCCGGCGGCGCCTCCGCCAGCGCCAGCGCCGGCACGAGCCCGATGCCGAGCCCGCCGGAGACGTAGGAGAGGAGCAGCGACACGCTCGGCACGTCGATGGTGGACACCGGGCGGATGCGGTGGTCGGCGAGGTATTGATCGAGCAGCGCGCGTCCCCGGCTCTCCGCGGCCAGCCGCAGGGCGGGCTCACGCCGGAGGCGCTCGGTGAGCGGGGCGCGCTCGCGGCCGCGGCGCGGGCCCACCCACACGAAGGGCTGATCGAAGAGGTGCCGATCCTCCAGCCCGCGCGGAATGTCCTGGCCCGTCACCACCGCGAGGTCCACGTCGCCCGCCGCGACCAGGCGGACGCCCGCGCGCGAGTGCGCGGTGACGATCTCGAAGCGCAGGGGCGGATCCTCGTCGAGGAGATCGCGCAGCACCGGGGCGAGCAGGCCCTTGCCCAGGTAATCGCTCACTGCCATCCGAATGGTCACCGCCGAGCGCCCGGCCAGCGCGGCGAGCTGGGCGAAGGCGGTCTCCGCCTCCGTCCAGAGGCCGCGGACCACCGGCAGGGCCGCCTCGCCGGCGGCGGAGAGGCGCACGCCGCGCCCGGCGCGCTCGAAGAGCTTGAGCCCGAAGTGGGCCTCGAGGCGGCGGATCTGCTGGCTCACCGCCGAGGAGGTGATGTGGCGCTGCCGCGCGGCCGCGGCCACCGAGCCCGTGCGAGCCACGGCGAGCAGGGTCTCCAGCGCGGGGAACAGCGCGGCGTCGATCATGGGGACGGCCCGATCATGTAGCGCAGCTTACCATTCAACCAAGAACGTTTCACTGGACTACACGGTGCCGGCTGGGGCACGATGAGCCTCCCGAAGGAGGCGTCGCCATGGCACGCACGCTGCTCGACAAGGTGTGGGAAGCGCACGCGGTGCGGACGCTGCCGTCCGGCCAGACCCAGCTCCTGATCGGCCTCCACCTCATCCACGAGGTGACGACGCCGCAGGCCTTCCAGATGCTCAAGGAGCTGAAGCTCAAGGTGCGCATGCCCGAGCGCACGTTCGGCACGCTGGACCACATCATCCCGACGACGGATCAGACGCGACCCTACGCCGATCCCATGGCGGAGGAGATGGCCGCGCACATGTACAAGAACATGAAGGACTTCAATCTGAACCTCTTCGACATGGCCACGGGCAAGCAGGGCATCGTGCACGTGATCGGGCCGGAGCAGGGGCTGACCCAGCCGGGCATGACCATCGCCTGCGGCGACAGCCACACGTCCACCCACGGCGCGGTCGGCGCCATCGCCTTCGGCATCGGGACGACTCAAGTTCGCGACGTGCTGGCGACCCAGTGTCTGTCCATGGCCAAGCCGAAGCTCCGCCAGGTGCGCGTGGAGGGCGCCCTCGCCAAGGGCGTCTACGCCAAGGACGTGATCCTCGCCATCATCAATCAGCTCGGCGTCAAGGGCGGCGTGGGCTACGCCTACGAGTACGCGGGCCCCGTCATCGACCGCATGACGATGGAGGAGCGCCTCACCGTCTGCAACATGTCCATCGAGGGCGGCGCGCGCTTCGGCTACGTCAATCCGGATCAGACCACCTACGACTACCTCCGCGGCAAGCCCTATGCGCCGCAGGGGGCGGCCTTCGACCGCGCGCTCGCCTGGTGGAAGTCCGTGGCCACGGAGACGGGCGCGAAGTTCGACGACGTGAGGACGATCGACGGCTCGGCCCTGGAGCCCGTCGTCACCTGGGGCATCAATCCCGAGATGTCGGTGGGCGTCGGCCAGCGCATTCCCTCGCCCGACTCCAAGCCCGAGGCGGAGCGGCCGACCTATCGCGAGGCCCTCGCCCATATGGGCTTCGAGGTGGGCCAGGCCATCAAGGGCACGAAGATCGACGTGGCGTTCGTGGGCTCCTGCACCAATGGGCGGCTGTCCGACCTCCGCGTGGCCGCCGAGGTCGCGAAGAAGGGCAAGGTCGCCAAGCACGTGCGGGCCCTCATCGTGCCCGGCTCGCAGGTGGTGGCCAGGGCCGCCGAGGCCGAGGGGCTTCACGAGATCTTCCAGGCCGCGGGCTTTCAGTGGCGCAAGGCCGGGTGCTCCATGTGCCTCGGGATGAACGACGACAAGCTTCAGGGGCGCGAGATGAGCGCCTCCTCCAGCAACCGCAACTTCATCGGCCGCCAGGGCAGCCCCACCGGGCGCACGCTCCTCATGAGCCCGGCCATGGTCGCCGCCGCCGCCATCAACGGGGTGGTGACGGACGTCAGGGAGGTGTTGAGATGATTGGCGAGGTGCAGCCGAAGGCGAGCCGAGCGAACATGGTAAGTCCGGCCGAGCGGAGCGAGGCATGACCGACTACAAGCGCAAGCAGATCGCCGGCCGCGGCATTCCGGTTTCCGGCAACGACATCGACACCGACCGCATCATCCCCGCGCGCTTCTTGAAGGCCGTCACCTTCGAAGGCATGGGCGAGCACGCCTTCGAGGACGCGCGCAGGCAGAACCCCGAGCACCCGTTCAACTCGCCCGCCTACCAGGGCGCTTCCGTGCTCGTGGTCGGGCAGAACTTCGGCTGCGGGTCGTCCCGGGAGCACGCGCCGCAGGCCCTCATGCGCTGGGGCATCAGCGCCATCGTGGGCGGCTCCTTCGGCGAGATCTTCTTCGGCAATTGCGTGATGCTCGGCATCCCCTGCCTGGTCGCCAGCCAGGCCGACCTCGAGTGGCTGCAGAAGGCGGTCGAGCGCGATCCCCAGGGCGTGGTCAGCGTGGACGTGGACCAGCAGGAAGTGCGCTTCGGCGGCCGCACGATCAAGGCCACCGTGCCCGACGGCCCGCGCAATCAGCTCGTGAACGGGACGTGGGACTCCACCGCCGTGCTCCTGGACGCGGGTGCGGCGATCGAGGCGACGGCGGGGAAGCTGCCCTACGTGAAGGGGTTCTAGCGCCCGTCCTCGTCGGTCAGCCGTTCACGTCGAGCCCGAGCGCCACGCGCCCCGTGAACAGCGCCTGCGGCTTCTCCTGCAGCGGGTGGAAGCGCGCGGCCTGCGCGTCGCGGAAGAGGCGCTCGAGCCCGGCGGCGCGGTAGAAGCCGGCGCCGCTCGCGACCTCCATCGCCTTGTCGCAGGTGCGGAGCACCGCCTTGCCCGCCAGCGTGCGGCACATCGCCACGGTGTTCGTCGTATCGACGTCGATGTGGCCCGTGTCGGCGGCGTCGATCATGGCCTTGACGGCCAGGCGCGCCGCGGTCAGCTCCGTGTCCAGCTCGCCCAGCAGGAGCTGAGTGGTGGCGTCCCCCCGCCGGCGCCCCGCCTCGCGCACGGCGAGGTCGCGCGCGGACTCCGCCACCCCCAGATACACCGAGTACACGAGCGGGAACGCGACCGAGAAGATCACGTAGAACACCGGCACCCATCGCCCGGGCGGACGCCGCACCCCCACCGCCGCGTCGGGCACGAAGACGTTCTCCAGCAGGACGTCGTTGGAGCCGGTGCCGCGCATGCCGAGCGTCCGCCAGTTGTCGCACACCTTCACGCCCGTCGCGTCCATCGGGACCGGGAAGTGGAGCACGGTGGGACCGTCCTTGGGGTCCTCGTAGATGGCCATGGTCATCAGGAGATCGCCGCCCGGGGAGCCGCTCCCGAAGATCTTGCGCGCGGTGACCAGGTAGCCGCCCTCCACCTTCTTGGCGACCCCTGACCCGGCGAGGAAGTCGGACCCGCCGGTCGAGACGAGGACCAGCTCCTCGGCGGCCACCCGGCGGAGGAAGGGCTCGACCGGCGCGCTCTGATGGCGCCAGCGCCAGACGGTGCTGGCGAGGATGTGCGTGTGCATCGACAGGGCGAGCGCGGTGGAGCCGCACGAGCGGGCGAGCAGCCGCAGCATCTCGCAGAGCTCTCGGTAGGTGGCCCCGCCGCCGCCCAGCTCGGCGGGCACGCCGGCCGAGAACGCGCGGTGTGCCCGCAGGTCGGCGTAGTTCTCTGCCACGAAGGTGTCATCGGCATCGTGGCCGGCGGCGCGCGCGGCAAAGCGGGGCCCAAGCTCGCGGGTCAGGGCCAGGCAGTCGAAAGGACGCGTCTCCATAGTGGGCATGGTGAGGTCCTCCTTGGCTCCCAACCTTGCCAGCGTCGCGCGGGGCCGCCAAGACCATAAAATGGACTTGCTCCCCCGCCTTGCCGCTCCTAGCATCTGGCCATGCGGGGCTATGGCCAGTTCTGCCCGGTCGCCGTGGCGTCTCAGATATTTGCGGAGCGCTGGACGCCCATCATCCTGCGCGAGCTCCTGTCCGGCAGCCACCGCTTCAACGACATTCGCAACGGCATGCCCCTCATCTCCCGCTCGCTCCTGGCCCAGCGCCTGCGCGAGCTCGAGGACGCCGGCGTGATCGCGAGCCGTCCGCTCCCCGGCGGCCGAGGCCGGGACTATCGGCTCACCAAGGCGGGCGAAGCGCTGCGCGAGGTGGTGGACCGCCTCGGCGAATGGGGCCAGCGGTGGGCGAACTGGCAGTTCGCGCCGGACAACCTCGAAGTGAGCCTGCTCATGTGGGCGATGAAGAACGGGATCGCGCTGGACCGACTGCCGGATCGCCGGGTCGTGGTGCGCTTCGACTTTCGCGGGATTCCGGCGCGATTCCGCCATCAGCGCACGTGGTGGCTGGTGCTCGAGCGCGCCGGCGTCGACCTGTGCTACCGCGATCCGGGACACCCGGTCGACCTCGAGGTCGACGCGGATCTCGTCGCGCTGGGCCGCGTGTGGACCGGGCACCTCACCTTCGCCCAGGCCCTGCGTGGAGGCGGCGTGCGGATCGCAGGGGATCGGGCGCTCGCGCACGCCTTCCCGAACTGGCTCCTGTTGAGCCCGTTCGCACCCTTCGGCCGCGCCGGGGCCCGCGCCTAGCCAGCGCTCGGCTACTCGCCCTTCAAGAACTCGAGGACGACCTCGGCCAGCTCGTCCGGCGCCTCCTCGGGCAGGAAGTGGCCGGACGGGAGCGCGTGGCCCCGCAGGTCGCTCGCCCAGCGTTGCCAGATCGGCAGTGGGCCGTCGGCCGGCGCGTCCTCTTTGTCGCCCCAGAGCACCAGCAGCGGGCGCGTGATTCGCCGCCCCGCGGCGCGGTCCGCTTCGTCGATCGGTCGGTCCAGGTGAAGGGCCGCGCGATAGTCCGCGCAGATCCCGGGGAGGGTGGTCGGATTGACCGCGCGCACGTAGGCGTCCGCCGCCTCGGGCTCGATGGCGCCCGGCGTGCCGCACCACGTGTCGAGCGCGTGCCGCACGAACACCTCGGCGCTCGGGGCGAGCAGCCGCTCGGGCAGGGGCGCCGGCTGCGCGAGGAGGAACCACGGCAGATAGCCGAGCGCCGTCTCGGGCGTCATGCGTTCGAACTGATCCACCGTCGGCACCACGTTGAGCACGGCCACGCGCAGAACACGCGACGGGTGATCGAGCGCCATGCGATACGCCACCCGTCCGCCGCGGTCGTGCCCCACGACCGCGAACTGCTCGAATCCCAGCGCCCGCATCAGCCCGACGAACTCGCTCGCCATCTCGCGCTTGCTGTAGCCCTCGCCCCGTGGACCCCCGGGGGGCGCGAGTGTCGCCCCGTAGCCCCGCAGGTCGGGCGCGACCACGGTGTGCGTTCGCGCGAGCCGCGGCGCCACCTTGCGCCAGCAGTGGTGCGTCTCGGGAAAGCCGTGCAGGAGCAGCACCGGCGGCCCTTCGCCAGTCATCACCAACTGGTAGTCGGCATCCCCAGCCAGGACCCGGCGCTGTTCCATGCGGCTCATGGTGCTCCTGCTCCGGTGATCGCGCCAGCGGGAGCGGGGATTGCCCACACCGCGCCCGGCATGAGAGAAGAGACACGATGATCGCCCCGCCCGCCCGCTGCATCCTCCTGATCCGTCACGGCGAGACCGCGGGCAATGCCTCGCGGATCGTCCAGAGGCCGGACGTCCCGCTCTCGCCGCGCGGTGAGGCCCAAGCCGAGGCGTTGGCCCGACGGCTCGCGAGCGACGGGGGCGTGGCGCGGATTCTCTCCAGCGACCTCGCGCGTGCCGTCGCCACCGCCGAGCGCCTACGCATCGCCACCGGGGCCCCGATCGAGTTCGACGCGCTCCTCCAGGAGCGCAACTTCGGCGATGTGCGCGGCACGCCGTATGACCAGCTCGACTTCGACCTCTTCGAGCCCGGCTATGCCCCGCCCAACGGCGAGACGTGGGAGGTGTTCCACGCGCGGGTGGACCAGGCGTGGGATCGCATCCGCGCCCTCTCCGCGGCCACGCCCGGCACCCTCGCCGTCGTCACGCACGGGCTGGTCTGCCGCTCCATCGCCGCGCGCCACGTAGCGCTCGGCGACGGCATGCGGGTGCCCGAGAAGTGGGACAACACCTCGGTCACCATCGTCGATGCGCGAGCGCCGTGGCGGGTGAGCCTGCTCAACTGCATCGCGCATTTGGACGGGACCGGCGCGATGCCGACGCGAGGCTCGGCCGTCTAAGGCCGGCGATCGTCCGGCGCCTCCCGCCGTCCACCCGGAATTCCATCTGGCGTTCGGAAAAGCGAAAAAAGCGCTTGAAAAGACGCTATAGTGGCCCACCCGGTGCCGGGGTGGGGCAATGGCCGGGGCGCAAAGGAGGCGTTCACGGGATGGAGACCATCGTCGATCCGAGCGAATCGGCCCCGAGACCCCAGACGCCGCGGCGCCGCTTCCTGGTACGGGCAGGCGGCGCACTGACCGCCGCCGCCGCCGGCGCCGTCGTGGCCGCCCCCGCCGTCATCGCCCAGCCGAAGGTGAAGTGGCGGCTCTCCACCGCCTATCCCGCGTCGCTCGACACGCTGCACGGGGCCGCCGAGCGCCTCGCCGCCATCGTGAACGAGATGAGCGGCGGGCGCTTCGTCATCGAGGTCTACCCCGGCGGCCAGCTCATGCCGCCCTTCGAGGTCTTCGACGCGACCTCCCAGGGCCGGATCGAAGCCTTCATGTCGGTGCCGTACTACTTCACGGAGCGCAAGAAGGAGTCCGCCTTCGAGTGGTTCACGACGGTGCCGTTCGGGATGAACCCTCAGGGCATGGCCGCCTGGTACCACTACGGCGACGGCTTCAAGCTCCTGGAAGAGAGCTACGCCGCGTTCAACCTCGTGCCGAAGCCCGGGCCCGCCTTCGCCCCGCAGATGGGCGGGTGGTTCCGGAAGAAGATCAACTCGCTGGCCGACTACAAGGGCCTTCGCATGCGCATCGGCGGGCTCGGCGGCCGGATCATCGGGCGGGCCGGCGCCACCGCCATCCTGACGCCGGCGGCCGAGATCTTCGGCGCCCTCGAGCGCGGTGTGATCGACGCGGGCGAATGGGTGGCGCCTCACGACGACATGAAGCTCGGCCTCCACAACACCGCCCCCTACTACTACTACCCTGGCTGGCACGAGCCCGGCACGATGCAGGGCTTCGGCTTCAATCGAAAGGCCTACGAGGCGCTTCCCGCCGAGCTCCGGCAGACGCTCGCGCATGCGGCCGCCGCCACCGAGGTGTACGGGATCAGCGGCTATCACCAGAAGAACGCCGTTGCGCTGGCGCGGATGCGGACGGAGTTCAAGGGCAAGATCGAGCTCATCCAGTTCCCGGCGCCCGTGCTGCGCGAGCTGAAGAAGATCGCGGTCGACGTCCTCCGGGAGGAGTCGGAAAAGACCCCGATGGCGAAGAAGGTGTACGCGTCCTTCACGAAGTTCCAGGAGCTGGTGGGGCCCTGGGACACGGTCACCGAGGGAGCGGCTCACCAGCACGTGATCCGGTGACGAGGCGCGCCGCCCTCCTCGGGCTCGCGCTGCTCCTCGGGGCTCCCCTCGCGGCGGCGGCGCAGGAGGCGCGCCGCCCCGTGCGCATCGGTGTCCTGAATGCCGCGTGGGCGGCCAGCCATCCCACCGTGGAGGGGCTCAAGGCCGGCCTCCGCGAGCTGGGCCTCGAGGACGGCCGCGACGTGGCGTTCGACATCCGCTTCACGGAGGGCCGGGTCGACGCCATGCCGGCCGCCGCCGCCGCGCTGGTCACGACGGGTGTCGATCTCATCGTCACGAGCGAGGAGGCCGCGACCAAGGCGGCCCGGGAGGCGACGAGCAGCATCCCCATCGTGTTCACCCTGGTGGGCGACCCCGTCGGCGCGCAGCTCGTCCGCTCACTCGCCCGGCCGGGCGGCAACGTGACGGGCGTGTCGAGCCTCCAGACCGAGCTGATGGCCAAGCGTCTGGAGGTCCTGCGTACGCTCGTACCCACGGTGCGCCGCGTCTGGCTGGTCTATTACGGCGCCGACCTCGGCTCCACCCCCATGATCCGCCGGGCCCTCGAGGCGACCCAGGCCATGGGGATCGAGGTCGTGCCGAGGGGAGTGCTCGACGCCGCGCAGCTCGAAGGCGCCTTCCGCCAGGTGCGGCCCGGCGACGCGATACTCGTCCCCGAGGGATCGAATCCCGAGCTCGTGATCGCGATCATCGGGCGCGCGCTCGCGCTCCGCCTGCCCACCGTGTTCGGCACCGCCCTCTGGGTGGGTCACGGCGGCCTCATCTCCTACGGCCCCGACTACTACGCGCAGGGCGTTCAGGCGGCCGGCCTCGTGGTCCGGATCCTGCGTGGCGCCGCGCCGCGCGACCTCCCCGTGGTCGGCGCGGAGAAGATCGACCTCGCGGTGAACCTCAAGACTGCCGAGCTGCTCGGCGTCACCGTGCCGCGCAAGATCCTCCTCCGGGCCGACGCCTTCCGGCGGTGAGAAGTCCCTTCCCACGCAGCCCGCTGGTCCGCAAGTACGTCGTCGTCCTGCTCGTCCTCGTGGGCGGCGTGCTGATGGCCTCGAGCCTGGTCGAGCTCTACTTCGTCTATCGCGAGACCCAGCGCGCCATCGTCCGGGTCGAGCGGGCCAAGGCGGTGGCGGCGGCCGGACGCATCGAGCAGTTCCTGAAGGAGGTCGAGCTCCAGGTGCGTGAGACGACCCGGACGGCGTCCGACGATCCGGACGCGAGCCAGACCGGCCCCGCCCGGCTGGGCTTCCGCCAGGGGCTCGGCGCCGCCCTCGTCGAGCAGCGCGAGCTCGACTTCCTCCGCGTACTGCGCAACGTGCCCGCCGTGACCGCCTTGCGGCACGCGGACCTCGCCGGCCGGGAGCAGCTGCGGGTGTCGCGTCTGGATCCCGATGTGCTCGGCAGCGGAGCCGATCTCTCCAGCGCCCCCGAGTTCGTGGCCGCGCGCGGGGGCAAGACCTACTGGAGCCCCGTCTACCTCAAGAACGAGTGGGAGCCATACGCCACGCTGGCCGTGCCCGCGGGGAAATACGCCATCGAGGTCACGACGGCGGAAGTGAATCTCGCCGCCGTCGTGCGTATCGTCAGTCAGATCGAGGCGGGCCCCGGCGGCTATGCCTACGTCGTGGACGCGCGCGACCATCTGGTCGCCCATCCGGACCACCGGGTCCTCCAGACCCGGCGGGATCTCTCCGCCGCGGTGCAGGTGAAGGCCGGGCGCGCCGAGGAGCGCGCCGCTGCCGGCGGGGAGCCCATCGCCCATGTCGCCGAAGGGCTGAGCGGCGGACGCGTGCTCGCCGCTCACGCGGCGATCGGCAATCTCGGCTGGATGGTGTTCGTGGAGCGGCCCGCGGCGGACGCGTATGCACCGCTGCGCGCCCCCATCGCGCGCAGCGCGGTGATCTTCGTGTTGGGCCTGGGGCTCTCGGTCCTCGCGAGCGTGCTCCTCGCGCGCCGCATGGTGGCGCCCATCCGCACGCTTCAGGAGGGGGCGGCGCGCATCGGCGCGGGCGAGCTGGGGCATCGCATCACCCTTCGGACGGGCGACGAGCTCGAGGCCCTGGGGGACGAGCTCAACCGCAGCGCCGCCCAGCTTGCCGAGTCCTACGCGAACCTGGAGCAGAAGGTGGAAGCGCGCACGCGCGAGCTGGCCACCGCCAATGCCGGGCTCACCGAGGCCCTGCAGGAGCTCCAGGCGCTGGGCGAGGTGAGCCGCGCGCTCAGCTCGACCCTGGATCTCGAGACCGTGCTCAGCACCATCGTGACCCGGGCGAGCGAGCTCGCCCACACCGACTCGTGCACCGTCTACGAGTACGACGAGGGCACGGAGCAGCTCCTGCTCCGGGCGACCCACGATCTGGACGAAGCGGTGGTCGCGGTCGCCAAGCGTTCGCCCATCCGGCGTGGCGAGGGTGTGGCGGGCCGACTGGCGCTGACCCGCGAGCCCATCGAGATCCCCGACATGGCGGAAGCCGGCGCCTACACGGGACCGCTGCGCGACGTGCTGCTGCGCACCGGCACCCGCGCGCTTCTCGGTGTGCCGCTGCTCCACGAGGATCGGCTCGTGGGCGCCCTCACCGTGAATCGGAAGACACCGGGCGCCTTCGCGCCGGAGATCGTCGCACTCCTCCGCACCTTCGCCAGCCAGTCGGCGCTCGCCATCCAGAACGCCCGGCTCTACCGGGAGATCGCCGAGAAGAGCCGCGAGCTGGAGGCGGCGAGCCGCCACAAGAGCGAGTTCCTCGCCAACATGTCGCATGAGCTCCGCACGCCGCTCAACGCCATCCTGGGCTTTTCCGAGGTGCTGCACGAGGGCATGTTCGGCGAGGTCAACGAGAAACAGGCCGAGTACCTGCGGGACATCCTGGAGTCGGGCCGGCATCTGCTTTCGCTGATCAACGACATCCTCGATCTTTCCAAGATCGAGGCCGGCCGCATGGAGCTGGATTCCGCCGACTTCGACCTGCCCAGCGCCATCGAGAACGCCTTGACCCTGGTGCGCGAGCGCGCCGGGCGGCGAGGCATCCAGCTCGGCCACGCCACCGATCGCGCCCTCGGGGTGGTCCACGCGGACGAGCGCAAGCTCAAGCAGGTGCTGCTGAATCTCCTGTCCAACGCGCTGAAGTTCACCCCCGAAGGCGGTCGGGTCGACGTGCGCGCGGTGAGCCGGGGCGACCACGCCGAGATCTCGGTGGCCGACACCGGCGTCGGCATCGCCCCTGAAGATCAGGAGACCATCTTCGAGGAGTTCCGGCAGGTGGGCGCGTCGGAGAAGAAGGTCGAGGGCACCGGCCTGGGCCTGGCCCTCTCCCGCCGGTTCATCGAGCTCCACGGCGGGCGCATGTGGGTGACGAGCGAGGTGGGGAAGGGCTCCGTCTTCAGCTTCACGCTGCCGTTGCGGCAGTGAAGGACGACGTCCGCGCCGAGGCCGCTATCGTCGCCGTCGCCGGCTTCGCGCCCTCAAGCCGTGGTCTGCCCGAGCGCCGCCCGGAGATCGGCCCGCGCGCTTGGCCAGCCGGGCAAGGTGGCCCAGCTGAAAGCGTCGCCGCCGATGCTCACCACGCTGGGGTCCTGGGCCACCACGGTGAAGCGCTCCCACGGCGACAGGACCTCCTGATGCGGACCCACGGAGCCGCCGTCGCGCAGGAGATGCAGGACGATCTGCGCGCGCTGCGGCGCCTGCCCCGGCCACGGTGTGCTCAGCACCCACGCGCGGTCCCAGTCGTCCAGATACGGCCGCGAGGGCGGCCCCGGCGCGCCGTCGATCCGTCGTGGCCGGCGCTCGATCGTCCAGGTTCGCGGCAGCACCGTGCCGATGCGCCGCTCCAGTGCCTCGACCTCGTCGATCACGGGCGGGATGTCTGGGCCGGGCACGCCTCCGAACAGCACGCGGTGGAGCGCGCGCGCGGCGAGGAGGAGCGCGATGAGGCGAAGAAGCTGGCGCATGAGGGAAGCCGCTACGGGTACTTGAGCCGGACGAAGAGCTTGCTGATGGCGGACCGCCGGTTCCGGAGGCAGACGCAGGTGACGTCGATGTCGAAGTTGAGCTCAAAGCTCCGGATCGCGCCGTCGTGGCCGGCCCGGAGGTCACGGACGGACATCCCGCTGCCACCCTCGAGCTCCTGACATTCCCACCGCAGGATCCAGCCACCGAGATGGGTGGGGTAGCGGTCCTGCAGCATGAAGTCCAGCTCTTCCTGCGTCCATTCGGTGCAGCGCTTCTCGAGGATTCGCTGGATGCGCTCCCATATGGATGGATCCGGCGAGCCCGAGATCCGGTCGAGCGCGGCGTCCACCTCGGCCCGGTCGAGCCGATGCCGACCGCCGCTGGCGTCCACGTACTCGACGAAGCCCGTCCCGGCATTGAAGGTCGTGCGGCAGGCCGCGGAGGAGCCGGCCAGCAGCGCCGGATCGGTGTAGGGCGGCGACGAGACCTGGCCGTCGAACGTGACCGACAGGTTGAGGATGTCGGCCATGCCGGGGATCTCGTCGTATCGCGCGCACACTCTGAACGAGCAGACCCCCTGACAGGGCGGCCTGCGACCCGGACAGTCGATGCGCAAAGCCTGGGAGCAGAGCTCCGGCATGGCGCGGGCATTGTACGCCGCCGGCGTCCCACGCGGCGGCGCCTTCTATGGCAAGGACGGGGGCGGCGGTCGCGTGGTGGCCTCCCGCCGCCGCGCAAGCAGCACCAGAGCCCCCACCGCGAGCGCGCCCGCGCTCCCCCCGATCGCGCACGCCGCCCGCACGCCGAGATGCTCGGCGAGCGTGCCCACCAGGAGCGATCCGAACGGCGTGACGCCCGCGAAGGCCATGGCGTAGAGGCCCATCACGCGCCCGCGCAGCGCCGGGGGCGTGATGAGCTGCAGCGTCGTGTTGCACGAGGTCGTGAAGTAGATCTGGAGCGCCCCGAGCACGGCCAGGGTCACGACGGCCAGCCCGAAGTGCGCGACCAGGCCGAGCGCGGCCACGCCCGCGCACAAGATCCCGGCCGCGCCGGCCAAGAAGGCCAGGGGCGGCCGGTCGGTACGCAGGAGGGCGATACCGCCCGCGCCCACCACCGCCCCGCCGCCCAGCGCCGACATGAGATAGCCGAAGCCCTGCGCGCCCTCGCGCAGCACGTCGCGCGCGATCAGCGGCACCACCACGTTGAAGTTCAACCCGAGCAGGCTCACCACCACCAGGAGCGAGAGGATGAAGCCCACCGCCGGCGTGCCCGTCGCGTAGGTGAGCGCCCCCAGCACGCCCTGACGCAGGCCGAGCCGGCCCGCGGGATCGGGGTCGCCCTGGGTGCGCATGGCGAGGAGCGCCACCAGCACCGCCACGAACGAGAGCGCGTTCAGGTAGAACGCCACCGCCACGTCGTAGCGGGCGATGAGGAGGCCGGCCACGCTCGGCCCCACGATGCGCGCGCCGTTGAACACCACGGAGTTGAGCGCCACCGCGTTGGGCAGATCGGCCCGCCCCACCACGTCGGTGATGAAGGCCTGCCGCGCGGGGATGTCGAGGGCGCGGCCGAGCCCGTAGATCGCGGCGAGGAGGGCGACGTGCCAGTAGCGCACGTGCCCGTGGCGCACCAGCACCGCCAGCACCAGCGCCTGGATCATCATCACGGCCTGGGTGACGAGGAGGATGTTCCGCTTACCGAGGCGGTCGCTGATGGCGCCGCCCACCGTGGAGAACAGCAGGATCGGCGTGAACTGGAGCGCGTTCACCACGCCCAGCGACAGCGGCGAGCCCGTCAGCTCGAGCACCAGCCACGACTGCCCCACGCTCTGCATCCACGTGCCGATGAGGGAGACGAGCTGCCCGCCCCAGAAGAGGCGGAAGTCGCGATGGCGAAACGCGCCGAGCCCGGGCATACCTCCTGACTATAAGCGCGCTACTTCGGGCGGGCCGCGACCTGGGGCGAGTCGTTCAGGATGATCGGCAGGCCCGTCTTGTCGCCCAGAATGACCACCTTGGTGTTCGGGCTCTTCGACAGCTCGTGCGCCACCTCGATGGCCTTCCACTTCAGGAGCTGATCCGAGATCCCCTGCATGACCGTCTTCTGGAAGTCGGCGATGCCCGTCGCCTCCACGCGCTTGCGCTCGGCCTCCTGCCGCTCCTTCTGCAGCACGAAGCGCATCCGCTCGGCGTCCTGCTCGGCGGCCAGCTTGGAGTTGATGGCGTCCTCCACCATCTTGGGCAGCACGATCTTCCGCAGCAGCACCTTCTCCAGCACGATCCCGCGCTGGGTCAGCGTCTTCGAGAGCTCGTCCTGGATCTGCTGGGCGATCACCTCGCGCCCGGAGGTGTAGAGGTCCTTGGCCTCGTGGTTCACCGTGGCCCCTCTGATGGTGGAGCGGAGCTGCGGCAGGATGAACACCTTGGCGTACTGATCGCCGAGCGTCCGGTACACGCCGGGAGCGGACGTGCCGTCCAGGTGATAGAGCACCGAGACCTCCAGCCCCACCGTGAGACCTTCCTTGCTGGGGACGTCGGCGTGCTCGAACAGCTCGAGCGTGCGCACCGACATGAAGCGCACGTCCTTCAGCGGATTGATGAGGTTCAAGCCCTCGGTCAGCGGCGTGTCGACGATGCGCCCGAAGAGGATCTGCACCCCCACGGTGCCGCCCGGCACGACGCGGAACGAGGCCAGGAGCACGCCCAGGAGGATGACGGCCACGCCCACGAACGGCATGGCGGCGCGCACCTTGCGCACCTCCTCCACCTTGCGCCCCGCCACGTCCGGGGTCGGGCGCGGGACGGCCAGGCCGATGACGATGAGCGCCACGCCCACGATGATCGAGAGGACGAAGAAGGTCATCGGCGCCTCCTAGCGCAGCAGGGTCGGCGCGGGGATCGCCGCCGCGATGACGAGCGCGAAGGCGACGATGACCGCGCCCACGACGATGGCCACGGCCACGTTGCCCTGCCGGAGCTCCACCCATTCGTCCACCGGCGTGAGCCACGCGAACACCCGCAGCAGGATCGCCAGCGCGATCGCCATCGCGATCGCCCCGACCACCGCCCAGCCCAGCACGTTCAGATAGTCCGTGAGGATTCGCATCGCCCCTCCCGCCGCGCGTGACGCGCGATCTCGGGACTACGCTAGCGCCATAGGTGCGCGAGACGGGCAGGAATTCGGCGGGTGCGCGTCTTGCAGCCGACCTCGGGTCAGGAGGTGCCGGACATGCCCAACCCGTACGACGCGATCGTCGTGGGGGCGCGCTGCGCGGGCGCGCCCACCGCCATGCTGCTCGCGCAGCACGGCCACCGCGTGCTCCTGGTGGACCGGGCCCGCTTTCCCAGCGACACGATGTCCACCCACATCATCCATCCGCCGGGCGTCGCCGCGCTCGAGCGGTGGAGCCTGGCCAAGCCGCTCACCGCCACCGGCTGCCCGCCCTTCACCCGATACGCCTTCGACTTCGGCCCCTTCACGATCTCCGGCCCGCTGCGCTCCGTGAACGGGACGAGCTACAGCCTCTGTCCCCGGCGCACCGTGCTGGACGGGATGCTCGTGGACGCCGCCGTTCGCGCCGGCGCCGAGCTGCAGGAAGGCTTCACGGTGGATGAGCTGCTGACCGAGCGCGGCGCGGTCGCCGGCATCCGCGGCCACCTAAAGAGCGGGAGCACGGTCACGCATCGGGCCCGCGTGGTCGTCGGCGCGGACGGGCGACATTCCCTCGTCGCCAAGGCGGCTCGGGCAGAATGCTATGACGAGCGCCCGGTGCTCTCCGTCGGCTACTACGCCTACTGGAGCGGGCTCCCCGCGGACGGCTTCGAGGGCTTCATCCGCCCGCGCGCCGCGTTCGGCTTCATCCCGACCCACTACGGCCAGACCATCAGCGTCCTGAGCTGGCCGCGCGCCGACTTCGATCTGATCCGCGCCGATGTCGAGAGCCACTTCCTCCGCTCGGTCAAGGAGGCGCCGCCCGCGCTCCAGGAGCGGGTGCGCGCCGCGAAGCGCGAGACCCGCTTCCTCGGCACGGCGGATCTCCCCAACTTCTTCCGCAAGCCCTATGGCCCCGGCTGGGTGCTGATCGGCGATGCCGGGCATCACAAGGACCCCATCACCGCTCAGGGCATCAGCGACGCCTTCCGCGACGCCGAGGCCATGGCGGCGGCGCTCCACGATGTCTTCACCGGCCGCGAAGCGTTCGACGACGCCCTCGCCCGCTATCAGCGCGAGCGCGACGAGGGCGCGCGGGCGAAGTACGACCTTACCTGTCAGTTCGCGAACCTCGAGGATCCGCCGCCGCCCGACCTGCAGCAGCTCCTGCACGCGATGTCCACCAACCCCCGGGCGATGGGGGATTTCCTGAGCACGCTGGCGGGCATCGTGCCGCCCCCCGAGTTCTTCGCGCCGGACAATGTGGCGCGCATCCTCGCGCAGGCGGAAGGGCAGCCGGCCTAGCGGGAGGCGGCGGGTCAGGGGAGGAGGTCGGCGACGCGGATCGCCGCGTGCGGCGCCGCGAGGGGCGCGACGGTCAGGGACGGGTCCAGCACCTCGCGACGCCCGTAGCGCCAGCCGAACGGCGCCTCGGGCTCGGGCACCGGCTCGCGATACACCTCGAGCACGCGGTCGATGAGGTTCAGCACCCAGTAGTCGGCCAGGCCGGCGCGCGCGTAGAGGCTGCCCTTGTGGGCACGGTCAGTCTCCAGGCTAGCCTCGGCTATCTCGACCGTCAGCACCGGACGCGACGGGTGCTCATGGAGGTAGTCTTGGATCGTTCCCGGGACAACAACGACATCGGGCTCGGGCTCGGACTCGTCGTCCAACGCGAGGGGTCCCTGTGGGCGGACATCCCACCCCGGCCCAAAGGCCGTCGCGATCGCGCGGGTGACCATGACGGTCGCGACGCAGTGAGGCGGGGTCTTCCGCTCCGCCACCATCAGGCGCCCACCGACGAGCTCGATGGGGTCGTCGGGGTGGAAGAAGCCCGCGTCGATCAGGCGGTCGTATCCGGCTCGGGTGAGTCGCCGCGTGTGGGCGATGTACTCCGGCATGCCGTCATCGTAGAGGCCGGCCACGTAAGCGTCAACGAGCGGCCGTTGATGCGCGTCGCCGTAGATGTATCCGAAGGGATACGTCTTGACGGCCGCATGGGCTGACGATTCCACACGCTCGGAGTGCCGAGATACGTCGCCCCTACGGGGCGAGGACGACGCCTCGTCTTGGGATCAGACGCGCACCCACCGAAAATCATCTCGTCCGCCACGATCGTGTCCCACGCGCCCTCTCAGAGAGCGCGAAACTCGCGGTGTAGGGTGGCGCAACAGGGAGGATGCGCCATGTCGATCGCCGCCCGCGCCGCCGTCGTCGAGCCGCCCAGCCCGATGTGGCTTCCCACCCACCCGCGCGTCGCCGAGCTGGAGCGCCTGGGCGACGAGATCGCCGAGCTCGCCGCCCATCTCGACGCGGCCACCGCCCGGCTCCTGGACTTGATCCGCGAGTTCGACGCCCGCGGCGGCTGGAACACCGGCTTCCGCTCCTGCGCCGAGTGGCTGGCGTGGCGGGTGGGGATGAACCTGGGCGCGGCCCGCGAGCGCGTGCGGGTGGTGCGCGCCCTCCCCCATCACCGCGCGCACCGGGCTCCCCCGCTGGCTGGGCAAGCGGCTCGACCTCGGCTGGGCGCTCGACGTGCTGCGTCCCGAGTCGAATCCGCGACCGCTGGCTTGACGCTTGCCCCCTCACGGTTCCGCGGAAACGTTTCCGCGGAAACGCGGGGGCGGTTCAGCCGAGTGGAGCCGATATCGCAGCGTCCTGCTGGCATGCGAGAATCCCCGGCCGATGGGCATGAACGCCCGATGTGCCGTCCGCACGGCCATCCTGATCTTGGAGGAGCGCTTCAAGGGGCACAGCGCGGGCGGCCGCGACGGCCCTTCTCGTTCCTATCGGTAGGTAGGCCGGCAGGAAGCTCCTACACGCTGGGAAAATCGATACCCACCATCGATCGCGGCTGACATCTGGCGTGACGCGTGGTTACGCCGGCCGGGCCTTCTGGCACATCTGATGCTCCTCCTGGGCCATCCCCGCGCCGTACGGCGCTAGGGAGATTCGACCGTCAGGAGGTAACGCATGACAGCGTATCGGATCTTCGCGCTTGCCCTCGCCCTCGTGGTCATGGTCGCGGGTCCCGCGTGGGCCAAGGGCGGTGGTGGCGGCGGCGGAGGCGCAGGCGGTGGTGGCGGCGCGGGTGGCGGCGCCGGTGATGGTGGCGGAGTTGCCGGCGGCAATGGCGGCGGGAACGGAAACGGTGGCGGCAATGGCAACGGCGGCGGCAACGGGAACGGCGTCGCCGGCGGGCCGGGGAACGGCAACGGTCCGTCCGTGAGCAGTGGCCACGGCCCGGCCGGGGAAGTCGGCCACTCGGGCCACTCCGGTCCCGTGGGCAACGGCCGCGGCACGGCGCTCACCGCGCCCGGCAGCGTGCATCGCTCCGATCAGGCCACCGCGAATCTGTCCGCCTCGCGGCCGGGCAACGCGAATCCAGCGAGCGGGGTCGTGCCCGGCTTCGGGCACATCGGCACGGTGCCGACGACGCCGGGGCATCAGGCGCCGTAGCCGTCCAGGCGTCGTAGCGAACAGGCTCGAGCGTGGCCGCGAGGGCTGTCTCGCCTCGCGGTCACGCTCGGGCGAAGGCCCCGGGCGATTCCACTCTCAAGGAGGCCCCGCATGACAGCACGACGGATGTTCGCGCTCGCCCTCGCCCTCGCGGTGTGCTCGGCGGGCACGGCGGCCGCTCAGAATCCGAACCCCGGTTCCGGCAAGGGCACCTCGACCACGGCGCCCGGCAGCGAGAAGCGCCCCGACGCGACGAACGAGCGTCTCACCACGCCGCCGGAGGAAAAGAAGAGCGGCGTGACTCCGGGCGGCGGCAAGACCGGCACCGTGCCGACGACGCCCGGCCACGACACGACCGGTAAGAAGAAGACCGACGAGATGAAGGATCCCAAGACGACCGGTCAGAAGAAGTAGGCCAAGCCGAGCCCCTCGCGGCGCGGCGTGGGCTACCGCGGCAGCCCGCGCACGGCCGCGAGGATCTCCTCGTCCGACGGGAACGAGCCAACCTCCCCGGGGCCGTTGGCGCACTCGATGCTCGCCCACCGGACGATGCCGTCGCGGTCGATGAGGTACCGGGCCTTGAGCTGGGGGAACTGGCGCTCCATGTCCGCCTGGTCGGCCGGCGAGTTCACGTGCCCATCCAGCTCGCCGACCTTTGCCGCGGCCTCCATCACGGGGAGGGGCTTCGGCAGCTCGCCCGTCGGGTTGATGAGGACGGACTCCATTTCCTTGAAGAACTCGGGCCCCGCCACGGGCTTCGGCACGCGAAACGCGCGATGCGTGGTGAGAGCCGGATCGGCGCCCAGGCGCAGCCTGGACGGGCGAAACTTGAAGTAGAGCCGGGCGTTCTCCGGCGCCGTGGCGACCACGCACACCGTCTCCACGCCCTCGGCCTTGAGCTTGGCTTCGGTCGTGCCGAGACGGGCGATCTGCCGCCGGCAGAACGGGCACCAGAGCCCCACCATGAGCGCGAGGAACACGGGGTTCTTGCCCCGGTAGTCGGCGAGGGTGACGTCCTTCGAGCCGTCCACGGCGGGCAGCGAGAAGTCTGGCGCGGCCTCACCGGGCGCGACGGGGGGGCGAGTGTCGACGGTTGTCATGCGAAGGTCCTCCCTGGGGTGGTCTGAGACATGGTCAGCAGAGAAATGGCAGCACCATGAGCGCGTCGGGTTCCACGCCCGCCCGCTCGCACACGGCCTGGGCCTTGGCGAGGTAGCTCTCCGCCTTCGCCACGTCGCCGCTGTCGAGGTAGAGCGTGGCGAGCCCGTCGTAGCAGGGGAAGAGGAGCTGCGGCTCCCCCGCCTGCTCGGCCAGGCCCAGCGCCTCCTCGTAGCACGCGAAGGCGCGCGCGTGATCGCCGTGACATTGCTCGATCTGGCCGAGCACGATGAGCGGCACCGCGAGATGGTCGATCAGGCCGAGGCGCCGGTCGAGCGCCACCGCGGCCTGGGCCGCCTCCACGCCCTCGGCCTCGCAGCGGTCGGTGAGGGCGCAGTAGGCCACGGCGAGGTTCGCGTAGAGGCGCGACTGGAAGCCGAGGTCGCCGACCCGCTTGGCCATGGCGAGGCCGCGCCGGCACGTCTCGATGCTGCGCGGCGGATCGAGCGAGGCGTAGAGCACGCTCAAGTTCGTGTAGCCCCGACAGGCGGCCTGCAGGAGATCGCGCGCCTCGGCGAGCGCCACGCTGCGCTCGATCTGCTCGACGGCCTCGGCGGGGCGGCCGGTACGCGCGAGGGCGACGCCCAGCGTGTTGTAGGCGTGCACCCGCACCGCGGCGGCCTCGCGGGCGCGCTCGGCCGCAGCGGCCGCGCCGGGCTCAGCCGTCGCGGCCTCGCCGGTGGCCTCGGCCAGCGCCTTCTCCGCCCACTCGATGGCGGCGGCATTGTCCCCGCCGCGGAAGGCCAGCCGGCCCATCTCCTGGAAGAGGTGCGCCCGCTCGATGGCGTCGCCATCGGTGGCGAGGCGCTGGAGCCCGGCGGCGAAGCACGCGCCCGCGCGCTCGCGATCCCCCGCGTCCCAGTGCAGCCCCCCGATCTTCCGGTGGAGACGCGCGGTGGCCGCGCCGTCGCTCCTCGCCTCCGCTGCGGCGCGCACCGCCTCGTAGTGCGCGAGCGCCTCGGCCCGCCGGCCGGTGAGGCCCAGCAGGTCGCCCAGCCGCTCGCGCGCGGCGAGGGTATCCGCCTCGCCGCCGGGAGAGTCGGCGAGGATGCGCCGCGCGCGGTCGTAGTGGCGGATGGCGTCCTCGTTCGCGTACACGCCGCGAGCCCAGTCGCCCGCGGCGAGGAGATAGCGGGCGCCGCGGAGCCTGTCGGCGCTGAGGCTCCAGTGATGGCCGAGGGCTTCCAGATCGCTCAGGCGCTCCGGGCGCGGGCCCGCCGCGCGCTCCAGCGCCCGCGCCGCCCGCTCGTGCATCTCCGTCCGCCGCGCGAGCAGGAGGTTCTGGTACACGACATCGTGCACGAGGGCGTGGGTGAAGCGGAAGCGCGCGCCCTCGCGCCCGCGCCCCGCCGGCTGGAGGAGATCGGCCGCGACCAGGCGCTCCAGCGCCTCCCGCGGCACGGCGGCCACCGCGCGCAGCAGCGGCTCGTCGAAGTCCACCCCGAGCACGGCGGCCTCCTGCAGGAGGCGCCGCTCCTCGGCGCCGAGCTTGTCGATGCGGGAGAGGAGGAGCCCCTGGAGGGTGGGCGGCACGTCCACCTCCTGGCACGAGGCGGGGCTCGCCCACCGATCGCCCTCGCGCACGAGGACGCCGCGCGCGACCAGCATGCGGACGATCTCTTCGACGAAGAGGGGATTGCCGCCCGCGCGGCTCACCACGATGTCGCCGATCTGCCCGAGCGGGTCGCCGATCACCTCGCCGAAGAGGCCGTCCACCAGGGCACGCGAGTCGGCCGGAGAGAGCGGCCCCAGGCGGATGACCGTCTGCTCGGCGCGGGCCACCAGCGGGGGCGTGGCATCGGGC
The DNA here is from genome assembly GCA_035281625.1 of Candidatus Methylomirabilota bacterium. GTDB lineage: Bacteria > Methylomirabilota > Methylomirabilia > Rokubacteriales > CSP1-6 > DASRWT01. Next base: position 57,331 of record DATEDO010000238.1, read on the forward strand.
CGATGGGTCAGCAGGAACATCAGGGGCCGGTCGGCAAGCTGATCGGCCGCGTTGCGGAGGAGATCCACGGAGGCCGTGTCCGCCCAGTGGAGATCCTCGATCAGCAGCAGCAGCGGCGCCTGCGAGAGGCGCCGCTCGAGCAGGGTGCGCGCGGCGAGGGCGATCTGGCGCTGCAGCTGCTCGGGCTCCACGTCGCGGGGCTTCGCCTCCTCCACCCCCAGCACGTAGCTCAGCACCGGCGCGACCGCTTCCGCCTCCTCGTCGCGCGCCCCCATCGCCCGCAGCCCGGTGACGAGCTTCTCGCGCGCCACGTCCAGCGAGTCGCCCGGCTCCACGCGGTAGGCGTCGCGGAAGAGGGCGCCGAACACGCCGTAGGTCGGCTCGCCGAGCGACGAGCAGACGGCGCGCCGAATCACCACGCCCTCCAGGCGGCCGTCCGCGCCGAGGCGCGCGAAGAGCTCCTTGATCAGGCGCGACTTGCCCGTGCCGGTCTCGCCCACCAGGCTCACCATCTGCGCGCGGCCCTCGCGCATTCGCCCGAACGCGCCCTCGAGCTGGGCGAGCTCGTCCGCGCGCCCCACCAGCGGCGCGGCCAGGCCGAGGGTGCCCAGGCCGCGGGCGGAGCCGGGGTCGGCGAGCGCGCCCACCAGGCGATGCACGACGATCGGCGCGGCCTTGCCCTTCGCGGCGACCGGGTTCGCCGCCTCGAACGCGAAATGGTGCTGCGTGAGCGCGTAGGTCGCGTCGGAGACGAGGATGGTGTCCGCCGGCGCCGCGGAGAGGAGGCGCGCGGTCGTGTTCACCGTGTCGCCCGTCACGGCGTAGGCGCCCGCCGCGCCCGCGCCGCCGCCCAGGCTGCCCGCGACCACGGGGCCCGTATGCACCCCCACGTGCAGCGACACCGGCTGGCCCAGCCGCCGCTCCCACTGCCGGCTCAGCGCCGCGCCCCGCGCCAGCATGTCCAGCGCCGCCGCGAGCGCGCGCTGCGGGTCGTCCTCGTGCGCCACGGGCGCGCCGAACACCGCCATCACCGCGTCGCCCACGAACTTCTCCACGAAGCCGTCCCGGGCCTGGATGGCCTGCGCCAGCGTGCCGAAGAGCGCGTTCTGGAACTCGCGCACCTCCTCGGGATCGAGCCGCTCGGAGAGCGCGGTGAAGCCGGACAGATCGGCGAAGAGCACGCTGACCTGGCGGCGGTCGGCCTCGGGGGCGGGCGGTGGCGGGGCGGGGGCGGCCGCCAGCTTCTGCCCGCAGCGGGGGCAGAAGGCGAAGTCGGGCGGGGCCTCGAAGCGGCAGCCGGGGCACGTCATGCTGAACCGCTACGATAGCACCCCGATCCTCCCGCCCGGCGACGTATCGCCGCGACGAACCGGCCCCATGTATCGGGCGAGATACGTCTTGACGGCCTCCCGAGCGGGCAGCCGCGCTGGGCCGACCACGTCGCGAAAGCGCCCCGCCGGCGCAGCCCGCCGCCTCACGGGCGCACCATCCCGCACGCGACCACCGAAAATGTCATCGTGCCCTCCGATCGCGCTCCGTGGGCGCTCACAGACCGCACGAACACCGCGGTGTAGAGTCGGCGCAGCAGGAGGATGCCCATGTCACTCGCCGCCATGCTGCCCGCTTCCGTGTCCGTGGTCGAACCCCAGACGCGTGACGTCATCGTCATGCCCACGCACCCCCGGGTCGCCGAGCTGGAGCGGCTGGGCGACGAGATCGCCGCGCTCGCGGCCCACCTCGACGCCGCCACCGCCCGGCTCCTGGACCTCATCCGCGAGTTCGACGCGCGCGCGGGCTGGAACACCGGCTTCCGCTCCTGCGCGGAGTGGCTGGCGTGGCGCGTGGGCATGAACCTGGGCGCCGCTCGTGAGCGCGTGCGGGTGGCGCGCGCCCTGGCGGGGCTGCCGCGCCTGGCCGCGGCGCTGGCGCGCGGCGAGCTCTCCTATGCCAAGGTGCGCGCGCTCACCCGGGTGGCCACCCCGGAGACGGAGGAGCGTCTGCTCGCCCTCGGCCGCGCGGGCACCGCCTCCCACGTGGAGCGCATCGTGCGCGGCTGGCGCCGGGTGGACCGGCAGGCGGAGGCGAAGGAGGCCAGGCTCCGGCACCAGAACCGCGCCCTGCACGTCTTCCACGACGACGACGGCACGGTGGTGCTCCGCGGCCGCCTCGAGCCCGAGGTGGGCGCCTTGCTGGTCAAGGCCCTGGACGCCGCGCGCGAGGCCCTGTACCAGGGCGGCTTCACCCAATCGTTCACGGGGCCGCGCGATCCCCTCGGCGACCCGCCCACGCCGGCGCAGCAGCGCGCCGACGCTCTGGCGCTCCTCGCCGCCACCGCCCTCCAGCACGGGGTCGAGCCCACCGCCGCCGCCGACCGCTATCAAGTGGTGGTGCACGTGGACGCCCCGGTGCTGGCCGACCCCGACCGGCCCGGCCAGTCGGTGCTGGAGGACGGCACTCACGTTTCCGCGGAAACGTCGGCGCGCCTGGCCTGTGACGCCAGCCGCACGGTGATGCACCACGACGATGCCGGGCGCATCGTGGAGGTCGCGGCCCGCAATCGCACCATTCCGCCCGCCCTACGGCGGGCGTTACAGGCCCGGGACCAGGGCTGCCGCTTCCCCGGGTGCGGCAGCCGCTACACCGAGGGCCATCACATCCGGCACTGGGCCCGCGGAGGGCCCACCACGCTGTCCAATCTGGCGCTGCTCTGCCGCCGCCACCACCGGGCCGTGCACGAAGAGGGCTTCCAGATCGCCCGCGGGTCGGACGACACCCTGCACTTTCATCGCCCGGACGGCGCGCGAGTGCCCGAGGCCCCCGTGCCGCCCGCGCTCGCCGCGGATCCCGTGGCGGCGCTGCGCACGCGGCACGCCGAGGCGGGCCTTTCCATCACCGCGCGCACCGGGCTCCCCCACTGGCTGGGCAAGCGGCTCGACCTCGGCTGGGCGCTCGACCTTCTGCGGTCGCAAGCGGAGCCGCGACCGCCGGCCTGACCCGCCTTGGCGCGAGCGGTTTCCGCGGAAACGTGCCCGGGCCGGGCGCTAGGCTGCACCCCTAGCGTGAGACCTACACCCACGCCGGCGAGGAAGACGCCCGCGATCGCGCTTGGTGGAGCTCCAGCGCAAGGTGGGGCAGCAGGCGCTGGAGCTCGATTTCTTCAAAACGGCCTTGCGGCACGTCGAGGCACCACCCCGGCCGAGCGCGCCAGCCGATTTTGAGGCAACGCTGGCGCCGGTCGGCAGGACGACGCTAAACGAGCTTGTCGTGAACCGTGCTCGGCAAGATTTTCCTTATTTTCGCTGTCTCACTTTAGGGGTGCACCTCAAGGGCAAGGAGCCGACGTTTCCGCGGAAACGTCGAACCGACTCAGCGAGTCGCCGGCGACCCGGCCGCCCGAGCCTCAGAGCGCCGCATACACCAGATCGATCAGCTCCCGCACGTGCCGGTGCTGCCAGCCCGGGCGGCCCTGGTTCATGGCGTAGCCGATGGCCACGCGCGCGTCGGGATCGGCGAAGCCCAGCGACCCGCCCGCGCCGAAGTGCCCGAAGGCGCGCGGCCCTGGGCCCAGCTTCCGCTCCGGCATGGTGAGCTGAAAGCCGAGCCCGTAGCGCGTGGGCCGCTCCAGCACCAGATCCGGCCCGTTCACCTGCTCGGCGATGGCGCGCGCCACCGTCTCCGGCGCCAGCACGTGCACGCCGTCGAGCGTGCCGTCCGTCGCCAGCGCCGAGTAGAGGCGCGCGACCGCCCGCGCCGTGCCGTGCCCGTTGGTCGACGGCACCTCCGCCGCCCGCCACGCGCGAGTGTTCACGATCTCCATGCCGGAGAGCGGCGGCGGGTTGCGATAGGCGTGCATCCGCATGAGCGCCAGCCCCTCGAGCGCGCCGCCATCCCCGTGCAGCCGCGCCTCGAAGGCATCCCGCTCGGGGCTGGGCAGCGGCGGGAGGTAGTCGGCGCAGCGCGCGTCATGCTCGGGCCCGAGCCCCCAGTGCCAGTCGATGCCCGCGGGCCCGCCCAGCTCGGTGCGGAAGTAGACGCCGATGGACCGGCCGGTGACGCGGCGGATCACCTCGCCGATCAGGAAGCCCTGCGTGTTGACGTGATAGCCGTGGCCCGTGCCTGGCTCCCACCAGGGCGCCTGCGCGGCGAGGGCCTCCGTCATCAGCGTCCAGTCGCCCCAGGCCTCGGGCGGCAGCACCCGGGCGACGGCCGGGAGCCCCACCTGGTGGGTCAGGAGGTAGCGCACGGGGACGCGCGCCTTCCCCCGACTGCGCGAACTCGGGCCAGTAGCGCGCGACGGGGGCGTCCAGGTCGACCCGCCCGGCCTCGACCAGGCGGAGGAGGCACACCGCGCTGATCGCCTTGCCCACGGAGAAGAGGTTGACGAGGGTGTCGCTCTGCCAGGGCCGGGTGCGGGCGGCATCGGCGTGGCCGGCCCACAGATCCACCACCGGCTCCTTGTTGACGTAGACGGCGAGGGCGGCGCCCACCTCGGTGCCCGCCGCCGTGATGTCGGCGAGCGCCTGGCGCAGGGGCTCGAACTTCGGCGTGCAGACGCCGGCGACTACCGCTTCGGGGTGCCCGTCGATCACGCGACGACCTTCACCGGCGGCTACGGCTCACAGACGCTCACAGATGATCTCGCGCGGATTTTTTACATCGCACAGGCAGGCAGTCGTACACCCCTTCCCGTTCCAGTACGAGCCGCCAGGACAGGTCAGCCCGCTCGGCGGAGCGACGCCGCGCTCCGCCAGGTACCGGGCTCGCTCCTCCGAGTCCCAGTCGCACTGCACGGTAACGACTTGGTCCTGTTGAGGCTGACCTTGGGCCTTGACCGAAGCTGGAGTGCAGAGCACGGGCCACAGCAACGGCAACAGGAGGAAGGTGTTCATTGGCTTCTCCTTCCCTTCGCGCGAGGGCGGCGCCCACCTGAACTTCGACACAATGCGCCGTTCAGGCAACGTCACGAATGGCATCCTAGCGCCGCCGCTCGGAATTCAGGAGCGCCGAGCATAGGGAAAACCCCGATTGTGGCCCTGGTGGAGCATGTCGCACTCTCCAAGCATTACAGAAACAGAAAGGGGGCCGGGAAGCTGTGGGCATAGACACGACGGCCGTCCGAGGCATTACCGCAGGTATTCTCGCGGGAGCCGCAATGTGGGGCGGAATACTGTTCCTCGTTTGGCTCGCGTGGAGGTTGATGGTGCGGTTCGCGTAGAGCTGACAGCGCGCGCGCCTGAAGCTATGACGTGGTGATCGCGCGCTCCGAGAGGGGCTTGTCCCTACATCGGTAGCCGATGATGGGGCCGACCGCCGACATGACGACAACCGGCATGCTTACTGGCATGTCGTTACGTCAGTGCTTCTTCTAGCCTGCCGGTCGGAGCCATTAGAACGGCGCGCCGGCTCGGACTAGTCCAACCAGTCCTCGTCCTTCAGCTTCTTTGGCAGGTACGTTTTCGTCAGGTACCTGAAGTCTTTGTTCGCCAGCGCGTCCAGCTCGTACTTCAGCCCGCTGCCGAGCATGCGCTTGATCTCTTCCTGCCAGGGCTTCTTCTCGAACCAGCGGTACTTCAGGAGCTCCTTGGCGCGGCTGATGTCCTTGTCGTTGAGTTTGATGCCTACGTTGCGGGGGAGGCCGTAGGCGTCGGGGTCGGCGCTGGAGAGGCCGATGAACTTGGCCTTGGGGATGGCCATGCGCTCGCTCTCGAAGGCGAGGTTGATGGAGCCCTGCTTCACCACCGAATAGATGTAGTAGCCCCAGGGGTCGTTGTCGACCAGCACATAGACGGGGAGCTTGTACTCCTCGTGGAGGCGGCGGGCCAGGCGGCGGACGCCGCGCGGGGGCTGGCCGTTGCCGGTGAGGAGCACGCAGTTGTAGCGGCGCCAGAACTTGTCCTCGGAGAGGCGGTTCCACTGGGTGCCCTTCTCGACGAGGAGGACGAAGTCCGCGGTGCAGCGGCGGATCTCGAGGTACTCGGGCTCCACGATGGACGGCACGGAGTAGCCGCCCTTGCCCAGGCGCGCGCAGTCCACGCGGTCGCCGTCGTCGCCGAACACGACGGGGCCCACGATGCTGCCGGCGTTCTCCGCGCGCACGTGGAGCTCCTCGCGGAGGGCGGCGAGCGTCACCTCCAGATCCTCGATGAGGGGATCAGACTCGTTCTGGCCGTCGAAGGTGTTCTCGTGCGAGCCCTTCATGGTGTGCTTGGTGCGGTAGTAGATCTCGCGGAGCGAGGTGGTGAGGTTCTGCCGCTGGAGCTCGCTGAGCGCGTCCGCCACCAGCACGGTCTGCATGAACTTCTTCGCCATGCCGACGTTGAAGAAGGTGCGCGCCTGCTTGCGCTTGCCGAGCTGGATGAGGCCGCGCTTGGCGTCGAAGTTGACGTTGGCGAGGCTCCGCACGGGGATGGCGAGCGTCGGGTCCTTGCTCTTCTCCGCGGCGGTGATGACCGTGTCCGCCACGCTGATGAGCTTCTTTTCGACCGGGCCCGTCTTCTTCGCCGCCGCCGCTTTGGCCATGGCTATCTCTTCTTCTTGCCCTTCGCGGGCTTTGCCTTCTTCTTGCCGGTCCTGGCCGTGCTGGTCACGGGCTTGGCTTTGGCCTTGGCGCTCTTGGCATTGGCCGCCTTGCCGGCCTTGGCCTTCCCGCGCGCCGGCTTCTCGGTCTCCGCCGCCTCAGCCAGAGCGGCGTCCCCCGCGGCCGCATCCGCCGCCACCGCCCCCGCCGCCTCCGGCAGCACCGGCGCCTCGCCCTCCGTGCCCTCCGGCGTCACGATGATGGAGTGCGGCAGGCCCTCGGGCCCGCTGTCGTGGCCCAGGATCTGGTCGGTCTTGACGCCACCGGTGCGCTTGAGGGCGATCTTCTGGAGCTGGGCCTTCAGCTTCTCCTTCGGGATGCGGCCGCCCTTGAGCCGGGCGCAGGCCTCCACCACTTCCTCGATGTAGAGCTCGAAGATGTTGCGGCGGCGGAACTCGCTCTTGGCGCGCTCCCGCCGCCTCAAGAATACGCCGAGGCGGCGCCCGCACTCCTGGAGGGCGAGCTTGATCTCCTTCCTGATCTCGTCGTAGTCGGCGATGGCTTCCTTCGACTCGCTGGTGAACGGCACCCACACGCTCGCCATGTGGACGAAGATCACCATGGGCCCGCCGGGGAGGGCGCCGCGCGACTGCGCCACGCCGTAGTTCTTCCACGCGGTCTCGAGCGCGGCCTTGAAGGTGGCGCACGCGGCCTGCTGGTAGAGGAGCGGCACGCGGTTGGCGTAGCGGATGACCCGCGCGAGCTCGCGGTCGGTGTCCTCGCCCTCGCCCTCCGCGAGCGGGATCGTCTTCTTCACTTCGCCGCCGGCCGCCTCGGGTCCCCGCCCGTAGGCGACGCCCGCTTCGATGACGAAC
>DATEDO010000239.1:0-10871 GCA_035281625.1 Candidatus Methylomirabilota bacterium
CCGGCACGTTGCCCGCGCGCGCGGCGATCAGCTCGGCGAGCACGGTGGCGCCGCGGGCGCGGGCGATCTCGGCGTCCTCCAGCACCACGAAGGTCGCGCCTTCGCCCAGCACGGGGCCATTCCGATCCGCGGCATAGGGCCGGCAGCCTTCCACGCCCCGCCGCGCTCCGTCGGCTCCGCGCGCGGGCGAGAGCACCCCCAGATCGCCGGCCAGGCGCTGATACACGGGCCCGCACAGCTCGTCCACGCCGCCCGCCAGCACCGCCTCCGCCTGGCCGCGCCGGATGAGACCGGCGCCCCGCGCCACCGCCAGATCTCCGCCCGTGACCGCCTGGTTGAGCGTCACGGTGGGGCCCTTGACACCGAGGGCGATGGCCGCCGCCGCGCCCATGGCGTTCATCACGGTGCCGGGAAAGAGCATGGGCGAGAGACCCGAGGGACCGCGGTTGAGATAGCCGGTGGCGAACTCCCCGCTGGAGCGGAAGTCCCCGAACTCCGTGCCCACCACCAGCCCGAGCGAGGGGCCGGTGTCGACCCGCGCGTCCTCCACCGCGAGGCGGCACGCCGCCACCGTGAGCCGGCAGATGCGCGAGAGGCGGCGCGCCGCGTCGCGGTCGATCAAGCCCTCCAGCACCGCGTCGTCCACCTCGCCCGCCAAATGACAGGGCCATCCGGTGGTGTCGAACCCGCGGAGGGGACGGATGCCGCCCGCGCCGCGCGCCAGCATGGCCGCCACCACGCGGCTGCCGCCGGCGCCGGCGGCGCTGACCGTGCCCATTCCGGTGACGACGACGCGACGGCGAGATGTCATCGGCCGAAGAGAAGGCTCACGTTCTGGCCGCCGAAGCCGAACGAGTTCGTCACCGCGATCTCCAGCGGGGCGGGGCGCGCGGTGATGGGCACGCAGTCGAAGGGGATCTCCGGATCCACGCTGGCGAGATTCGCGGTCGGCGGGATGAGCCCGTGCTGGAGCGCGAGCACGGTGGCCACGGCCTCCAGGCTGCCCGCCGCCGCCATGGTGTGCCCCACGAGCGACTTCGTGGAGCTCACGGGCACGCTCCAGCTCCCGAACACCTTGGCGAGGGCCAGGGCCTCCGTGCGATCGTTCTGCAGCGTTCCGGTACCGTGGGCATTGACGTAGTGCACGTCGCCCGCGCCGACTCGCGCGTCGATGAGGGCCTGGCGCATGGCGCGAACCATGCCCTCCCCGTCGGGGGCGGGCGAGGTCACGTGATGCGCATCGGTGGATACGCCCGCGCCCAGGAGCTCGGCGAGCGCCCGCCCGCCGCGGGCGCGGCAGCGGTCGGCCTCCTCCAGCACGAGGAACGCGGCGGCCTCACCGATCGACATGCCCTTGCGATCGCGGTCGAAGGGCCGGCACGGCTCGGGATCGAGGAGCTTGAGCGCGTTGAAGCCCATGAAGCAGATGCGGGTGAGCGCGTCCACCCCGCCCGCCAGGGCCACCGGCACCACTCCGTCGCGCACCAGGTCGGCGGCGAGCGAGATCGACGCGGCGCCGGAGGCGCACGCCATCACCACCGTCTCCTTGGGCCCGCCGAGGCCCAGCCGCCAGCCCAGGGTCTCCGCGTGGGTATATGGAAGGATGGAGCGGAGCGCGGTGATGCGCGGCGAGGGCCGCCCCGTCCGCGTCTCTTCCCAGTACCAGGCCTCGCCCTCCAGCATCCCGCCCCCCACGGCGCCGATGACGAGCGCGGCCTCGGCGCGATCGTCCGGGCCCAGCCCCGCGTCGGCCAGGGCCTCGCGCGCGGCGGCGAGGCCCAGACGGTCGGCGCGCGCGCGCCGCGCCGACACGCCGAGGGCGGCCATCACGTCGGCGGGCACCTCGGCGGCCACGCGGGACCGGAAGCCCTCGGTGTCGATCAGTGTGATGGGACGGATGGCGCACGTCCCGGCGGCGAGGCCGGCCCAGAAGGTCTTCGTCCCCGCGCCGTACGGGCTCACGACCCCGAGCCCGCTCACCACGATGCGCGGCTTCGTCACGACGGGCCCATCTTGCCGAGGATGTAGCGGGACAGGCTGTCGAAGGAGTGGAACTCCTGGGAGAGATCCTGACCTTCCTCGACGGTGATCCCGAAGCGGTCCTCCATCGCCACCGAGAGCTCGATGAAGTCCAGCGAGTCGAGCCCCAGCGATCCCTCGACACCCTTGGGAAGCGTGGTGTCGAGGGTCATGTCCGCCGCGCGCCGGGGATCGAAGCGCAGCCGCTCCACGACGATGGCCTTCAGCTCGTCCAGCACTTCCTTCTGGGTCATCCGTCGCCTTTCGTGATGCTGAGATCGGCCCCCTCACCGCGCCAGGCGCCCGAAAGCCCCAGCGGATCGGGATGACCTTCGTGCCGCCGCCGCGCCATCTCGGCCAGGGGCGCGCACGCCATCATCTCGCCCATCGTGTCGCCCCTCCGGCGTGCCGCGTCCGCCGCGCCCGGCCGCCGCCCCCGGTCCGTGCGCAGCGCCAGCCGCCCGTCACCGGGCTCGAGCCAGAGGCAGGCCGCGGCCTCGACGAGCGGCGGGGCCGAGCGCCGGCGCGCCCGCGCATAGAGGTCGGCGCACTCCTCGAAGGTCTCCACCGCGAGCACCAGCGCCCGCCGGCAGCTGCCGCTCGCGAGCAGCGTGGCCGCGTACCAGATGGCGCGGAGCGTCGCCGGGGGTCCGCCGATGAAGAGCACGGAAGGCCCCCGGAGGCCGAACTCGATCGCCGCCTCGGCGGACACCACCGCGGGCGCCGTGTACGCGAAATGCGTCCCTCCTCCGGTCCCCTGGATGAAGGCGCGATTCGACGCGCCGTAGACCGCCGCCGTGGCGAACAGGAGCGCGGTGCCGTCCCCCGCGATCTCGCCGCGGTCGGCCCGCCCATCTTCCAGCATGGCCGCGACGGCTGCAAGGGCCCAGAGAGACTCCCGCGTGGCGCGCCGGAACCGGTCCCCGGCCAGGTCCGGGCGCCCCAGCGAGATCACCGCCCGCCCGCCCGCGGCGGCGCGCGCATCCTGACCGCGCGCCGGGGGCAGCGCCGCTGCCCCCGAGCCCCAGCCGGTGCGCAGGCCGAGCGCGCGGATGCGGGGAGCCGTGAGACCGCCCTCGCTCCGCTCGGGCCTTCCTTCCATATTCGCTCGGCTCGCCTTCGGCTGCGCCTCGCCCATCAGGCGCTCTCCAGGACGAGGGCGCCGTTGCAGCCGCCGAAGCCCAGCGAGGTGCTGATGGAGAGCCGCGGCCGGAGGGCTCGCGGGCTTCCCGGCACGTAGTCGAGGTCGCACTCGGGGTCCGGCTCCTCGAGGTGGCGTGTGGGGGGCACCTGCCCGTACCGCCCCGCGAGAAGGCACATGATGGCCTCGAGCGTGGCCGCCGCCCCCATGGTGTGGCCCATGGTCGGCTTGATGGAGTTCACCGGCACCTCGGGCGCGCGCGACCCCAGCAGGCGCTTGAGCACTGCCGTCTCGATGCGATCGTTGAGGGGCGTGGCGGTACCGTGGGCGCTCACGAACTGCACGTCGTCCGGCGAGCAATCCGCCTCGGCCAATGCCTGGCGCGCCGCCAGCTCGAGGCCCCGCCCCGCGGGGTCCGGCGCGGAGATGTGCGCGCCGTCCCCCGTGCTGGCGTGCCCGCGCACGTAGCCGAGGCGCTCGCGAGGGGCGTCGGCCTCGCGCGAGAGCAGCACGAGCGCCGCCGCCTCGCCCAGCAAGAGCCCGCTACGGCGGCGGTCGAACGGCCGCACCTCGTCGCGCGTCAGCGAGCGCAGCGCGTCGAAGCCCCGCATGACGAAGCGGCAGAGGATGTCGTAGCCGCCCGCGACCACGAGGTCGGCCTGCCCCTGCCGCAGCATGTCCGCGCCGATCCCCAGCGCGGTGGCCCCCGACGCGCATGCCGTGGACACCGTGAGCACCGGGCCCCGCGCGCCCAGCCAGCGGGCCAGATTGTCGCCCGGCGCGTCGTAGAGCGCGCCCCGGAGACGGCGGCGTGGCCCCTCGCCCGCGAGGGCGCGCTCCCCTTCTTCCACGCCGCCCAGCGCGGTGCCCACCACCACCGCGACCCGCGCGGGCGCGACGCCGGAGGCGTGGAGGGGCGCGTGGGCGAGGAGCTCGTCGGCGGCGGAGACGAGCAGCCGTGTGGCCCGGCAATCGGGCACGCGATCCCAGCGCTTCACGCGCGTCAGCTTCTTGATCTCCCCGCCGCGTCCCACCCGGAGGTCGCCGACCGGGAAGCGCTCGATGGTGGAGATCCCGCTCGCGCCGGTGAGGAGCGAAGACCAGAAGGCGTCCAGATCCTGACCGATGGGCGTGGTCACGCCCGCCGCGAGCACGGCCACCCGCTCAGGCCGCACGGGGCGGGCTCCACACGTCGAAGAAGTTGAACCACTGGGTGGGATGCGCCCGGATCGCGCGCTCCAGCGTGGCCACCATGGCGGCCAGTGCGGCGGCCTCTTCACCCGGCTTCACCCAGATGGCGGGCTCGACGACCATCTCGTAGCGGCGGTCATGTGTCATGGCGCAGTAGGCCGGCACGACAGGCGCGCCCGTGGCGCGCGCGAGCACGAACGGCCCCACGGGGAAGGCGGCGGGCGCGCCGAAGAACTCGACGAGCAGGTCCCGCTCGCCGGTGGGCCGGTCGCCCTGCATCGCCACCGCCTCGTTCCGCCGCAGCGCGGCGAGAAGGCCCAGCGTGGAGGTCGCGTGTCGCCGCGTCACGAAGCGCAGCCGCTCGCCCGCTCGCCGGAGGTAACGCTCCAGGTCGGCGTCCTGTTCCCCGGCCAGCACGATGTGGGTAGGACGGTCGAGTCGCGGGACGAGGAGCCGCCCGCCGAGCTCCCAGTTGCCGAGATGCGCGGTGAGGAGGATGACGCCGCGGCCGGCCACGCAGGCGGCGTCGAGGTGCTCCTCCCCGCGCCGATCCCCCATGTACTCCCCCAGGCGCTCGGGCGCTCCGCGATTGATGGTGAGAAAATCGCTGAAGCACGCGGCGAAGTTCGCGAAGGTCTCCGCCACCGCGCGCTCCAGCGCGCGCCGCCCCGCGCCCGGCAGGATGCGCGCGAGATTGCCCCGGACGCGCGCGCGCTCCTCGGTCAGTCCCCGCGCGGCGATGCGACCGGCGAGGCGAGCCACGCGGAGACGGCTCCGCCGCGGCAGGAGCCCGGCCGCCCCGCCCGCCATCCGGTAGTAGACGAGGCGGTTCAACCCGTGGGAGTACCAGCGCGGCGGCGCCACGGTGTCCCCAGCCATGCTCAGATCAGCGGCCCGTAGTACATGCGGTAGGCGCGGATGCCGCCCACCTCGGTGTCGAAGAGCCTGGTGGCCACGAATCGGCGGGCGGCGCGCTCGAAGGTGATCACGCCCGGCACGTAGGGATCATTGGGATCGTAGACGAGGAATTCGACATCGCCCTCCCCCACGTGGTGATAGTCGTACGCGAGCACGGTGTGATTGAGCTCGGGAACGGGAAAGTTCGTCACGAGGAGCTGCACGGGGCGGTGCGCCTGGATCTCCTCCACGATCTCGTCGGCCAGTCGCTCCTGATGCCAGCCCCACCGGGGCAGCACCACCCGCCAGTTCGTCCAGTGCACCAGCGTCCAGAACCGCGGACCGATCCCTTCCTTGACCGCGGCTTCCTCATCGCGCGAGAGCTCGTGGAGCGAGGCGTAGCCGGGAATGACCACGCGCTCGTCCGCGGGCAGGGGCTCGCGCCAGGGCGCCCGGGCCACGACCTGGCGCACCCGCTCCGCGTAAGCGGCGCGGTCGAGGCGCGGCGCGAGGGGGTCGAAGCGGGCGAAGCGCTGGAACTGCGTCACCGCCCGGGCCATGACGAAGCAATAGTTGTTGTAGAGGTCGGGCTTTCCCCGATTCTTCGAGAGGCTCTCGTTGGGGAAGGAGAAGGTGTCGCGGCCGAAGGCCAGCGCGGGGGCGACGGTGGGAGTGGACGCCGCGTCGTGGTGCGCTACCGAGGCGCACCCGGCGAGACCGAGCACGAGACTCAGTGTGAGGAGTTGCGCCAAGACACTCGTTGCCAAGGTCTTGATGGTACCCCAGTCATCCCTGAATCGAATAGCCCCCATCGACCGGGATGGCGGTGCCGGTCACGAAGTCGGAGCCCGGGCCGGCGAGGAACACCGCCACGCCCGCCATGTCGTCGATGGTCCCCCACCGCCCCGCCGGCGTCCGTCGAAGTACGGAGTCGTGGAGGCCCTCGACCTGCTTGCGCGCCCCCTGGGTCAGCTCGGTGTCGATCCACCCAGGGAGCACGGCGTTGACCTGGATGTTGTCCGCCGCCCACGCCGTCGCCAGCACCTTGGTGAGCTGCACGATGCCGCCCTTGGACGGGGCGTAGGCGGGCGAGAAGCGCACGCCGAAGATCGACATCATGGAGCCGATGTTGATGATCTTGCCGCCGCCCTGGCGCTTGAGATGCGGGTAGGCGGCCTTGGAGACGAGGAAGGCGCTCGTGAGGTTCGTGTCCATCACGTGATGCCACTCGTCCAGGGTGAGATCCTGGGGCGGCTTGCGGATGTTGGTGCCGGCGTTGTTGATCACGATGTCGAGGCGGCCGAACTCGCGGGCGGTGCCCTCGATGAGCCGGCCCACCGCCTGCTCGTCGGCCACGTTCACCGCCACCGCGTCCGCCTTCACCCCCAGCCCGCGCAGCTCTCTCACCGCGCGCGCGCTCTTGTCCGCGTTGCGCGCCGCCACGACGATGGCGCAGCCCGCCTCGGCGAGCCCCCGCGCCATGCCGAAGCCGATGCCGCCGTTGCCACCCGTCACCACCGCCACCTTGCCGGAAAGGTCGAACCGTCCCACGGCGCCCTCCTTGGAGAGTCAGTGTCGGGGATCGTATCACTGCGTGCTGGGGAGGGAGCGTGCTAAGGCTAGGGGATGCCGCCGCCGAGCCCAACGCCCGAGGGGGGGCGCTGGGGCCTGCTCGCCCTGGTGACGGGCGCGCACGCGCTCGGCGCGGTGTCGGTGCTCGCGGTGGCGCCGCTCGCGCCCGTGCTCCTGGAGGACCTGGACCTCTCGCGCGCGCAGGTGGGGCTGTTCCTGCCCGCGATCTACCTCGGCGGTGTGCTCATGTCGCTGCCGGCGGGCTGGCTCACCGACCGGCTCGGCGCGCGCCTGACCCTCGCCGCGGGGCAGGGCCTCACCGGCGTCTTCGTGGCCCTGGCCGCCTTCGCGCCCGGCCTCCTGCCCATGCTGGCCCTCCTCTTCCTCGGCGGCCTGGGCTGGGCGGTGGTGAATCCCGCCACCGGCAAGGCCATCCTCGAGCGCTTCCCCGCCCGGGAGCGCGGCTTCGCCATGGGCATCAAGCAGACCGGGCTCACCGCGGGGGGCATCGCCGCCTCGCTCACCTTGCCGCTCCTCGCGCTCGCCCACGGCTGGCGCGCGGCGCTGACCATCGCCGCGCTGGCCTCGCTCGGCGCCGCCCTCGCGGGGCTCCTCTTCATGCCGCGCGACCACGCGAGCGCGGCAGCGCCGGCGGTGGAGCGCGCGCGCTTCGCCGAGCTGGGGCGATTCCTCGGCAACCGCTCGCTGCTGGTCCTCCTCGGCTCCGGCTTCGCGCTGGGCATGACGCAGGCCTCCGTGCTCGCGTATCTGGCGCTGTTCGCACGGGACGCGCTCGGCCTCACGGTGATCGCCGCGGGCGGCCTCCTGGCGCTCGTGCAGCTGGGCGGCACCGGGAGCCGCCTCGGCTGGGGCATCATCAGCGACCGCTTCTTCGCGGGACGGCGCCGCCCGTGCGTGATCATCAACTCGGTGATCGGCGGCACGACCTCGCTGATCTTCGCCTCGGCGGTGCCGCTGCCCGGCGCCCTGACGAGCGTGGTCGCGGTGATCGCGGGCGCAGGCGCCTTCGGCTGGGTGGGACTCTACCTCGCGCTCGCCGCCGAGGTCGGCGGGCACCGCTACGCCGGGCTCCTCACCGGCGTGGCGGTGTCCTGCGCGTGGTCGGGCGTGCTCGCGGGCCCGCCGCTCTTCGGGCTCCTCCTCCAGTGGTCGGGCTCCTATCGCGGGCCCTGGCTCGCGCTCGCCCTCCTCGCCTTCGGCGCCGCCGCCGCGCTGGCCGCCATTCCTCCGCTGGTCAAGCGCGAGTAACTCCGCTATTCTCGGCGAGCAGCCACATCACGACGAGGTGACCGCATGAAAGCCGCCGTCCTCTTCAAGGCCAACGAGCCGCTCCAAATTGTCGATCTCAGGCAGGAGGGCCCCAAGGCCGGCGAGGCCCGCGTGAAGGTCAAGGCCGCCGGCATCTGCCACAGCGACTGGCACATCATGAACGGCGACTGGACGCCGCCGCTCCCCATGGTGCTGGGCCACGAGGCGGCGGGACAGGTCGAGGAGGTGGGCCCGGGCGTCACCAACGTGAAGCCGGGCGATCACGTGATCTTCTCGTTCCGGCCGCACTGCGGGCGCTGCCTCTACTGCTCCATCGGCCGCACCATCCTGTGCGACGGGCATCAGTCGGCGCGGTGGGCCATGCTCGACGGGACGAATCGCCTCTTCAAGGACGGGGCTCCCATCAACCAGATGGCGCGCATCGGCACCTTCTCCGAGCGCGTAGTGTGCCCGGCCGAGATGCTGGTGCCGGTGCGCCCCGAGATGCCGTGGCCGCAGGCCGCCCTCATGGGCTGCTGCGTGCCGACGGGCGTGGGGGCGGTGACCCGCTGCGCCGAGGTCGAGGCGGGCGCCTCGGTGCTCGTGGTGGGCTGCGGCGGCGTGGGCCTCAACGTGGTGCAGGGCGCGAAGCTGGCCGGGGCGGGCATCATCGCGGCCGCGGACCTGCTCGACGGAAAGCTGACCTACGCCAAGGAGTTCGGCGCCACCCACACCTTCAACGCCTCGCGCGACAACGTGGTGGACAAGGTGCGCGAGCTGACGGCCGGGCGCGGCGTCGACTACGCCTTCGACGCCATCGGGGGCGAGGCCACCACGCTCCAGATCGTGGACGCCATCCGGCCGGGCGGCACCGCGGTGATCGTGGGCATGGCCGCGCTCACCGTGCGCGCGCCGATCACGCCCTACACGATGGCGCTCCAGGAGAAGTGCATCAAGGGCACGATGTACGGCTCGGTGCGGCCGAACATCGACTTCCCCAAGCTGGTCGATCTCTACCTCGAGGGACGGCTCAAGATCGACGAGCTGGTGAGCCGCACCTATCGCCTCGACCAGATCAACGAGGGCTTCACCGCGCTGCGCAGCGGCCAGGTCGCCCGCGGCGTCATCGTCTTCGACTA
Organism: Candidatus Methylomirabilota bacterium; assembly: GCA_035281625.1. Classification (GTDB taxonomy): domain Bacteria; phylum Methylomirabilota; class Methylomirabilia; order Rokubacteriales; family CSP1-6; genus DASRWT01. Next base: position 9,229 of record DATEDO010000239.1, read on the forward strand.
GTGCCGCGGCCCATGACGCCGCGCACGATCTACGAGTCGCCGCGCCCGGCCGCCCGGCCGGGCGAGACGGTGGTGACGTCGACGTGCGCGCACAACTGCGGGGGCCGATGCGCGGTGAACGCCCACGTGGTGGACGGGCGCATCACCCGCATCACCACGGACCCGCGGCCGTGGACGCCGGAGATGCCGCCGCTCCACGCCTGCGTGCGGGGCTTCGGGGCGGCGGAGCGCGTGCATCACCCGGATCGCCTGACCCATCCGCTGCGGCGGGTCGGCCGGCGGGGCGGCGGACAGTGGGAACGGGTGCGCTGGGACGCCGCGCTGGACGAGGTCGCCGCCGAGATGCGGCGGATCCGTGACGCGTACGGACCCGCCGCCATCCTCGACTGCTCGCGCACGGGATCCACCGCCAGCCTCCACAACCGCTCGTCGGTGGGCCGGCTGCTCCACCACTTCGGGGGATGCACCGAGCTCTGGTCCAACATCTCCAACGAGGCGGAAGTGTTCGCCCTTCGCCACACCTACGGCGCCACCGTCGACTGCAAGTTCGCGGGGCGCGAGCCGCTGGACTACGTGAACTCGCGCCTGATGCTCCTCTGGGGCTGGAGCCCGGGCGACGGCCATTTCGGCACCGGCTCCATGCAGTACCTCCGCTGGGCCAAGCAGCGCGGCGTCCGCATGATCTGCGTCGATCCGCGCGTGACGCGCACCAGCGCGCAGGTGGCGGACGAGCATATCTTCATCCGGCCCGGCACCGACGCCGCCATGCTCATCGCCATGGCGGCGGTGATCGTGAGCGAGGGCCTCCACGACCAGGCCTTCCTCGACCGCCACGTGCTGGGCTTCGACGAGGCGACCCTGCCCGCGGGCGCGCCGGCCGGCGCCTCCTACCGCGCCTATCTTCTCGGGCTCGCCGATGGCGTCCGCAAGACCCCGGAATGGGCGGAGCCCCTCTGTGGAGTGCCCGCCGCCACCATCCGGCGGCTGGCCCGCGAGTTCGCCACGTCGAAGCCCGCCGCGCTCCAGACCGGTTACGCGCCGGGCCGCACCGCCCATGGCGAGCAGTTCCACCGCGCCGCCTACGCCCTCGCCGCCATCACCGGCAATGTGGGCATCTCCGGTGGCAGCTCCGGTTGCAGCGGCGGGGCGCGGCCCCACGGCGTGCAGCGGCTGGGCGCGGGGCCCAATCCCGCCGGAGCCAAGGTCGCCTCTCCGCTGCTCGCCGATCTTCTCGAGCGCGGGCGCGCCGGGGGCTACCCCGCCGACATCAAGATGATCTACTCGGCGTGCGGCGACCTCGTGAACCAGCTCCCCAACGTGGGCAAGACGGTGGCCGCGCTCGAGCGTCTCGAGTTCATGGTGGTGCACGATCACTTCCTCACGCCCACCGCGCGCTACGCGGACGTCGTGCTCCCCGCGACCACGTTCTGGGAGCGCAACGACGTGCACACGCCGTGGAGCGGCAGCGGCCACTACGTCATCTACATGAAGCAGGCGATCGAGCCGGTGGGCGAGTGCCGCAACGACCGCGACATCTGCGCCGATCTCGCGCGCCGACTCGGCCTTCCCACCGACGACGACAAGAGCGAGGACGAGTGGCTGCGCGAGCTGACCGCGGGCTCGGACATCGACGACTGGGACGC
>DATEDO010000240.1:0-2671 GCA_035281625.1 Candidatus Methylomirabilota bacterium
TTCAGCTTCTGCCAGCTGAGGATGTCGATGGCGAGCTGGCAGAGCGCCGGCGTCACCTGAAGCTTCGACGCCACCGCGGGGTCCGTCGTTCCTCGCCAGATCAGCTCGAGCAGCAAGCCCTGATCGTTCGGCGTGGTGGTAGTCACCTCGGCGAGCGTGTGGTCCGGCCCGAGCCGCGGCGGAATCCCGAAGCGATGCGTCGTGCCGGTCATGCCGACCGACTCGCAGTAGCGCTGGATCGCCTCGAGCCCGACCTGGTCCACCACCATGCCCGTGCACGTGTTGTCGCTGACGATGATCATCATCACGAGCGCGTCGCGGAAGGTGATCCAGAAGCCCGGCGTCAGGTGCTGGAAGGTGCCGGAGTCGTTGTCCTGGTACCTGGCCTGGATGGTGACCTTCTGATCGAGCGAGAGCTTGCCGTCGTGGACGGCCTTGAGCGCCGCCATCATGATGGAGATCTTGCGGGTGCTGGCCGACGGCACCGGCGTGTCGCCCAGCCGATCGGCGGTGGCGCCGGTGGTCAGATCCTTGAGATACCAGCTCGTCTGAAACGGCAGCGCGTCGCACAGCGCGTTCATCTGCTTGGTCAGCTCGCTCATGACGTCTCCTTGGCCGCGCGCCAGCGGGTTTCGGCTTCCTGGAAGCCCGGGCCGCGGTCGATGAGGGGGAGGTCGCGGGCGCGGCGGCGCCGCTCCTCGTCGGTGGCGGTCTTGTCGATGTCGAGCGTGAGGGAATCGAGGGCCACGCCGTAGTCGGCGAGGGCGCCGTGGGCGGTGACGAGCCCGCGCGCCACGTCCTGGCGCACGCGCTCCGGCTCGCGGGTGAGCGGATCGCCCCAGCCGCCGCCGCCGCAGGTCTCCAGCCGCAGGAGATCGCCGCGCTTGAGCGTGATGCCGTCGCCCAGCGCGGGCAGGACCCGCTCCGCCGGCGTGCCGGGATTCAGGATGATACGTCCCGTTCGTCCCGCGAGGCCTCCGGCCACGCCGTAGGGCGCCACCACCGTATTCTCCATGCGCGTCGCCAGCTCCGCCTTCTCGCACAGCACGCGCACGTCCCGGATCACGCCGGCGCCGCCGCGGTGGAAACCGGGCCCGCCCGAGTCCGGCCGCGCCGCGTAGCGCTCGACGCGCAGCGGGAAGTCGCGCTCCACGTACTCCACCGGGTAGTTCTCCTGCGCGATGTAGTAGATGACGTCCACGCCGTCGGCGAAGGGCCGGGCCCCGAGCCCCACGCCCAGCCCCTCGATGCAGAGGATGGGGCGCCGCGCCGCCTCGTCCCAGGCGCGGAAGTAGTACAGGACGTACACGGGCGAGCCCGCCGGCACGCGGCCGCCGTTGGCCTGGGCCAGCGCGCCGAAGATGCACGACATGACGCGGAAGCGCGTGTTGGCCCGCATGCCGAGCGGGGCGGGGAAGCGGGGCTTGAGGATGCTCCCCTCGCGCGCCACCCATTCGTCCAGGTTCCGCAGGAGCCCCTCGTTGACCTCGAGGTCGGGATCGAGCGACTGGAGATAGCGGCCGAAGGCGATGCGCAAGAGCCCCGGGTTCGTCATGAAGTTGATGGGGCCGCGCGCCTGATCGTCGGAGGCGGAGCCGTCGAGGCGCACGTGCTCCCCGCGCCGCGACAGGGCCAGGGCTATGCGATAGGGCCGTGCCTCGGTTCCGCCGTCGCTGTCGAGGTAGTCGTGGAAGGCCCACGCGCCTTCCGGCACCATCTGGAGGAACAGCGCCCGCGTGCGCTCGGCGGTCTGGGCGATGCCGGCCTCGAAGGCGGCCAGCACCGTCGGCGCGCCGTAGCGCTCGAACAGCTCGGCGAGGCGGCCCTCGGCGAGGCGGCAGGAGGCCATCATGGCGCGCGTGTCGCCTTCCACGAGGTCGGGCAGGCGGGAGTTCCGCAGGAAGATGCGGTAGGCCTCCTCGTTGAGCCGCCCCTCCTGCACGATGCGCACGGGCGGAACCAGGAGTCCCTCGTGGTAGATCTCGGTGGCGTGGGGCGAGATGCTCCCCGCGCGCAGGCCGCCGATGTCCTGGTAGTGCCCGAACGTGGTCGCGAAGGCCACCGCCGCGCCCGCGTGGAACACCGGCATCACGAACACCATGTCCTGGTGGTGCTGCACGGCCCCGTCGGAGAGATAGGGATCGTTGAACCAGTAGACGTCGCCCGGCCGCATGCTCTCGAGCGGATAGGTCCGGAGGATCGCGTCGATCATGCCGGGGCCGCTGCCCGAGATGTGGCAGGCCACGATGCGCCCTCGGGTGTCGAACACGCCGACGAAGTAATCCTTCTTCTCCTTGATGAAGGGCGACATCGCGCAGCGCTCCATCAGGAGCTCCATGTCGCGGATGGTGGACGCGAGGCTGCCCCGGATGATCTCGAGCGTGATGGGATCGACCTGACTCATCGCCGCTCCAGGATGAGGTTGCCGCCGTCGTCCACGCGGGCCTCGAATCCGGGCGCCACCAGGGGCGTGGCGTCCTCCTGCTCGATGACGGCGGGCCCCGGGATGCGCGCGCCGGGCGTGAGGGCCGCGCGCGCGTAGCTCGGCGTGGCGAGCCAGCCGGCGCCGCGGAAGTAGACGGGCCGCTCGCCCGTCCGGGCGTCCCGCGCCGCCGCCGCGCCGTGAGGGCTCGCCTCGCCACGGCGGGGGAGCCCCCCGACGGCGACGACG
>DATEDO010000241.1:0-31016 GCA_035281625.1 Candidatus Methylomirabilota bacterium
TCGCGTCGCCGCGCCCTGGGCGGACGTGCCTTCCGCGGGCGCCGCGCCCTGGATCCCGCGCGACGCCGCCACCCGCGCCACCACGTCGCTGGGCGCTCGGCGGAAGAGGAAGATGACCTGATCGGCGTCGTCGGTGAGGCCCTCGGCCATGGCGAGCGCGTCGGCCAGGCGCATGCGGCCCGAGAGCTCGAACACGCCACCCTTCTTCACCGCTCCCAGCACGGACACGCGCTGGCTCCGGCGCTCGTGCACGAACACCGCGACCTGCGGGTCGTGCATGTACTTGTCCTGCAGCCGCTTCCGCAGATCCTCCTCGACCTCGGCGGAGGTTCGGCCCGCCACCATGACATCGCCCAGGAGCGGGAGGTTCACGGTGCCCTGGCGCGGAATCCGAACGCGACGACCCGAAATCTCCGGCATGTCCACCACCGAGATTTCCAGGAGATCACCGGGACCGAGGGGGAGATCCGCGGGGGCAGCGGTGGCGCCGGCGGCCTGCCGAAAGATACCGCTGTTGATGGCGGCCACGCCCGCGCCGCCTTCCGCGTTGGCGGTGGCGCGCGCGGCCTCAGGCGGCAGCGGCGATGCCGAGCCCGTCTGCGGCTCCGCGCCCTGGCGCGCCGCGCATGCGGCGGCAAAGACCATGACCCCCGCGAGCGCCGCTGTCCGCATCAGCGCAGAAATCCGATGAATCGTCGGCGCTCGCATTGGGCACACAGGAGAGCAAGTGATGTGCCATGGGACCTGCGCCCCCGTCATGGGTGCGCGACGCGGCTCGACCGAGTCATCGCGCCCCGCCCGCGCGTCGCTGCTGATCCTGCATGCGGCGCCGCGCCCGACAAAGAGGCGCTCTCACCGTGACCGAGGTGAGACAGCGCGACTGGCACGAGTCGGACTTACCGTGTACATGGGGAGCGCGAGTCGGCCACGCGGGGGCTATTTCGGTTACGGGAATCTTCTGCGTGCGTCTCGGGATTCCGTGGTAATCATCGGCCGATGTCGGCGAAGACGTACGACCTCATCGTGATCGGCGCGGGGCCCGCGGGTGAAAAGGGCGCGGCGCAGGCCGCGTACTTCGGGAAGCGCGTGGCGCTGGTCGAGCGGGCGCCCCATCTCGGCGGCGCCGGCATCAACAGCGGCACCGTGCCGTCCAAGACCCTGCGCGAGACCGCGCTCTACTACTCGGGCATCCGGCAGCGGGGCCTCTACGGCGTGGACTATGCCCTGGGCGGCGATCTGACCGTGGGCCACTTCATGCACCGCGAGCGCGACGTCGTCCGCGCGCTCCGGGCCGCCGTGGATCACAACGTGGCCCGCCACGGGATCGACCTCGTGCGCGGGACGGGGCGCTTCGAGAGCGCGTACACCCTGATCGTGGGCGACCGGCCCGACGGCGAGCTGCGGCTCACCGCGCCCGTCATCCTGATCGCCACCGGCTCCACACCCAACCGGGGCACGGACTTCCCGCGGAACGACCCCCGCTTCTACGACAGCGACTCCATCCTCGCCATGCCCCACCTACCCCGGCGGCTCGCGGTGGTGGGGGCCGGCGTCATCGGCTGCGAGTACGCCTGCATCTTCGCCGCGTTGGGCATCACCGTCCACGTGATCGACGGGCGGCCGCGGCTCCTGAGCTTTCTCGACGGGGAGATCGCCGAGCGCCTGCGCCTGCAGATGGAGCTCCTGGGGGTGCGGTTCGCCCTCGGCGCCGGCGTGGCCGGCGTGGGCGCCGATCCCGACGTCGTGCGCCTGACCCTGCGCGGCGGCCGCACGGTGGAGGCGGATGCGGTCCTGGTCGCAGCCGGCCGCCTCGGCAACACCGCCGGCCTCGGCCTGGAGCGCGCCGGCATTTCGGTCGGTGACCGCGGGCACATCCCGGTGAACGACCACTTCCAGACCGTGCTGCCCCACGTCTACGCGGCGGGCGACGTGATCGGCTTCCCCGCCCTGGCCTCCACCTCCATGGAGCAGGCCCGAGTCGCGGTGTGCCACGCCTTCGGCTTCGAGTACAAGCGGGCGGTTTCGCAGGTGCTCCCCCTGGCCGTCTACAGCATCCCCGAGGTCTCCATGGTGGGCGAGACCGAGGAGAGCTGCCGCGAGAAGGGTCTCGCCTTCTGCGTCGGGCGCGCGGAGTATCGGGGCAACGCGCGCGGCCAGATCACCGGCGACCTGTCCGGCCTCCTCAAGCTCGTCTTCGATCCCGGGACGCGACGGCTGCTCGGCGTGCACATCGTGGGCGAGGATGCCGCCGAGCTCGTCCACGTTGGCGTCATGGTGCTCCAGGCCGGCGGCACCATCGACGGCTTCATCGACGCGGTGTTCAACTTCCCGAGCCTGGGTGAGGCGTACAAGTACGCCGCGTACGACGGGCTGGGCGCCCTCGCCCGCCTCCGGTCGTGACCGCGGCCCGCGCCCTCACGCTCGCCATCTTCGTCATGACCTACCTGGGCCTGGCCCTCGGTCGGGTGCCGGGCTTCCGCCTCGATCGCACCGGCATCGCCATCGTCGGCGCCGCCGCCGCGGTGGCGACCGGCGCCATTCCCTGGGACCGCGCCGTCGCCGCGGTGGACGCCCACACCCTCGTGCTGCTATTCGGAATGATGGTGGTGGGCGCCTCTCTGCGCCTGTCCGGCTTCTTCGCGCTGGTGACGCGCGAGACGGTGCGGCTGGCGCGGACGCCGGTGACCCTGCTGGCGGTGCTCGTGGGCGCGGCGGGAGTCCTCTCCGCCCTCTTCGTCAACGACGTCGTGTGCCTCGTGCTGGCGCCGCTCGTGGTGGAGCTCACGCGGCGGCATGCGCTCCCGCCCGTGCCCTATCTCATCGCGCTGGCGGCGGCCTCGAATGTCGGCAGCGTGGCCACCCTCACCGGCAATCCGCAGAACATGCTGGTGGGCAGCTACTCCGGGATCAGCTACCGCGCGTTCCTCGTCGCGGAAGCGCCCGTGGCCATCGCCGGGCTCGCCGCGGTCTTCCTGGCGGTCTGGCTCACCTACCGGCGGCGCCTGCCTCCCGCCCTGGTCCCGGTAGGACCGGATGAGCGACTCGCCCTTCACTATCCCTTGATGTGGAAGACCGGCGTGGTGGTCCTGGTGATGCTGGCGGCCTTCCTCGCCGGGGTGCCGATCGCCCTCGTCGCCTTGGCGGGCGCCGCCTACACGCTGATCACCCGGCGGGTGAAGCCCGAGAAGGTGTACGCGGAGATCAACTGGAGCCTGCTCGTGCTCTTCGCCGGACTCTTCGTGGTCATCGGCGCGGTGGAGGACTCCGGGCTCGCCGAGGATCTGCTCGCCGTCGCGCGCCGGGCCAATCTCCACGAGCCGCCGGTGCTGATCGCAGTGACCGCGGCCCTGTCCAATCTCGTCTCCAATGTGCCGGCGGTGCTCCTGCTCAAGCCGGTGGTGGTCACGGTCGGGGACGCGCGGCACGCCTGGCTGCTCGTCGCGATGGCCTCGACCCTGGCGGGCAACCTGACCCTCATCGGATCGGTCGCGAACCTGATTGTGGTGGAGGCCGCCCGCGATGCCCGCATCGAGATCGGCTTCGTGGAATACGCCCGCCTCGGCGTGCCGCTGACCCTGGCGACGCTGCTGCTGGGCTGGGCGCTGCTGCGGTAGCCCGCGCTACTCGCCGCTCTGGGCGATGAGCTTGGCCACGAGCCCGGTCCAGCCGGTCTGGTGGCTGGCGCCCAGCCCGACGCCGGTCTCTCCGTGGAAATACTCGTGGAAGGGCACGAGGTCTCGCCAGAGGGGGTCCCGCTGGAAGGCGTCCCGGTCGCCGAACACGGGCCGGCGCCCGTCCGACCCTCGGAGGAAGATGCGGGAGAGCCGGCGGGACAGATCCACCGAGACGTCCCAGAGATTGATCCGCCTCCCGGATCCCTGCGGACACTCCACCTTGAGGGCGTCGCCCAGGAACCAGTGGAATTTCTGGAGCGACTCGATGAGGAGATAGTTCACCGGGAACCAGATGGGCCCCCGCCAGTTCGAGTTGCCGCCGAAGAGCGGCGTGCTGGACTCCGCCGGTTCGTAGTCGACCCGATGTCGCATGCCGTCCATCTCGAGCACGTAGGGATGCTCGCGATGGTGGCGGGACAGCGCGCGGATGCCATGGGGCGAGAGGAACTCAGCCTCGTCGAGCATGTACCGCAGCACTCGCGGCAGCTGGGGCTGGGTCACGATGGACAGCAGGCGCCGGACCTTGCCGTCGAGCCGCTGCACCTCGACGATGTGATCGGCGAGATCCGGGCGGTTCTCCACGAACCACTGCATGCGGCGCTTGAAGCCCTCCAGGCGGTCCACCTGCTCGGGCTCGAGCGTCTCCACCGCGAACAGCGGAATCAGCCCCACCATCGAGCGGACACGGAGGGAGATGGGCGCCCGGCCGTCCGCGTGCAGCACGTCGTAGTAGAAGCCGTCGGCCTCGTCCCAGAGGCTGATCCCGCTCTCATCCCCCAGGTGGTGCATGGCGTGCGCGATGTACATGAAGTGCTCCAAGAACTTGCTGGCGACGTCCTCGTAGGCGGGATCGTCCTGCGCCAGCTCGAGCGCGATCGCCAGCATGTTGAGCGAGTACATCCCCATCCAGCTCGTGCCGTCCGACTGCTCGATATGCCCCCCGCCGGGCAGCGGCGCCGAGCGGTCGAAGACGCCGATATTGTCCAGGCCGAGGAATCCGCCCTGGAACACGTTCTTGCCCTCGGCGTCCTTCCGGTTCACCCACCACGTGAAGTTGAGCAAGAGCTTGTGGAACACCCGCTCGAGGAACAGCCGGTCTCCTTTGCCGCCGCGCAGCCGCCGATCGATCTTGTAGACCCGCCAGGCCGCCCAGGCGTGCACGGGTGGGTTCACGTCGCTGAAGTTCCACTCGTAAGCGGGCATCTGGCCGTTCGGGTGGAGATACCATTCCCGCAGGAAGAGGATCAGCTGCGCCTTGGCGAACTCCGGGTCCAGCAAGGCCAGCGGGATCATGTGGAACGCGAGGTCCCACGCCGCGTACCAGGGGTACTCCCACTTGTCCGGCATGGAGATCACGTCTTCGTTGTAGAGATGCTCCCACCCGCGGTTCCGGCCCAGCGCGCGGGTCGGGGCCGGCGCGGGCTGGGTCGGGTCGCCGGCCAGCCAGCGGCGCACGTCGAGGTGATAGAACTGCTTGCTCCACAGGAGTCCCGCCGCCGCCTGGCGCATGACGCGGCGGGCGTCCTCGGACCGCTCGGCGGGGAGCAGCGTCGCGTAGAAGGCGTCGGCCTCGGCCCGCCGAGCCTCGACGGTGGCGTCGAAGGCCGCGAAGGGTCCGTCCCCCGGTGTCCCCTCGCTGAGCCGCAGGCGCAGCACCACGGCGCCGCCGCCGGGCGCGCTGATCCGGTAGTGCGCGGCGGCCTTGGTGCCCACCTCGGCGGGATTCACCGCGTCGAGCCGTCCAGCCACGATGGCCTCGCCGATGCCGTCCTTCACGTACGGAGTGATGGTGGGGGCGTCGAACAGCCGGGCGGTGTTGCTCTCGTTCTCGGTGAAGAGGAGCCGTGGAGCGCCTTCAGCGAACAGGCGCCGCGCCCCCAGCGTCGGGTGCTCGGCCTGCACCGTCACGTGGCCGGCCCCGTGCGGGCCCACGGAGAGCCGCGGCCGCTTCGCCCCCGCGTCCCAGGCCCAGGTGTTCCGGAACCAGAGCGTCGGCAGCACGTGGAGCTCGGCGGGCTCGGGGCCGCGGTTGGCCGCGGTGATGCGGATCAGGATGTCGTCGACGTCGGCCTTGGCGTACTCCACCGTGACGTCCCAGTAGCGGTCGCCGGCGAAGACGCCCGTGTCGATCAGCTCGTACTCCGGCTCCGCGCGGCTCCGCTTGCGGTTCTCCTCCACGAGGGCGGCGTAGGGGAACTCCGCCTGCGGATATTTGTAGAGTCCCTTCATGTACGAGTGGGTGGGCGTGGAGTCGAGATAGAAGTAGTACTCCTTCACGTCCTCGCCGTGATTGCCCTCGCCGTTCGTGAGCCCGAACAGCCGCTCCTTGAGAATGGGATCCCGCCCGTTCCAGAGGGCGAGGGCGAAGCAGAGCCGCTGATGGTTGTCGGAGATGCCCAGGAGCCCGTCCTCGCCCCAGCGGTAGGCTCGGGACCGAGCGTGGTCGTGAGGGAGATAGGCCCAGGCATCGCCGTTGGCGCTGTAGTCCTCGCGCACCGTGCCCCACTGTCGTTCGGAGAGGTAGGGGCCCCAGCGCTTCCAGTGCTTGACCCGCGCCCCCGCATCGTCCAGCCGCTGCTGCTCCGTGCCCCTCACTGTCATCCTCCCGCTCCCTCGGCCTCAGGGAATCAGCCGCATGACGTGACCGTCGGGATCCCGCACCGTCAGGCCGGCGGGAGCGCCCAGGGCCGCGTCCGTGAGGTCCACCACATCGGGCGACACGAAGGCCGCCCGCGCCTTCCGCAGCCGCGCTGCCGCCGCCGTCAGGTCGCCCACCGCCACGGTAGTCTGCCAGTGGATCAAGTCGTTCGCGCGGGTATCTGGCGGGATGGGCCGCCCGTCGCCGGGCGCCAGGTACTCCAGGAGCTCGATACCGGGCCCCGCCGACGCGCGTAGCGTGGTGATGCGCAGCCGCGCGCCGAACACGTTGTTCAAATGCTCCTGCTCCGTCCCGTGGTTCTCGCTGGTGCCGGCGACGGCGAGTCCCAACGTATCGCGATAGAACCGCAGGCTCTGGTCGGTGTCGGCCACCACGATGGCGGTGTGATCGATGCCGAGGAAGAGCCCTCGGGATCGTTCGCGCCAGCGCGGGTCGCCCTTGCCGGGGGGGAAGGCGATCAGCTCCAGCACGTGTCCGTCGGGATCCTTGAAGTAGAAGGCCTCGATCCCCCCCGCGCTGGGATTCCAGTCCGGCAGCCGCTGGGGACCCGACGACGCGTGGCGCACCCGATGCTCGCGCAGCCGGCGATACGCCGCGTCCATGTCGCTCACCACGATGGCGATGTGCTGGAACCAGCGGTCCTGGCTGCGCGAGTCCGGGGGGATCGGGCGGCCGGTCGACGGCGCGAGATACTCCGTCAGCTCGATGCGCTCGTCGCCCAGCCGGAGCCGCGCCACGCGCATGCGAACGCCGAACAGACCCTGGAGGCGCTCGTACGCCGCGCCCGCCACTTCGGTCTCCCACACGCGCTCGAACCCCAGCACCCGCCCGTAGAAGTCCACCGCGCGATCGAGATCCGAGACGGTCATGCCGACCACCGTCACCGCCCTCGCGCGGCCGCCCGGCTCCGCGGTGGGCGCCTGGGCGAGGGCGCCCCCGGCGCCCCCAAGGAGCGCCAGGACGAGCGCACCCGTGGCGTAGCCGCACCGGAAGATGCAGCGCCGGCGGCGCGTGTGGTGGAGCTTCGCGCAGATGATCCCGCTCGGCCCGGCCAGGCGACGATAGAGCTCGGCGGCCAGGAGCATGCCCAGCGGGGGCGCCACGAAGTAGAGCCACAGCGCGCGCCACGCGTGGGCGCCCAGGGCGGACGCGAGGGAGCGCGCGGGATTCATGCTCATGCCGGACAGCGGCGCCTCGACGGTGATGTAGGTCGCGACGAGCGCCCCCGCGAGGAGGCCGGTGAAGCGCGCGAGCGGCGCCGTATTGGAGGCCGCGAGCACGACCGACATGAGAATGAAGGAGATCGCCGCCTCCGCCACGAACGCGACCGCGATGCCCGGCGCGCCCGGCTGCGTCACCGCGTGATTCACCGCGGGATCGGTGAGGAGGCCGCCCAGCGCGACGCCGGCCACCGCCACGCCCACCGCCCCGCCCAGGAGCTGGGCGACCACGTAAAAACCGGCGTCCCAGCCCGCGACCTTGCCGAGCCGCAGGAAGGTGAGGGTCACGGCCGGATTCAGGTGGGCGCCCGATTGCTGTCCCCAGCGCGAGTAGACGATGCCCACCGCCGTGAGCCCCATGGCGACGCCCATGAGCACGCGCCGCAGGATCGGGGTCGTGATCGCCTGCCGCACCGGCGAGCCGGGGTGCTCGATGAGCGTCGTGAAGAGGCAGGCCGACAGCATGAAGAGCCCCAGGCCCGCGGCCTCCATCAGATACTCGGGCCAGTGGCGCCCCAGCGCGTCCCGCATGGAGCGCCCCCCGCCTCCGCTCATCCCAGCCGCGTCCTGAGGTGATCGGCCACCCGCAGCGCGTTGGCCATGACGGTCAGCGCGGGATTCACCGCTCCGCTCGACGGGAAGAAGCTCGCATCCACGACGTAGAGGTTGTCGACCTCGTGGGCCCGGCAGAAGGGGTCCAGCGCGGAGGTCCGCGGGTCGCGGCCGAATCGCACCGTGCCGTTCTGATGGGCCACGCCGGCCAGCGGGATGCGCTCCCCCACGAAGAGATTGCGGGCGAAGAGGCCCTGGTGGCAATCGTCCCCGTGGACGCGGCACTTGGTCTGCTGCTGCATGAGCCGCTCGAGCGTGGCGACGAGGCGCTGGTGCCCCGCGGTGTTGTTCGGGCTGTACTGGAGCACGATGCCGCCGCTCCGGTCGAGCATCACCCGATTGTCGGGGTCGGGCAGATCCTCCGAGGTGAGCCAGAAGTCCAGCGAGTGGCGGCCCATGAGCTCGAGCGTCCAGCCCGGCGCGATGGCGGGGGCGCCCGCCCGGAGCGTGTCGCCGTCCACCTTGCCGACGAAGGAGATGTGCCCCATGGGAAAGCTCCACTCGCGCGAGCCCCAGTAGAAGTCGTTGAGGGCCAGCGTCTTCTGGAACACGGTGGGATTGGGGCAGCGGGAGAGCGCGAGGTGGATGGAGTTCACGTGCCCCATGTAGTGGCGGCCCACGACGCCCGAGCCGTTGGCGAGCCCGTGGGGGTGGCGCTCGCCCATCGAGCGGAGCAGGAGCGCAGCGGAGTTGATCGCTCCCGCGGAGACCACCACGACGTCCGCCGAGTGCGCCTCGCGGGCCTCGCCGCGCTGGACGAGGATGCGGGTGACCTCCCGTCCCGAGGCGCTGGTCTCGAGCCGCTCGACGTACGCGTCGGTCAAGAGCGTCACGTTGGGATGCGCGAGCGCGGGGTCGACGCACACCACCTGCGCGTCGGACTTGGCGTTGATCAGGCAGGGGTGCCCATCGCAGGTCGCGCAGCGGATGCAGGCGCTTCGCCGCGGGTTGCGCTCGTCCAGCATGATCCCGAGCGGGACCGGGAAGGGCTGGAGCCCTTGGCGCATGAAGTCCTCGGCCAGCGCCTGGATCCGCGGCTCGTGGCTGACCGGCGGATGCGGATAGGGCGCGCTCGCGGGCGGATCCGTGGGGTCGGCGCCGCGCTCGCCGTGCACGTGGTAGAGGCGCTCCGCCTGCGTGTAGTAGGGCTCGAGTTCGTCGTAGCCGATGGGCCAGGCCGGCGAGACACCGCCCCAGTGACGCACCTCCCCGAAGTCTTCCCGGCGCAGGCGAAAGAGCGCGGCGCCATAGAACTTCGTATTGCCGCCCACGTAGTAGTTGGTGTGCGGGTGGAGCTCGCGCCCCTCCCCATCCCGCCAGACTTCCTTGGTCTGGTACTTCCCCTCGAGGTTGACGGCGCGGGTGCTCCAGTTATCACGCTCGCGCGGCACATAGCCGCCACGCTCGAGGAGCAGGATGCGCTTGCCCGTGGGAGCCAGGGCATGGGCCAGGGTGCCGCCCCCCGCCCCGCTGCCGATGATCGCAACGTCGTAATGCGACATCTCAACCTCCCCGCGCGAATTCGGGATAGAGGGTCATACCACCGTCCACGAAGATCGTCTGGCCGTGGATGTAGTCCGAGTCGTCGGACGCGAGGAACACGGCGACCTTGCCGATGTCCACGGGCTGCCCGATGCGGCCGTAGGGAATGAGCTGGAGCAGGTCCTTCAGGGCAGCGGGCGTCTCCCACGCGGCGCGGTTGATGGGCGTCTGGATCGCGCCGGGCGCGATGGAATTCACGCGGATCCGGTGGGGCGCCATCTCCTGGGCCAGCGATTCCATGAACGCCATCACCCCGCCCTTGGAGGCGGCATAGTTGACGTGCCCCGCCCACGGGATGCGCTGGTGCACCGAGGACATGCAGATGATCTTCCCCGCCGCCCGCGACACCCCCTCGCGTATGCCGCGCCGGATCATGTGGCGGACGGCCTCGCGCGAGCAGAGGAACATGCCCGTGAGGTTCACGCCCAGAACGGTGTTCCACTGCTGGAGGGTCATGTCGGGAAAGGCGGCGTCCTGCTGCAGGCCCGCGTTGTTGACGAGGATGTCGACCCCGCCCCACCGCGAGACCATTTCCGCGAACATCGTCTCCACGTCGTCCTCACGGGAGACGTCGGCCCGGATGGCGAGCGCGCGCACCCCGCTCGATCGGATCTCGGCGGCCACGCGCTCGGCGGTCTCTGGATGGGTCACGTAATTGACCACGACGTCGGCGCCGGCCGCGCCGAGCGCCCGCGCCACGCCTTCGCCGATCCCCGAGCTGGCTCCGGTCACGAGCGCCGTCTGTCCCTTGAGCGGTTGTGCGTTCATCGCGGTCTCTCCCGGCATGTCCCTAGGACACGCCCTCAGGCCGGTTCGGTGCGGCCGAGCAAGAGCTCGGCCCAGCGCGCGGCGGGAATGGCCTGGGCGGCGGCCGCGACGCGGGGATCGAACTGCTTCCCCGCCTCCGCCGCCACCAGCGCCAGCGCCTCGGGCATCTCCCAGGCGCGCCGGTACGGCCGATCATGCGTGAGGGCGTCGAGCGTGTCCACGACGGCGAAGATACGGGCGGCCAGCGGGATCTCCTCCCCGCGCAGGCCCTGGGGATAGCCTCCGCCATCCCAGCGCTCGTGATGGCTGCCCACGATGTCGAGCGCGGGCGTGAGCAGCGGCACCGTCTCCAGGATCTCCACCCCGGCGGCGGGATGCCGCTCGACCACGGCGCGCTCCGCCGCGGACAGCGGGCCGGGGTGGCCGAGCACCGCCTCCGGCGTCTGGACCTCGCCGATGTCGTGGAGCCGCGCTCCCAGCTCCAGGGCCTCCTGCTGGGCGGGGGAAAGGCCGAGGCCCCGGGCCAGCTCGCGGGACGCCGCCGCCATCCGGTCGAGGGACCCCGCGCGTCCGTCCCGCGCCTCCAGGGCCCGGATCAACACGTCCACCACGCTCTTCTGGGACACGCGGAGGCGGTCCACCATGAGGTGCAGCACGTTGGCGAGGAGCCCGATCTCGTCCCGGGCCCGCACCGCCCGCCGCGGCATGAGATCGCCTTCCACCACGCCGTGGGCCAGGGCCTGGAGGGCGGCGAGCGGACGCGTGATATGCCGCGCCAGCACGACGCTGGCGATCAAGGCAAGGCCCGCGCCCACCAGAGTGCTCCAGTACAGGCGCCGCCGCACGGCGTCGCGGGCGGCCAGATAGGTGTTGGCGCGGTAGTCCACCGCCAGCACCGCGATGATCGTCTGCGATCCGTCGCGAATCGGCGCGAAGGCGCTGATCCACGCTCCGTCGGGGCCCGTGTAGACATCCGTGAAGCCGGGCGTGCCCTCGACCAAGGCGCGACGCACCACTCCCTGAATGCTCGGCTGGAGATGGTAGTCCGATCCGACCGTGCCGAGGCCGTTGCCGATGACTCCGAGCCGCGCGCGATCGCCCTGCACGTCGGTCAGGGTGTAGAGCGACTCGTCGAGCCCGTTGGCGTCCTGGATGAGGAGCAGGCGATCACGAATGGCCGCGTACGCGGCCGCATCGTAGCCAAGGCGCGCGTGGAGGTCACCGTCGATCAGCAGGCCCCCCGTGCGCGCGATGTTGAGCAGCAGCGCCCCCAGCGATCGCCGGAGCTCGGCATCCTGCGCGCGGTATTGCACGAAGCCGCTGGCGAGGATGCCGACGGCGGCGAGCAGGACGAAGGCGGCGGCGAGCCGCACGGCGAGCCGCCGCCAGAGAGCCAGACGAACGATCGGGGGTCGCATGGGCATTACCTCGGGGCTCCCGCCCCTTCCTCCACGGACAGCTCGGAGACGTCACGCTCGAAGAAGAGCTCGACCGTCCAGTCGAGCACCACCCGCAGGCGCTGGGCGAGGGTCGGTAGCTTCAGCATGTACACCGTCTTCCACATGAGCCACGCGGGGAAGCCGTAGAGCTTGAGCCCGCGGAGGTCGGCCACCGCGGTCCGCCGGGAGAGAGGCACCATCTCGCCCAGCAGCCGGAAGGCGAAGGGCCGCGCGGGGCGCCCCGTCAGCTGGGCCTCGATCACCTCCGCCAGCGCCCGGCCCTGGCGCAGCGCCACCTGCGCGGTGGCGGGATAGGGTTGCCCGGTGTGAGGGTCGGTCTGGGCGGCGTTGTCGCCGAGGGCGTAGACGCCGGGCGCGCCTTCCACTTCGAAGCGCTCGTTCACTCTGAGGCGTCCGTCCTTCGTCTTCGGAAGATCGAGGGCGGCGACCACGGGGCTCACGCGATTGCCCGCCGTCCAGATCACGCAGCGGCTCTCGAGAAGGCGGCCGTCGGCGAGCGTGAGGCCCTCGCCCGAGACGCGCGCGGCTCGTCCCGTCTCGAGCTCGATCCCCCGGGCGAGGAGACGCGACGTCGTGTACGCGGCCAGATCGGGCGCGGTCTGGGGCAACACCGCGCCCCCCACCAGGACCAGCCGTACCTCCTCCGGACGAATCGTCGGGTAGTGGCGCACCAGGATGCCGCGCGCCAGCTCCTCCAGCGCGGCCGCCAGCTCGGTGCCGGCGTGGCCCGCCCCCACCACCACGAAGGTGAGCAGGCGGCGCCGGGTCCACGGATCCTCGGTGAGGGCGGCCGACTCGAAGAGGTCGATCACGTGATTGCGGATGCGGATGGCGTCCCCCGCGCTCTTGAACGTGAGCGCGTGCTCGGTCGCGCCCGGGGCCACCGCGGTGTTCGGGGTAGCGCCCAGCGCGATGATCAGGCGATCGTAATGGACGCGCTGTCGCACCAGCGACCGGTGATGCCGCACCGTCAGCTGCCGCCGGGCGAGATCCACCCCCTCCACCTCCATCTCGCCGAACTCCACGCCCCACCGGCCACAGAGGGGGCGAAGGGGATGCAGCACGTGGCGGCTCTCCACCGCGCCGGTCGCGGCTTCCGCGAGCATGGGCGTGAAGAGGAGGAAGTTTCGGTTGCTGACCAGGGTCACGTGGACGGGAAGCTGGCCCGAGCAGCGCCGCCCGAGCTCGAGGGCCGTGGTGACTCCGGCGAAGCCGCCGCCCATCACGACGATGCGCGGCGCCAGCGAGGTGGACGGCCGGGCCAGGATGCGACCGCTGGCCCGAACGCCGTCAGCGCTTCCACCTTCCATGCCCCTTGGACTCCGCCGGTGGCCCGGGCGGTTCGCCGCGAACCTCCGGATCCGCCACCGGCGTCCAAGGCGCCCAGGAGGACATGGCCGAGCCCTCCCCGGCGAACCGCGCGGGGAGGCCCCCGTGTCCAAGACGATGCAGCCACCACCACCCCAAGGAGGGACAGCCCATGAACAAGTCGTCCAAGGCCGTCGTGATCTCCGCCGTCGCCGCCGCCCTCAGCCTGCCGTACTTCTCGCTGGCTCAGGCCGGGCCTGCGCCGGCACCCAAGTTCGAGTCCGAGAAGTGCTACGGCGTCGCAAAGGCCGGCAAGAACGACTGCCAGACCGCCAACACCTCGTGCGCGGGCACGTCCAGGAAGGACAACCAGGGCGACGCCTGGATCTACATGCCCAAGGGCTCCTGCGACCGGATCGTGGGCGGCAGCCTTCAGCCCAAGCGGGCGTAGGACGCGCGCTCGCCGGGACGGGTGGCGAATGCTCAGCATGACGGGCCGGACGCGGGCCAGGGCCGGAATCGGGCTCCGGGCCCCGCACGTCGACGAGATCCTCGCCACCCGTCCCGACATTCCTTGGCTGGAGGTCCACGCCGAGAACTACATGGGTGGAGGCCCCGCCCTGAGGCGCCTGGAGGCGTTCCGCCGGGACTATCCCATCTCGCTCCACGGCGTCGGGCTCTCGCTGGGAAGCGCCGAGGGCCTGGACCTCACGCATCTCGACCGTCTGCGCGCCCTCGCCGATCGGCTGGAGCCCTGCCTCGCGTCCGAGCATCTCGCCTGGAGCGTGAGCGACGGGGCGTATCTCAACCATCTCCTGCCGCTGCCCTACACGGAGGAGGCGCTGGACGTCGTGGCGGACAATCTCGGGCACGCGCAGGACCGGCTGGGCCGGCGGCTGCTCGTCGAGAACCCGTCACGCTATCTTCGCTTCCTGGACTCGCCCATCCCCGAGGCGGAGTTCCTCGCCGAGCTGGCGCGCCGGACGGGGTGCGGCCTACTCTGCGACGTCAACAATCTCTTCGTCAGCGCCGCCAACGTGGGAATCGAGCCGCTCGACTACCTGGACCGTCTGCCCGCGGGCGCGGTCGGCGAGATCCATCTGGCCGGTCATGGGGAGAACGACGCGGACGGGGTGTCGGTGCTGATCGACGACCACGGCTCGCGCGTCCGGCCCGCCGTGTGGGACCTCTACGAGGCCGCGCTCGCGCGCTTCGGGCCCGTCCCGACCCTGATCGAGTGGGACACGGACCTGCCGGATCTCGCCGTGCTGCGAGAGGAAGCCGCGGTTGCCGATCGCCGGCTCGGGGCGCCGCGGGACGGGCGGCACCATGCCCTCGCTGGCTGAGCTCCAGCGCGGGCTACGCGCCGCGCTCCTGGGCGGCGACGCGGCGGCGGCGGTCGCGGCGGTGGCGCCGGACCGCCTTCCCCCGATGGCGAGGCTCGCCATCTACCGCCACCACGTGCAGACGAGCCTCACCGCGGTGCTGGAGGACACCTATCCCGTCGTCTGCCGCCTGGTGGACGCACGCTTCTTCGCCTACGCGGCCGACACCTACATCCGCAGCGAGCCGCCCGCGGAGCCACGGCTCTTCGCCTACGGCGCCGGCTTCGCGGACTTCCTCGCCGGCTTTCCGCCCTGCCGTGCGCTGCCCTACCTGCCCGACGTCGCGCGCCTGGAGTGGGCGCTGCACGCCGCGTACCACGCGCCGGCGGTGGACGCGCCCGCCGCCCCCGCGCTCGCCGCGGCACTGGCGGCGCTCGGAGGGGACGACACCCCGCGGCTCGTCTTCACCGTCGACCCGTCCGTTCGCTACCTGGCCTCGCCCTATCCCGTGGATCGCATCTGGCACGCCAATCAGCCCGGCGCCGACCCGGAGGTCAGCGTAGGGCTCGACACGGGGCCCGTCCATCTCGAGGTGCGCCGCGCCCGCGACGAGGCGGTATTCCGCGGCGTCCCCGCCGGCGAATGGACCCTGCGCGCGCGGCTCGCCGAGGGCCGAACGCTCGAGGGCGCGAGCGCCGAGGCCCTGGCAGCGGACGCCGGGCTGGATCTCGGCGCCGCGCTGGGCGCGCTCTTCACCGAAGGCCTGCTCGTCGACTTCACCCTCACCCCCGCACGAGAGGAGACGCATCCATGCTGACCACACGGACCATGTCCGCCGCCCCGACCCCCGGCCTGCGCATGCGCATCGGCGCCGTCCGGACCCTGCTCGGCCGCCTGCCCCTGAGCGTGCTCCAGCTCGCCTTTCGCCTGGCCATCGCGAGCGTGTTCCTCAAGGCCGGGCTCAACAAGCTCGCCTCGTGGGAGCTCACCGTGCAGCTCTTCCGGGACGAGTACATGGTGCCGGTCTTGCCTCCGGAGATCGCCGCGGCGATGGCCACCACCTTCGAGATCGGCTGCTCGGCGCTCCTGGTCGCGGGTCTGGCCACCCGGCTGGCCACGCTGCCCCTCCTCGGCATGATCTGCGTGATCCAGCTCTTCGTGTACCCGAGCGCCTACTCCGAGCATCTGACCTGGGCCTCCCTCCTGGCCTTCCTGCTCACCCGGGGTGGCGGGGCTCTCTCTCTGGACCGGCTCCTCGGGCTGGAGTCGCCGACCTCGTAGCGGCGGTCAGAACTTGCCGCGCGCCCGCTCCCGGGTGGGGAGGTTCTCGAGGCACGTGGTCCACCAGCCCGTGCGCACCGTCTCGGCGAACTCGGGAGGCAGCCCCTCCCGATCGATCTGGCGGGCCAGCGTCTCGAAGTCGTAGTGCACGGGCATGAATTCGACCCGGAGATCGGGCTCGGCGGTGAGCACGGTGTACCAGACATTGGACGAGCCGTCGTTCTCCGGTCGGCCGATCACGCCGACGTTCACGGCATGTCCCTCGCCGGCGAGGGGGCGGTGCCACTTGATGCCCGTGTGGGTGCAGAGGAGCACCTCGGCGGCATGCTCGCGCAGGAATCGGCGGAGCAAGCCGTCGGGGGTGGTGGACTCCCACAGGAACTCGTTGATGACCCGCGGCGATCCGTGGCACATGAGGACGCGGTGCGGGCCAAGTCGCACGCGCCGGTGGCGTGGCAAGGCGCCCAGCCACGCGCGGTTGTCGGGCGAGGTCCGCGTGATCGTGTAGTCGTAGGAGATGCGCGCGAAATGATTGTCCCTCGGATCGGTATAGCCGCAGCCGCAGTCAGCTCGGCCGGCGGAGACCGACTCGTCGTAGTTGCCCTGGATGGTGAGCACGCCGCCCTCGCGCAGCAGCGGGAACACCCGGTCCGGGTGCGGCCCGAATCCCCCCATGTCGCCCAGGCAGAACACCGCATCGACGTCCCGGCGCCGGGCGTCCGCGAGCGTGGCCTCGAGGGCGAGGGCGTTACCGTACACGCCGCCGAAGACGGCGATGCGACGATACTCGGGGACCGGCGCCTCGGTCATCGGGGTGCCTCCTCCATCAATAGTTGCGGCAGGACATGCCGGTCCGGTGGCAGGTGACGCAGGCGGGAT
Source organism: Candidatus Methylomirabilota bacterium (assembly GCA_035281625.1). Taxonomy (GTDB): domain Bacteria; phylum Methylomirabilota; class Methylomirabilia; order Rokubacteriales; family CSP1-6; genus DASRWT01. The sequence goes on from DATEDO010000241.1 coordinate 16,729, forward strand.
GATAAAGGGGCGCCGGCCGGAAGGATTCCGCCAGGCCTCCCGCCGACAGCCGGGCGCCGGGCAGGCCGGCGAGGATCGGACACGCATAGATCCCGCCGTCCGCCACCACGCGCGTCTCGGCGCACTGGAGCGCTCCTCGATCGAATCCCGCCAGATCATCCTCGGCGAGACGCTCGGTCGATCGACCGGCCAGGCGACCCACTGGAAAGACTGGCAAGATCTTCACGCGCGGCTTCTCGAGGCCCAGCGACCGGAGAAAGTCCCGGAACCGGTCGTACATCCGGGCGTCGTCGAGCCTCTCGGCGCTCACGATCTCGGTGCCGGTGACGATGGGCAAGAGCCCGTGGGCGTCGAGGAGCCGGATGGCCCGCACCGCCCGGGCCCACGCGCCCCGGCCCCGCACCCGGTCGTTCAGGTCGGGATCCACCTCGTCGAGGCTCACCCGGATCTCCAGCGAGTAGGGGGAGGCGGCGGCCAGCCTGGCCAGCGCGGTCGCCATGCGGGCGTCGATCCGGGTGCCGTTGGTCAGCACGCTCGTCGGCGCCCGGTCGAGCGCGAAGGCCAGGAGCGGCAACATCTCCGCGTGGAGGAAGGGCTCGCCCCCGGTGAAGTAGATGTCCTTCACCCCGAGCGCTTCCGCCTCTCGGATGGCCCGCCGGATGGTCTCCCCGTCCAGGGGCGCCAGCCAGGGGTCGCGCGGGCCGCTGGCATTGATGCAGTGCGCGCACTCGAGATTGCACCAGGTCCCCGTGATCTGGATCCAGAGGGTGGTGAGGCGGACGAAGGGCGCGACAGGGACGCCGGGGGGCATCCTCTCGAGCACAGGCAGGCCGACCCGAGGAGCCGCCGTCATGCCCTAGTACTCCCGCGCCCCGCCGTAGCATTGCGTAGTAGGCATCGCGCCCTCCGAGCGCGTTGAGCTCGCACATGGATACGAGTCGGTCGCCGATGGGCGCCCTGAAGACGCGGAGGTCGAGGCGCTCTCGGCCAGCATCCGTCCCCAGGCGGCAGCGAGCGCGCGCGGGGTGTCCGCCGCCACCGGCCTGCGAAGGGCCTCGACGAGCGCGGCCACCGTCATCGCTGGCGCAAGGTCCAGTCGTACGGAATGAACCGGACGGTCAAGCCGTCAGGGATTGGCTCGTCCCGGTAGCGGTTTGCGTAGGCGATCAGCGAGGGTGCCTCGGCCAGGAAGTCGCTCTGGTAGAAGCGCAGGATCGAGTTCAGCCGCACGACACCGAGGGGCGGGTCCACCTGCACGTTGGTAGCCTCGTTGAAGAAGCGCCGGGTCTCGCGCTCGAGCTGGGCGTCGAGGCGGGCGGGGTCGAATGCCTCGCGAGGCAGCCGCGGGCAGCCGCGGACCATGCAGTTCAGGGCGAAGTGCACCCGCGGCTCTCCGAGGGGACGGATCACCAGGTCCTCGAGACGATAGAGCGAGGTGCGCCGGCCGTCGATCGTCACCGTGGTCAGGAAGAAGAAGGGGATCTGCTGCTCGGGCCGCCGTGGAGTGGCGACGATCTGATACATGGCGAGCGCGTTGTAAGCGTTGATGTAGTAGGCGAGGCGCGCCGCCGCGGTGGGATAGCGCGCGGGAGCGGTGCGGGGCCCGTGCTCGGCCACCCACGCCACGTAGGCGGTGAGGTCGTGGGGATCCCGCCGGAGTGCCACGAAGTCGACCCGCCCATCGTCGAGGACATGCGTCGCGAGCACCCGGGCCCAGGCCGCCTCCGCGCCGTCCACCCCCCGCGCTCCCGAACCGGACGGCGGCGCGAGGGTGGCGCACGCGGTGAGGGCCACGCCGAGGGTGGCCAGGCTCGCCGCGTGCGAGAGCCGCCGCGCGGTCACGGGGAGCGCTCCGTTCGCCGGGCATCGTTGAGGCTCCAGTCGTAGTGGAGGTAGGAGAGCCCGCGTCCCTCCAACCCCCGCACACGCTCGGCGACGGCAGGGTCGGCCGTCGCCCGGATGAATCGGGCCACGCCGTCGGGTCCACCGAAGTCGCCGGCGAACCACTTGAAGATCGCGGAGACCCGAGCGGTTCGCCCATCGCCCGCCGGGTGAAGCCCCTTGGTCGGGTTGGCCAGGAAGCGCCGAGTGGCGTCGGCCAGCTGCGCTTCGAGCCGCTCGGCGACATAGGGCTCGCCCCGGAGATCGGGACACGACAGCGACGCGCACACGATGGCCATGTGGACTCGCGGGTCCCGGTAGCGGGCGCGGAGGATGTCGTGCTCGATCTCATCAAGCGCGTACTCTCGATCGCCGACCGTCCCGACCTTCCGCTTCCAGATGGACTGCAGCAGGGTGCCGCCGTCCTTGATGCTGCGCACGGGATAACGATCGACCACGGCCTTGACGGCGAGCAGGTTGTACGCGTTGATCCAGAACGCGATACGAGCGGCGTCCCCGTCCAGAACCTCCGGGCGCGCGGCGGCGAGGGCGGCGAGGGCCCGCGCGTAGTGCGGATCTCCCGGCACGGCCGCGTAGTCTACCGCGGCGAGACGAATGCCGACGATGGTCGCCGGGCGCACGTGCGCCTCGAGAACGCGGGCATAGGCGGTGGAATCCCACGCCTCGCCGGCCTGGGCCGGCGCGGCGGAGCCGAGCGTGGCGAGGACAATCGCGGTCCCCGCGAGGCGGCGGTGGCCCCTCCACACGCGCAGGCCCCAGGCGGTGGCGATGCCGAGCCCCACCGCCTCGTAGAGCTGCACGGGGTGCGGCGGGTGGCGCGTGACGCGGCCGGTAGCCACGAAGACTCCGTAGGGCGTGACCATATCCGGCTCCTGCGGCCCTACTTGGCCCCCTGCTCCCGCTCGCAGTCGGTCTTGGCTTGCCCGGAGAGCCCCTGGCAGGCCCCGGCGTCTTTCGTGTCGCCCGAGAAGAGGCCGAAGCAGGCGACGGAGGCGCCCGTGAAGAAGGCCGGGGCCAGGATCATCACCAGGCTCTTCATGACATTCCTCCTGACATCAGTTCGACGCGCAATCGCTCGCTTCCGGTTCGGCCGTGCAATGCCGGGAAGCGGCCTGCCCTCCTTGTAGCCCGAGCCCGCGCGCGACTCGTCAACACGGTGTCAACTCTTTCGGGCGGTTCCGGATTTCACACTGTCGTGACAATCGGCGGGCTCGTCGAGGCCATCATTGGGGGGCGGACATGCGATACCGGATTGGCCTCATCGGAGTCATCCTCGCGTGCGCGGTGGTCGCCAGCGGGGGGCGGCCGGCCGGCGCCGTCGGCGTGCGCGTCGGTCAGCCCGCGCCCGAAATCACGGGCGGGCCCTGGATCAACAGCGAGCCGCTCTCCTTGGCCGCCCTGCGGGGGCGGGTCGTACTCGTGGAGTTCTGGACCTACGGCTGATACAACTGCAGGAACGTGATCCCGCAGTTGCGGGACTGGCACGCGCGATACGGGGGCAACGGCTTGACCATCGTGGGCGTCCATTCGCCGGAGTTCGCCTGGGAGAAGCCGTACGACAAGGTCGTCAAGGCCACGAAGGATCTCGGGGTGGCGTATCCTGTGGTCCAGGACAATGACTTCGTGATCTGGAAGCGCTACGCGAACCGCTACTGGCCGGCGGCCGTCATCGTGGACAAGAAGGGCGTGATCCGCCATACCCACATCGGCGAGGGAGCCTACGCGGAGATGGAGCGGCTGATCCAGCGCCTGCTGGCCGAGCCCTGAAGCGCCGGGACCTGCTGATCTTCGGGGCGGTGCTCCTGGCCTCGGCCATCCTGGCCGTGCTGGCCACGCTCTCGCTCCGCCGCTGGGAGGCCTCCGCCCAGCGCCACGTCCATGAGCAGGCCCGGGACATGGCCACCATGTGCGTGGAGAAGGTCGAGACCGCCCTGGTCAAGACGGAGGACGAGGGTCTCGTGGGCCTGCGGCGGGCCGTCCTCGATCCCGAGTTCACCGCGGGGCGGCCACATTCCATCCAGGCGTGGCTCCATGCGACCCCCTTCTTCGAAAGCGCTTACATCGTGAATCGGGGCGGAGGCGTTCTCTACCCGCCCCGGTGGTCCCCCGAGGAGGGCGCCACCCTCGCCGCCCTTCGCGCGGAGATCCCGCCGGGGTTCTGGGATCGCGAGAGCCGGCGACACGTGTCCCTTGGCGGCGGCGACGTCGCGCTCATCGCAGCGCTCCCCGGGGGCTCGCTCGGACCTCTCCTGGCCGTGCTCCGGCTCAGCGAGCAAGAGCTCCGGCGCGGCGTCCTCGAGAAGGCCCTCGCCGGCCTCGAGGGCCAGAGCGTGCTCGCGGTGCTGGACGCGTCCGATCGTCCCGTGTACGCGGCTCGCCCGCTCGATCGGGCCGAGCGCGTGCTCACGGTACCCTTCGGCGACGCTCTGCCCACCTGGCGGCTCGCCCTCTACGAGCCGGAGGGGCTCTCGCCGCGCAGTGCCGTCCGACGCCAGGCCGGGCTCTTCGCCGCGGTCTTCGTGCTCCTCCTGGGAGTGATCGGCGTGGGCCTCGCCGCCAGCTATCGGCTCGTCCGGCGCGAATCGGAGATGGCGCGGCTCAAGTCGGACTTCGTCGCCAACGTCTCGCATGACCTCAAGACCCCGCTGGCCCTCATCCGGATGTACGCCGAGACCCTCGAGATGAACCGGGTGCCCAGCGAGGCGAACCGGCGCGAGTACTACGGCGTGATCACGCGCGAGAGCGAGCGCCTCAGTCGCCTGATCGACAACGTGCTCGACTTTTCCCGCATCGAGAGCGGCGCCCAGCGCTACACGCTCGTCCGGCGGCACGTCGAGCCGGTGATCCACGAGGTCGTCGACGCCTTCCGGCATCCGTTCGCGCAGGCCGGCTTCAAGCTCGAGCTGAGCGTGGAGCCCGATCTCCCCGAGATCCCGCTGGATGCCGAGGCCCTGGCCCAGGCCCTGGCCAATCTCGTGGACAACGCGATGAAGTACTCCGGGGAGAGCCGGCGCGTCGAGATCCGAGCCGGTCGCGCCGGTGACGAGGTCCGCATCGAGGTGGCCGACGACGGGATCGGCATCCCCGCTCCCGAGCACACGCGGATCTTCGAGAAGTTCTACCGGATCGGGTCCAGTGACACGCAGGGCCGTCGCGGCAGCGGCGTCGGCCTCACCCTCGTCAAGCACATCGTGGAAGCGCATGGGGGCCGGGTGAGCGTGCAGAGCCGCCCCGGCGAGGGCAGCCGCTTCACCCTGCACCTCCCCCTGACGATGAACGGCTAGATGCCCCGCATCCTCATCGTGGACGACGAGCCCGAGATGGTGCGCGGCCTCGAGGACAATCTCCGCTTCGAGGGATACCAGACCCTCACCGCCGGCGACGGCGAGCGCGCCCTCGCGTTGGCCGTATCCGAGGCGCCCGACCTCATCGTGCTGGACCTCATGCTGCCGGGGCAGAGCGGCTGGGACGTGTGCCAGGCGCTCCGTCAGCGCGGTCTCGACATCCCCATCATCATGCTCACCGCCCGCGGCGAGGAGGCCGACCAGGTGCGCGGGCTCGAGCTGGGCGCCGACGACTACGTCACCAAGCCCTTCAGCCTCCGCGAGCTGCTCGCGCGCATCCGGGCCGTGCTCCGCCGGCCGGGACCCCGGCGCACGGCGGAGCGCTTCACCTTCGGGGACGCCGGGCTCGAGCCGCGCACCCGGCGGGCGTTCAAGGCCGGCCGCGAGGTGGTACTGACTCGGAAGGAGTTCGAGCTGCTCCGCTACCTGGTCGAGCATCCCGCCGAGATCCTCACCCGCGAGCGCCTGCTCAACGAGGTGTGGGGCTATGACCGCTTCCCCACCACGCGCACGGTGGACACGCACGTGCTGCGGCTGCGCCAGAAGTTCGAGACGGACCCCGAACGCCCCGCCCACATCCTGACCGTTCACGGCCAGGGCTATCGCTTCGAGGCCTAGATCTCGCCCTTCAAGACGCGCTCGCGAAGGAAGTCGCGGAGGCGCGCTCGAAGCTCCGGAGGCATGTCGGCCGGCGCGGCGCGCGCGGTCAGATCGCGGGTCTTGCGATAGGTCCGGAGATAGGCCCGGCACGGGGCGCAGTCGGCCAGGTGCCGCTCGAGCTCGGCGAGAAGCCGCTCGCCCAGCGTCTGGTCGAGGTAGTCCGCGAGGAGGTCGATGGCCTCCTGGCACGTCAAGGGCGCCTTCGGCTCTGGCTGCACACCGATTAGACACAGGGAGCCCGACCAGCGGTTCGCGGGTAGAATCTTTGCCGGTCAGGAACGCCTAACGCATGAACGACACGAGCCGAATGGATCAGATGTCCGCCCAGGCCGAGCGGTACCGTGCCCTGCTGGAGATCAACAACGCCGTGGTGGGCAATCTCACCCGCGACACCCTCTTCGCCGCCGTGGCCCCCGCCCTCCAGCGCATCCTCCCCTTCGATCGCATCGCCATCTTCCTCCACGATCCCGCCCGCGACGTGCTGCGCCTCTTCGTGCTCGAATCCACGGTGCCCTCCTCGTACTTCGTGGTGGGGCTCGAGATGCCCGCCGGCGGCAGCCACATGGGCCACGTGTTCAAGCGGCGTCAGCCCCTGCTCCGCCGGGACCTCGAGGTGGAGCGCCAGTACCCCGCCGAGGACCTGGCCCTGGCGGACGGCATTCGTGCCTTCATCAGCGTGCCCCTGGTCGCTGGCGGACGCGCCATCGGCACCCTGGCCATCGCCAGCACCACCCCCGACCGCTACACGGAGGCGGACAGCGGCTTCCTGATGGAGGTCGCCGGACAGGTAGCGCTGGCCGTCGCCAACATGACCGCCTACGAGGAGATCGCGGCGCTCAAGGCCCGGCTCGAGCGCGAGAACGTGTACCTCCAGGAAGAGATCCGGCAAAGCCACAACTTCGTGGAGCTGGTCGGCTCGAGCCCGGCTCTCTCGGCCCTCCTGGAGCGAGTGGAACAGGCGGCGCCCACCGAGGCCACGGTGCTCATCCTGGGCGAGACGGGGACCGGCAAGGAGCTGATCGCGCGGGCGCTCCACGGTGCCAGCCCCCGGCGCGAACGGCCCCTGGTCAAGGTGGACTGCACGGCCCTCTCTTCCGGACTGGTGGAGAGCGAGCTGTTCGGCCACGCCAAGGGCGCCTTCACCGGGGCCATCGACCGCCGCATCGGCCGCTTCGAGCTGGCCGACCGGGGGACCATATTCCTCGACGAGGTGGGGGAGCTTCCGCTCGAGGCTCAGGCCAAGCTCCTGCGGGTGCTTCAGGAGCAGCAGTTCGAGCCGGTCGGCAGCAATCGCACGGTGAAGGTCGATGTGCGCGTCATTGCCGCTACCAACCGCGACCTGGAAACGGCCGTGCGCGAGGGGCGCTTCCGCGCCGATCTCTTCTACCGTCTGAACGTGGTGCCCCTCCACGTGCCGCCGCTACGGGAGCGGCGCCAGGATATTCCGCAGCTTGCGGCCTTCTTCCTCGGGCGCTACGCGAAGGCATTCGGCCGCCCGGCTACCGCCCTGTCGCCGAGCGGCCTCGAGCGGCTCGTCGCCTACGACTGGCCCGGCAATGTCCGGGAGCTGCAGAACGTGGTCGAGCGCGCCGTGGTCCTGAGCGGGGGCCCCGTGCTCGAGCTTCCCGCGGATCTCTTCCCGGCCCTGCTCGCCCCGCGCGCCGCTGGAGCGCCCACGCTGCCTCCGTCCACGCCGCCCATATCCGAGCCCGCCACGCTGGAGGCGGTGGAGCGCGCCCACATCCTGCGCATCCTCGAGCGGGCGAACTGGGTGGTGCAGGGACCCAAGGGCGCCGCCGCCATCCTCGGGCTCCACCCCAATACTCTGCGCAGCCGGATGGACCGGCTCGGGATTCGCCGCCGCCACGAGTCCTCGTAGCGTCCCCCACCGGCAGGAGCGCGGTCACGACATCTCGTGGCGCCGGGCCCGAAAACGGCCTGTCCAGCCCGGCACGGCGCTTGCCACATCGGGACGCATGTTGCGCATTTCGGTTCGTACGGCTGGCGCCACGGGCACCCGGGTCGACCTCGAGGGTCAGATCATCGGGCCGTGGGTCGGTGAGCTCGCCCGCGTGTGCGAGCCCCTGCTGGGCTCGACCCGGCCGCTGATCCTCGACCTCGGCGCCGTCTCCTTCGTCGGACGCGAGGGCGTGGATCTGCTCGCCCGCCTGCGACGCGGCCGCGTCACCCTGCGGAACTGCTCCCGCCTGCTGCACGAGCAGCTGAAAGCGAGGGAAGCCAATGGGCACTGAGGGCGAGGATCGGCTCATCCAGCGACTGCGCGCGCGCGACACGAGCGCGCTCGAGGTGCTCATGGACCGGCACACGGGGCGGCTGTACCGCCTCGCGTACGGCATCACGAGAAATGACGCCGACGCCGAGGAGGTGGTCCAGGACGCCTTCCTCGCCCTGTTCCGCAAGATCGACGGCTTCGAGGGGCGGGCCGCGCTCGGCAGCTGGCTCTACCGCGTCACCGCCAACGCCGCCCTCATCAAGCGCCGCGGCAAGCGCGCCGAGCTCGAGGTGTCGCTGGAGGAGCAGCTGCCGACCTACCGTGCCGACGGTCACCGTGACGGCGACCGCTCCTTCCTGCTCGCCGACTGGTCGGAGACGCCGGAGGAGACGCTGCTGACCGGTGAGGCGCGCAAGACCCTCGAGCACGCGCTCGACCGCCTGCCCGATCACTATCGCGCCGTGGTCGTGCTTCGTGAGGTGGAGGGCCTCGACAACGAGGAGGTCGCGAGCATCCTCGGCGAGTCCGTGCCCACGGTGAAGTCCCGCCTCCACCGCGCCCGCATGGCCCTGCGCGAGGAGCTCACGCGCGCGCTCGGGCCGCGACTGGACGCCTGAGCGCCAGCGCGGGGCGGCGCGCCGCGAGCGCATGCAGGAGGAGGAGCAACAGGGCCGCTCCGAGCAGGAACGGTCCGATCACATCCAGTCCCCCCCGATGGGCGAGCAGACCCGCCGCGCCCGGCAGGACGGCGGCGCCCAGACAGGCCGCCGCCACCTGGAAGCCGATGGCGTTGGCGGTGTCGGCGTCGCCCAGACGCTCGGGCGTGGCCGCGACGAGCAGCGGATAGATGGGCGCCAGCGAGATCCCGAGCGCGAGCAGTCCGGCCCCACCCCCCCAGGCACCGGGGGCCCGCCAGAGCAGGAGCGCGGCGACGGGAGCCCCCATCATCGCCACGCGCAAGAGCGTCGGCGCGGGCACGCGATCGGCAAGCCACCCGAAGCCGATCCGACCCATGGTGAGGGCGCCCCAGTAGCCCGCGGCCAGGAGCCCCGCAAGCTCCGGCGTGATCCCGCGCCCCTCGGTGAAGAGGCTGTACGTCCACTGCCCGGCCGTGACCTCGATGCCGGTGTAGAGGAAGAACAACGCCACGTTGAGCCAGACCGCCGGGCGGCGGAGGGTGGCGGTCAGGCGGCGCGCGGGCGCCGGCGCGGTCGAAGCGCCGGGCGATGCCGCCGGCGCGCGGGCCTGCCAGAGAGGCCGCGCCCGGACGAAGGCCACCATCATGCCCGCCAGCGCCAGGCCCAGCAGCGCGTAGCCCAGGCGCCACGAGTGGCCGCCGGCGAGCACCGCGGTCATCAGGAGGGGCCCCGCCATGGCGCCGACGCCGTAGGCCGCGTGGAGCCAGGAGAGGAGCCGAGGCGGAAAGCGCACCGCGGCGAAGGCGTTGATGCCGGCGTCGATGGCCCCCGCGCCGAGCCCCGCCAGCACCGCCGCCGCCACCATCGCGCTCCAGCGCGGCGCCAGCGCGTAGGCCGCCGAGTTCGCCACGATGAGCGCGCTGCTCCACACGAGGAGCCGCCCCACGCCGAGCCGCGCCACCAGCCAGCCGCTGGTGAAGCTCGAGCCGAGATAGCCGACCATGCTGGCCGCGAGCAGCACGCCGAGCTGCGCCAGCGGCAGCCCGAAGCTGGCGCGCATCGACGGCCAGGCCACGCCCAGCACGCCGTCGGGGAGGCCGAGGCTCACGAAGGCGAGCAGCGCGAGCGCGAAGAGCATCGCCTCAGGGTCGGATGCCCGGCACGTTGAGCCGCATCCGATACAGCCCCCCGCGCGCCGTCAGGTAGAGCGTGCGCCCGTCCTCGTCGCCCCACGCGAAGTTGGCGGGTAGCTCGGGAAGCCGGATGGTGCCGAGATGCTGTCCCTCGGCCGAGATCAGCCAGATCCCGCCGGGACCCGAGACGTAGAGGTTCCCACGCGTATCCACCTTCATGCCGTCCAGCGCCTCCTCGCCCGGCGCGCCGCCCATGTCGAAGAACACGCGCCCGTCCGCGAGCCCGCCGTCGCGCGTGACCCCGTAGCGCATCACGACCTTCCTTCTCTCGTCCCAGTTCGTCACGTAGAGGTAGCGCTCGTCCGGCGAGAAGGCGAGCCCGTTCGGGCCGGCGAGATCAGTGCTCACGAGCCGCAATCGGTCCTCCGCGAGACGGAAGATGCCGCTGTAGGGCAGCTCCTTCCGAGGGTCGGCATGGACGCGCGGCAGGCCGAACGGAGGATCGGTGAAGTAGAGCGCCCCGTCGGACTTCACCACGAGGTCGTTGGGACTGTTGAGGCGCCGGCCCTCGAATCGATCGGCGAGCACCGTGAGCGCGCCCGTCTTCTCGAGCCGCGTCACCCGCCGGTTGCCGTGCTCGTTGATGAGGAGCCGTCCCTCGCGGTCGAGGCTGAGTCCGTTCGAGCCAGGCTGGCCGTATTCCCCGATGTCGAACCCGGCGTAGCCGCTCTTGGCGCGGTACACCGCGAGGCCGGCGTCCGGCGACCAGCTGTAGATGGTGTTGGCGTTGGGATCGCTGAACAGGAGATACCCGCCGTCGCGCACCCACACTGGCCCTTCGACGAACTGGAAGCCCTCCGCAAGCTTCTCGACCCGGAGGTCCGCAGGGACGATCGCGTCGAAGGCGGGATCGCGCCGGAGGACGTGCGCCGGCACCTCCGGGAAGCGAGGCGCCTCGTAGAAGTCGAGCGTGGCCGAACGCATCCACACGAAGTTCGCGGGCGGATCGGAGAGCGGGCCGTTGATGCCGAACACGGCGAGCTGAATCCGCTGACCGGGCCGGACATCGCGCCCGATCACCACGCGATTGGGCGCGTTGAAGCCGCCGATGACCGACCCGCCCACCTGTCCCAACCGGCGCGGGAGCCGCCCGTCCACCCAGATCTCGGCGTAGTCGTCCACCACGGCCTCGAGCACCACGGTGGCGCCGCGGGGATCGAAGGCCCCGATGCGGTCGGGCACGGTCACCGTGATCCGATACCAGCCGAGCGCCAGCCGCCCATTGCCGCGCCGGTCCTGGATGTGGGGCGCGTCGATGGCCATCCAGTCGCTGTCGTCGAAGTCCCGCGCTCCCGCGTGCGGGGTCACATCCAGCGTCCTCACCGGCGGGCCCGACGGCCGAAGATCCGGGCCCGGTCCACGAAAGTCCACCTCGATGACGCGGGCGTCCCGGTAGCGCCACTGGCCGCGCACGAGGGTCGTGCCCTCGGTGGTCCCGAGATCCACCACCGCGTCGGGCCGACCCTCGGTGGGATCGAGGGCGCGCGGACCGGCCACGGCGCCGCCGGTCGCCGTCAAGACCAGCAGGCCCGCGACCATCGCCCGCCCGGCCGCGATCATCGTCCGGCTCCGCCCACCCCGATGGGCTTCACGACGAAGTACGTGAGCGGTCCCGACACCTCCTTGAACCAGTGGGGGACACCCGCCGGGATCACCAGGACGTCGCCCTTGCCGATGCGCCGCGTCTCGCCGCCCCGTATGCTCGGGCCGCGTACCTGCCCGGGCTCGGTGACCTTGCCCTCCACCATGGTGCCGCCGGTGACCAGGGTGGCGCTCCCCTCGAGCACGTACACGACGTCGGTCTCCCGGTCATGCACCTCCGCCAGCCCGGGCCCCTCGCGTCGGCTCGCGTGAATCTTGTAGCCGTCCACCTCGAGGAGCGGCGTTCCCTTGGCGAAGGCGGCGGTCACCGCGCTTCGCTCGAAATACGTGACGGCAGGCGCGACGGCGGCGGTGACGGTGAATCCCCGAGCCGCGGCGGCACCGATCAGGGCGAGCTCGTCGTCCTGCTGCGCGCTCGCGGCGCCGCTGACGCCGATGGCGCCCACCACCTGACCGTCGATCACGATGGGCACCCCGCCCTGCAAGGGGGTGAAGTCGTGCAGCGCCAGCATGGGGGTGCGTCCGCCGCGAATGATCGCCTCGAAGTCCCGCGTGGGTCGCTGGAAGACCGCCGCGGTTCGCGCCTTCCCGATGGAGATCGGGCCGCTCGCCGCGAAGGTGCCGTCGAGGCGCTCGACGGCGAGCAGATTGCCGCCCTCGTCCACCACCGCGAAGGCGCCGCCTACGTTGTGTCGGCGCGCTTCCGCCGCCGCGGCCGCGATCACCTGCTTGGCGCCCTCCAGGGTGAGACCGCGCCTGTCCACGATACCCTCGCCGAGGGCCGGCACGGCGGTCACGAGGAGCGTACACACTGCGAGCAACGTCCGGAGCCCGTTCATGGGGATGTCCTTTCTTGACGGCACGGCCCGCGGCAACCCGGAGAACGTGGACCCCCGGGCCGCCGCGCGGCCGCGACGAAGGAGCCTACTTCGCGGCCATCACCGGCGAGGCGAACGCCGTCTCGCCGAGCACCACTTCCGCCCACGCGCACCAGACCTGGACCTTGGCGATGCTGGTCACATAGGCCGGCACGGTGATGGTGGTGTTGATCCTGTCGTCCTTGAGCTTCAGCCGGTCGAGCAGGTATACCGTCCCCTGCGTGTCCACGAGCTGCCAGTGGGGATCCGGTGAGCCCGGCACCGGGAAGTCCTTCGAGAGCGTGAGCGTCGTCTTGCCGCCTTGCTGGGACACCGTGACCGCTCCCCCGTTCACCACCCTGCCCATGAAGGGGCCGGCGGTCTGATCCGCGGCGTTCGCGCCGCCCATGGGAACCACCATCAGCGCCACGACCATCAACGCCATGACGCCCGCCGTCCGTCCACGCCACATCCGCATGCTTCGCCCTCCTCGTTGGTTTGGGTTGACCCGGAGCCCTCGGCTCACCGTGTTGGACACAGGCCGAGGTCGGTTCGTTGCGGAGAGTCACCGCCTCATGCGGCGACGCCCACGCCGGCCAGATCGAGCGCCTCGACGTTCCCCCGCGCACGCCTCACGCGGTCGGGGCTGCCGAGGTCGCTCCACGTCACGCCCGGGACGGGCATGACGGCCAGCCGCGAGGTGCCCGGGGTCAACACCTCTCGTGAAAAGTCCGTCGCGGGCAAGGCCCCATAGACGGCACCCACGGCGTCCGCCTCCCTCGCGGTCGCGAATGCGGGCGCCGCGTGCTCGAGGGCGCCGTAGAGAGCGGGGAGCGCGCACGCGATGGCGGCGAGGAAGGCCTCGACCCTGCCGACCATGACGAAGCTGTTCCAGAGGCAGCCGCGCGCTTGCAGCGTCTCCGCCAGCTCGGCCGACGGCTTCTCCCAGAAGCGAGTCACGCGATAGAGCTCGCGCTCGTGCGCCGGCGACAGGAGGTCGCCGGGCTCGATCCACCCGAACTCGGTCTCCGGCGAGTCGGGCACCATGCCGAGGAGGACCAGGCGGTCGGGCCGGGCCGCCACTGCCTCGAAGGCCGCTTCCACCCGGGCCATGAACCGCGCGTCGTCGGAGAAGTGATGGTCCGACGGCAGCACCGCGACGCTGGCCGCCGGCGCCCTCACCGCCAGGCGCAGCATCGGATAGAGGATGCCGGCGGCGGTGCCGCGGTTCTCCGGCTGGACAACGATCTCGGCGGGGCGCAGCCGCATCAGGAGGGGCGCGTAGAAGGGCGCGTGGTGCGCGGTGACCACCACCGCCGCGCGCTCGGGCGCGATGAGACGGCCCATGCGGTCCCACGTCTCCTCGAGGAGCGTGCGACCGCGCATCACGGGACAGAATTGCTTCGGCCGGTCGTCGCCGGACAGCTGACGGGTCAGGGCGCGCAGTCGCGTCCCATCACCGCCCGCCAGGACCAGCCCCCAGCGTTGCTCCGCCTGCGTTGCCCTCGCGCCATCGAGGCCCCCGCCCATGTCCGCGCCCTTTCCGCGCGCCCGCTTTGGTTCCCGCGGGCGCACTACGGCTTAGACACGGACAGGGTCCGAGGCGGTTCTCGTCCCCCGCTAGCGCGCGGGAGCCGACGTCACCGATTCGGCGACCCAGCCCTCGCGCCCGTCCTCCACGCGGACGCGGAACCACTGATCGCGCTCCTCCAGCACCTCGAGCCGCGTCCCCTGCTTGAGGACGCCGATGATCCTGGCCCGGTTGCCGGGGCCTTCCCGCAGGTTGGCGAACGATGTCTTGATCGCGAGCTTCTCCTTCGGCTCCGGCGCGGGCGCGGCGGGCGCGGCGGCGGCGGGCG
>DATEDO010000242.1:0-9474 GCA_035281625.1 Candidatus Methylomirabilota bacterium
CGCCTCGTGGATGCGGCCGGGCTGGCGGGCCCGAGCGCTGCGGTGGGCCGAGCGCCGCGTCGGCGCACGCGCTATCCGAATCATCCAGCTTCGCACCTGGGAAGGCTCCGCCGTGCTGCGCCTGACGACGCGGCGGGGCGCCTACGTGCTGAAGGCGGTGGAGCCGCCGTGTGACCACGAGCCACGCTTCACCCGCTGGCTCGCGCGCCGCTTCCCCGCGCGCATCGCGCCGGTGGTGGCGGTGGGCGCGGGCGGGCGCTGGCTCCTCATGCGCGCGGTGCAGGGCCGCCCCCTCGCCGAGAGCCGCCGCCTCGCCGACTGGATGCGCGCGGCCCGGGAGTACGGGCGCCTCCAGCGCGCCCTCGTCGGGGACGCCGCGCTGTCCCGGGCGCTCGGTCATCGGCGGCGCGACCTCGTATGGCTCGGCCGCGTCCTGCCGCGCCTCCTCGCCGACTCGCGCGCGCTCGCCGTGGGTGCTCGCGCGCGCCTCCGCCCGCGGGAGATCGCGCGGCTCCGCGCGCTGGGGCCCGACCTCCGGGCGCGGTGGCGGGCTCTCAGTCGCCTGGGCGTCCCCCTCGCGCTCGATCACGGGGACTTCTGGGCGAGCAATGTCCTCCTCGGGCGGCGCGGACCGGTGTTCCTCGACTGGGAGGACGCGGTGCTGTCCCATCCCTTCTGGGGCGCTTTCATGCTGCCGTGGAGCCACGGCTTCTGGGACCGCTGGGGCCATCGAGGCGCCGCGGCGGCTCGGGTGCGCGCCGCGTATCTCGAGGGGTGGGCCGGGGCGAAGGGGACACCGCGCGACGAGCCCGCCTTCGCGCTGGCGCGGCGGCTCGCGCCGCTTCACCACGCGGCGATCTGGTGGCGCGACGTGGTGCCGCACCTCACCACGAGCCTGGAGACCGCGGAGCTGATGCCGTTCTTCCTGCGGCGGGCGCTGGAGGAGGGGCGGGGCTAGCGCGCGTCGCCCGGCTTGGGCTGGGCGCGCATGTACTTCTCCATCGCTTCCATGAGAAGGCCGAGCGCCTCCTTCTCGGTGCGGCCGGTGGCGCTCACCGATGGATAAGCGACGGCGGTCGCCTTGAACACGCCGCCTTCCTCCTCGGTCAGGTCGACCTCGAAGCGCATGCCGGCACGCTAGCAGGGGCGGCGCAGGCCGTCAAGCCACGCGCCGATGGGTCCTCAGCGTCCGAGGGCGGGCTCGCCCCGCAGCGTCATGAGTGTGCTGCTCGCCCGCGCAACGAGCCGCTCCTTCTCGTCCATCACGTCGCATTCGGTGAGCCCGACCGTGCGACCGCCCTTCACGAGCCGGCCGGTGGCCACCAGCCGGCCCGTCCACACCGGCTTGAGAAAGTTGATCTTCAGCTCGAGCGTGGTGAAGGTCTCGCCCTCGTCCAGCGTGGAGGCATATGCCATGCCCATGGCGGCATCGGCGAGATCGCAGAGGACGCCGCCGTGCACCGTCCCCATGGGATTGGCGTGGCGCGGCTCGGCGTCCATCTCCACCACCACGCGCCCCGGCTCCACGGAGCGCAGGCGGAAGCCGATCAGCTGCGCGATGGGCGGGGGCGGGATCTCGCCCGCCTGAGTCTTCCGGATCAGATCGAGCATGGTGGGCATGGTGATCAGGTTGACAGCCGAAAGATCGCGGAGGGGCTCATGTCATGTCCTCCTGGCCGCGGCGCCACGCCCCGGCCTTGATCGGCAGCGCGACCATCACGCCCATCACCACCAGCGCCAGCGCGATGGCCACGAACAGGGCCTCGGGCCCGCCCCCGAGCCCGCGCGTGGCCAGCCAGCCGCCCGCGGCGGCCAGTACCAGGCGGAGAAAGCCCGCGAGCAGCGGCCAGGCCAGGCGCCCCGCGCCCTGCGAGGCGAAGTAGAGCGCGAGGCCCACGCCGAAGAAGCCGTAGGCGGGCCCGACGATGCGCAGATAGCTCGTGCCCACCGCGATGACCGCCGGCTCGGCGGTGAAGAGGCCCATCCAGGTCCGCGGGAACAGGGCGAAGGTGAGTCCGATGGCGCCGGTGACGCCGCCGGCCAGCGCGGCGCCGATCCAGGCCACGCGCTCGGCGCGCGCGAGACGACCCGCGCCCACGTTGGTGCCCACCATGGCGACCAGGGCCGAGCCCACGCCGAACACTAGCGGGATCTGGATGTACTCGAGCCTTGCGCCCATGCCGTACCCGGCCAGGGCGTGCAGGCCGAAGGGGCCTACGAGCCCGGTGAGCAGCACCACGGTGAGATTGGTGAACACGGTGTTGAGCGCGCCCGGCGCGCCCACGCGCAGGATCTCGGCGAAGAGCCGGAGGCGGGGCCGGAAGCCGGCGAGGGAGAGGCGCACCAGGCTACCGGGAGCGCGGAGCGACGCGGCGAGCAGGAGCGAGCCCCCGCCGAAGGCGGCGACGCTGGCCGCAGCCGCCCCTGCCACCCCCAGCCGGGGGAGGAACCCCCAGCCCATGATGAGGGCGGGGGAGAGTACGAGATACGCGACGCTCGCGCCCGCCATCACCATGGCGGGCAGCAGCATCCGACCGCTGCCGCGGATCACGCTGGCCAGCGAGTTGAACAGCCAGAAGGCCACGGCGCCGCCGAACAGCACGCGCGAGTAGGCGAGGGCGGCCTCGAGGGCGGCCCCGTGCCCGCCCATCGCCCGGTAGAGGACGGGGCCCACGCCGAGCAGCACCCCGGTGAAGAGGCCCGCCATGCCGAGGGCGATGAGCACGCCGTGCGCGGCGAGCCGGTCCGCGTCGGCGCGGCGTCCCGCGCCGAGAGCCCGTGCCACCGCGGAGGCGATGCCGCCGCCCATGCCGCCCGCGGACATGGTCTGCATCAGCATGAGCAGGGGATAGACGAGTGAGACGCCGGCCAGCGCCTCAGCGCCCAGCCAGCCCACGAACACCGCGTCCAGCGTACCCACCGCGGCCTGGAGGAGCATCACCGCCACTCCGGGCGCGGCGAGACGCAGGAGCGTCGGGACGATGGGGCCCTCGAGGAGCGCCCGGGTGCGTGGGTCGGTGACGGCGGGCGCGCCCGAGGGGCGCGCCGCGGACGCGCGGACGGGCGCAGCGGCCGGGGCGGGGATCGTGGTGGCCATGTAACTTGTAAAATAATAGTGACTAGCAGAATTGTCAACCGGACCCCGCTCGCCCTATACTGGAACCATGCCGAAGCGCTACGGCCAGCCGTGCCCCGTCGCCAAGTCCCTCGAGGTGCTGGGCGACCGCTGGACGCTGCTGGTGGTGCGCGACCTCCTGCGGGGCACGCGTCGCTTCCAGGACCTGCAGGCGGGTCTGCCCGGCATCGCGCCCAACATCCTCTCCGACCGCCTCAAGCTGATGGAGCGCCACGGCCTCGTCACGCGCAGCCTCTACTCCGAGCATCCGCCGCGGGCTCAGTACACCCTGACGGAGCGCGGCCAGGGCCTGGGGGTGGTGGTGGGCGCTCTTGCGGACTGGGGCTCCCGCCACGTCTACAAGCGCACCCGGCTCGTGCACGCCGATTGCGGCCACGACGTGCGCCTGGGCTATCACTGCGAGGCCTGCGGCACGCGGGTGCGGGGCGCGGCGGTGGAGTTGCGGCGGCCGGGGAAGGGCCGTGGCAAGCCCGCCTCCCGGCCTGGCGCCGACGCCTCCTCCTCGGCACGCTAGCCCCTCGCCCTCCGGCTCCTCGCCGGGGTGGTATCATCCGGAGCTGAGCCACCATGTTCGACATCGGCCTCCAGGAGCTCGTCCTCATCTTCGTGATCGCCCTGCTGGTCTTCGGCCCGAAGAATCTGCCGCAGCTGGGCCGCTCGCTGGGTCGCGCCATGCGCGAGTTCCGCCGTGCCAGCGACGAGTTCCGAAGCACCATCGAGACCAATCTCCAGATGAACGAGCCCGATCCGCCGCCGTCCCCGGCGGTCACCACCGAGCCGGCGATCACGACGTCCACCGCCACCGCGGAAGCCCTGCCCGACTCGGTGCTCGACCCGAACGCCCCCGCGGAGGTCGCGGCGACCGATCCGCCCCCGGGCGAGCCCTATCTCGCCCAGCGCGGCTCCAAGCTGTTCCACGGCCGGGATTGCGGATGGGTACGGCGCATCGCGGAGCCCGAGCGCGTCTACTTCAAGCGGGTGAGCGAGGCCCGCGAGGCCGGGTACGTGGCCTGCCCCACCTGCGAGCCCTGGGAGCCCGCGTGATTTTTTTTGACTTCGACCACTCAACGGGTGTTTACTGCTGTCCTGTTGAGCGCCTAGTGGGGCGCTTCTTGACCTGCCACCTGCTCGTTCTGGGAGGCCACGGGATGCGGGAGCTGACGGCGCGGCAGCGCGAGGTGCTGGGCTTCATCCGGAGCTTCACCGAGCGTCACGGGGCGCCGCCCACGGTGCGGGAGATCGGCGAGCGCTTCCGCTTCACCGCGCGCGCCGCCTTCGATCACCTGCGTGCGCTGGAGCGCAAGGGGATGCTGCAGCGCCGCACCACCGACAAGCGGGTGTCGCGCACCCTCGTGCTCGCCCAGCGTCCGGCGGCGGCCCGGCGCGGTGGGGCCACGCGGGACATTCCCGTGCTGGGTCGCATCGCCGCGGGCTTGCCGATCTACGCCGACGAGAACCTCGAGGGGACGGTGCCGGTGAACGCGGACTGGCTGGAGCGGAAGGGCGAGGTCTTCGCCCTGCGCGTGCGCGGCGAGAGCATGATCGACGCCCACATCGTGGACGGCGATCTGGTCCTCGTCCGGCAGCAGGCCTCCGCCCAGTCCGGCGACATCGTAGCCGCGCTGGTGGATGACGAGGCGACGGTCAAGCGGTTCGCGCGCGATGGCGAGCGCGTGGTGCTCCGGCCCGAGCATCCCACGATGAAGCCCATCGTGATCGAGCCCGGGCGGGCGGACATCCGCATCCTCGGCAAGGTGCTGGGTGTGATGCGGGGATTCTAGGCGGACGGGGAGGCGCAGCATGCGGACGATGATCGTTACGGCGACACGGCAGCGCAGGATCCGGCGTCCCGGCTACGCGGCGATGCCCGGCGGCGGCCTCGCGTCCCGCCGCCTCTACGCGGGACGGCGGAATGCGCTGGCGGTGCAGCGCGCGTTTTTTTCCGCCCGCGCCACTCGTCAGGTGACGACGCACGGGCGCCTCGATCCCTGGCTGGGCGGCGCCGCGATGGTGGCGGGTGTCGTGAGCTGGGGGCTGTTCCTGTCGCTGCTCGGCGGCTGAGCCCGCTCGGGCCCCGTCAGCGCGGGCGCTGCTCCCAGGGCTTCACCGCGATGAACAGCTCGAGGAGATCGCCGTCGATGGCGCCCGCCTCGCGCTCGAAGCCCAGGATGTCGAGGGCGCGGTCCACCGGCACCGCCGCCTTGTAGGGCCGGTCGCTGGCGGTGAGGGCGTCGAAGATGTCCGCGATCGTCATCATCTTCGACTGCACGGGAATCGCCACCGCGGTGATCCGGTCGGGATAGCCCGAGCCGTTGAGCTTCTCGTGATGGGAGCGGGCGATCTCGGGCACGCGCCGCAGCTCCTTGGTCCACGGAATCTGGACGAGGAACTGATACGTGTGGACCACGTGCGACTGGATCTGCTTGAACTCCTCGGGGGTGAGGCTGCCGCGGGGGATGGACAGGATCTGCGCCTCGTCCGCCGTGATCACCCCCTGGGGCTCGCCCAGATGATCGAGGAAGCGGGCAAGGGCCAGGTGCTGGATGCGCGAGGCCACGTCCTCGGCCATCACGGTGGGCTCGTTGGCGGCCACGATGGCCTTCCAGTGCTCGTCCAGCTCGTCCATCGCCGCGGCCAGCTCGGCGTCCCAGTCCGCGACCTTGGCGAGCGCGCGCTCGCGCTGCTCCCGGAGGAGCGCGTCGATCTTCTGGGTGCCGTAGCGGAGCTGGACGCCCCGCTTGATCAGCTCGAATCGCTGGCGGATGAAGTCGAGCTGGGCCGGATAGAGCTTCTTGGCCTTGACCAGCACGTCCTCGCGCACGCCGACCTTGCCGAAATCGTGGAGCAGCGAGGCGTAGCGGATCTCCCGCATCTGCTCGGTGGTGAAGGTGAGGTCGCGGAACGGCCCGCGGTCGGCCCGGTCGGCGGCTTCCGCCAGGCCCACCGTCAGGTCGGCCACTCGGAACGAGTGTCCCGATGTGGTGGGGTCGCGCGATTCGATGGCGGTGACGGAGGCGCGGACGAAGCCCTCGAAGAGCGCCTGGATGTTCTCCAGGAGCCGGCTGTTCTGCAGCGCCACCGCCGCCTGCGAGGCCAGGGAAGCCGCGAAGCTCATGAACCGCTCGGGATAGGGAATGGTCTCCCGCTCGATGGCGTCCACCGAGGGGAAGCGTCGCGCGGCCACGCGCTTGCAGTTGATGAGCTGGAGCACACCGATGGTCTCGCCCTTGGGCGTCTTCATCGGCACCACCAGCATGGACTTGGTGCGATAGCCGGCCTGCTGGTCGAAGGCCCGGTTGATCTTGAAGGGAGCGCCGGCGGGCGGCGCGTAGGCGTCCGCGAGGTGCAGGATCGCGCCGCTCTTGGCCACGTGCCCGGCCACGCTCTCGTCGCTGATGGGGATGGTGAACTCGGTGAAGGGCACGGTGACGAAGTCGTTCTGAGTGAGCTTGAAGCGGAGGCGCGGCTGCCCCTCGTCGGGCTCCTCCACGAGGTAGATGGAGCCGGCGTCGCTGTGGGTGATCTCCCGCGCCTTGGTGAGGATGAGGCCGAGGAGCGCCACCGGATCGCGCTCGGCGGACAGTCGCACCCCGATGGCGTTGAGCTCGGAGAGCTCCATGCGGGTGCGCTCGGCCTCGCTCACGAGGCGCAGGTGCTCGAACGCGTGTCCGACGGCGGCGGCGAGGAGGAACGGCGTGGTGGGCCGGGGCAGGTAGGCGTACCAGGTCGGCGGCCAGCCCGCGGGCAGGCCCGCTGCCGCCAGCGCCACGACGGGCACCAGGCGCGGCCGCCCACGCACCCGCTCCGCCGCCTCGGGCTTGTCGTGCTCGAGATCGACCACGAGGACCTCGGGATCCTCGGCGCGACGGCGCAGGCTGTCCAGCTCGGACAGCGGATGGGTCTCGAACTCCGCGGGAAGCGCCGCCGCGACCGCGGCGACCGGCGAGCCATCGGGAAACCACACGATCTGGCGTCGCATGGCGCGAGAGTAGGGGCTCGTACCGCTGGGTGTCAAGCATACGGCGCGCCCGCGACGGCTTGCCCGCTTCGATCGCGCCCGTTACAATCGCACCTCATGACCAGCCCTCAAAAATCGCGCGTTTCCACGGGACTCACCCGCCTCGACGGCATGCTGGGCGGCGGGCTCCTGCCCGGTACCCTCGCCGTGATCTACGGCGCCACCGGCATCGGCAAGACCCACTTCGGCCTCACCTACGCGAGCCACGGCCTGGCCGCGGACGGGCGGCGGGGCATCGTGTTCGACATGAACGCCCGGGGCGACTCCCAGCAGCATCACGCCTATGCCGAGCGCCTCTTCGGCTGGCCGCTCCAGCGCTGGACGCATACCGTGACCCCGATGGCGGCGCCCGCTCCGCCGCCGGGCGCGCTCGACGCCTATTACTGCGATGCGTTTCCCTGGGTGGGCAAGCTGCGCGACTATCAGGTCCCCACGCCGGACGGCTTCGAGTTCGACTGGAACTGGAAGGCGGTGTACAACCACGCCCTGTACACCGTGCGCCCCTTCGTCTACTTCCACCTGGGCTCGGGCACGCGCCGCATCGTGGTGGATGGGATCGAGCCCATGGAGGCGCCCGCCGACTACATCCAGCCCTACATCTTCGACGACCTCTATCGGAAGACCATCCATCGTGACGCGGAGACGCTCGGGATGGAGATCTGCCTGCCCGTCTGGCAATACCGCGACCTCATCGACCGCCACCGCTACGATCACGAGGCGGTGACCACGCTCTTGCTCGTCACCACCGAGGAGACCCAGCTCGAGCATCTCCTCGCGCGCAAGGTCGCCGCCGGCGACATCGGCGCCGTCGCCAATACCATCCTCGTCATGGGCAGCGAGCGCGTGGGCAAGCGGCTCGCGCGCTACCT
The DNA here is from genome assembly GCA_035281625.1 of Candidatus Methylomirabilota bacterium. GTDB lineage: Bacteria > Methylomirabilota > Methylomirabilia > Rokubacteriales > CSP1-6 > DASRWT01. Next base: position 8,024 of record DATEDO010000242.1, read on the forward strand.
CGCGGTGGTGAAGCACCGCGGCAGCGCCATGAGCGACGAGATCGCCGAGTACCGCGTCACCGAGAACGGGCTCGAGTTCGTCTGAGCGCGGTGGACGGCGAGAGCCTCGCGCGCGAGCGCCGTCGCCGCTTCCGCCAGGAGCCGGGGCGGCGGATCCGCTCCGCCCGCGCCGCGCTCGCCTTCGTGGAGGACGTGGGGCTCTGCTCCACCTTCTACTGCTTCCCCGACGGGCTGGCGTGCCTCTGGGAGGCGGTCGTGGGCCGGGAGAAGCCGCGCTGGCCGCGCCACTCGCACCACGATGACGGGATCGGGCTCACGTGGGAGCTCAAGGACACCCTCCCCGCGCGCGGCCACGTCTACTACGGCAAGCTCCTGAAGGGCCGGCCGCTCTTGGTCGCCCTCGATTGCTTTCCCGCCTTCTACGCCCTCGTGCGGGGGCGCCAGCGCGCGCGCGACTACCGGCTCGAGTACGCGGCGGGCCGGCTCTCGCTCACCGCCAAGCGGATCATGGACGCGCTCGACCGCGACTCGCCGCAGTACACGCGATCTATTCGTGCAGAGTGCTTCATGCTCGAGCCCGGCAAGACGCGGGAGTTCGAGCGGGGCATGGCGGAGCTGCAGCAGGGGCTCTGGGTGGTCAAGACCGAGGAGCGGTACGAGCCGACCTTTTCTTACCGATGGGACCTGGTCGAGAACTGGCTGCCCGGGCCGACGGCGGAGGGGCGGCGGTTGTCGCGCGCGGCCGCCCTCGCGCGGCTGATCGACCGCTATCTGGCCGGGGCCCGCTACTCCACCCCCGGCCGGCTCGCGCGTCTCTTCGGGACGCCCGCGGAGGAGGTGGAGGCGGCCGTGCGCGTTCTCGCGCGCGCGGGCGCCCTCCGCGCGGGAGAGGCGGTGCGCGGCTGGCCGGGGCGCTGGGTGGTGAGCGCCCGGTGAGCGCGGCGGCCGTGCCCGGCCTGCTCTCCCTCGACGCCTTCTCGCCGGAGGCGCGCGCCCTCATCGAGACGCTTGCCGCCCAGCGGCCGGCCGCCAGTGCTCTCTGGCTGGTCGGCGGCGCAGTGCGGGACGCGCTGCTGGGCGCGGCGCCGCGCGAGCTCGACCTCGTGGTGCCGGCGGGCGCGCTCGATCTCGGGCGCGCCCTCGCCGCGCGGGCGGGCGCGGCCTTCGTGACCCTGGACGCGGATCGCGGGGTGGGTCGGGTGATGGGCCCCGTACGGATGGACCTCGCGGACTTCCGCGCGCCCACCCTCGAGGGCGATCTTGCCGCGCGCGACTTCACCGTGAACGCGCTCGCGGTGCCGGTGGCTGCCCTCGCCGCGACGGGCCGGGCGCCGGTGACCGACCCGACCGGCGGGCTCGCCGACCTGGCCGCGGGCCGGGTGCGACTCTGCGCGCCGGACGCGCTCGGCGACGATCCCGTGCGCATCCTCCGCGCCGCGCGGCTCGCCGTG
>DATEDO010000243.1:0-28423 GCA_035281625.1 Candidatus Methylomirabilota bacterium
CGAGATCGGGCCGCGCGTCGGCGATCACCAGCGCCGCCGCGTGGGCGAGCAGGGCCAGGACCGCCCCCGCGGTGGCGAGCGGCGGGGCGGCGAGGAGCACGCCCGCGGCGCCCAGGAGGCCAGCCGCCGCGGCGACCATGCTGACCGGCGGGCCGGGAAGCACGGAGAGCGGCAAGGCGACGAGGGCCGCCAGCGGGGCCAAGGCGAGGAGGCGCAGGATCATGCGCGCACCCGACGCAGCCGCGGGCGATGCCAGCCGGCGAGCGCGGCCTCGAGCGGCTCGATCCCGTCCCAGTCGACCACGGTGAGCCCGAGCCGGCGCAGCTCGTCCAGATACGCGCGGCGCTCCAGCGCCCAGAGGCGGGCGGCGAGGTCGGGGAGGCGGCCGCCGCCGCGCAGCGCGCGGGCGGGCGGGAGCGGTGACACCGCGACGAGCACGAGGTCGAAGCCGCGGGCCGCCAGGTCGCGGGCGGCTTTCACGAAGCGGCCGTCGAGGAGCGGGCTCAACGCGATCACCAGCGACTGGGCGGGAAGCACGCGCGGCGGGATCAGGTCGATGTCGCGCGCGACGTAGGTGAACACCACGGAGGCCCGCGCCAGCGTGTCGAGCAGCCGCTCCCAGTGCGCGCGGCCGATGCCGGGCCGGACCTGCCGCAGGATGCCGCCGTACTCGATGAGCCCCACGCGATCGCGGCGGCCGAGGTAGGCGGCGGCGAGCGCGGCCGCTCCACGCACCGCGCTGTCGAGCGCGGAGGCGCCCGGCGGCCCCACGTCGGCGAGGGTGTCCAGGATGAGCACCACGTCGGCGTTGCGCTCCTGGTGGTGCTGGGTCACATGGAGAGCGCCCTGTCGCAGAGTCGCGCGCCAGTTCACGTGACGGATCTGATCGCCCGACACGAAGGGCCGGATGTCCCCCGGCTCCAGCCCCTCGCCCTGGGCCGGCGAGACATGATTGCCCACGTAGGTCTGGGTGCGGAGCGGACTCGGCGGCCGCCGCAGCGGGACGACGTGAGGGTAGACCGCCACGTCACCCTCCGCGGTCGCGTAGCGGATCTCCGCCGCGCTGAGCCCGAGCGGATCCCAGAGGCGCAGATGGAGGTCCGGCAGCCGCAGCCGCTGGCGGGTGGCGCACTCGAGGGTGAAGCGCCAGTGCGTCTCCGCGTCCGTGGCCGAGGTCAGGAAGGCGTGATGCTGTCCCTCCGCGAGCCGGACCTGGGGAGGCAGGGGCTGGAGCAGCTCCACCAGCGGCATCCCCCGGCCGGCGTCGAGGGTCACCGTCACGTCCACCCGGTCGCCCTCGACCAGACGCTGCGACGAGACGCTGCGTCGCACGCGCCAGGCCCCCGGCGCGGCCGCGCCGCGGCGGGCCGCGAGCAGCGCGATGGCCACGGGGGCGGCGGCCAGCGCCACCTCGAACGAGCGCGTGAGCGCGCCGAGAAACACCGCCCAGCCGAGCACGGTCACGAACGACAGGGTCAGCCCCGCCGGGCGCCAGCTCATCACGGATCGGTGGCGGGCGCGGGCACCTGCTGGAGCAGGGTCTCGATGACCTGCTCGGGCGTGAGCCGCGAGACCCAGAGCTCCGGCCGGAGGACGAGGCGATGCGCCAGGGCCGGCGCCGCCATCGCCTTCACGTCGTCGGGGAGGACGAAGTCCCGGCCGCGGATCGCGGCTTCCGCGCGCGCGAGCTTGAAGAGTGCCAGGGTGCCGCGCGGCGAGGCGCCGAGGGCGACGCGGGAGTCTCCGCGGGTGGCCTGGCTGAGCGCCACCATGTACTCCTCCAGCGCGGGGCTCACGAACACATCCTCCAGCGCGTCCTGCATGGCCGAGAGATCCGCCCGCGACACGATGGCGGGCACGGTGGCGGCGTCGGTGCGCCGGTCTCTCCTCCGGCGGAGGATCTCTCGTTCGGTTTCCGGGTCCGGATAGCCCACCGCCACCCGCATGAGGAAGCGGTCGAGCTGCGCCTCCGGCAGAGGATAGGTGCCCTCCAGCTCGACGGGGTTCTGGGTCGCGATCACGAGGAACGGGGGCGCCAGGGGAAAGGACTGTCCTTCCACCGTGACCTGCGATTCCTGCATGGCCTCGAGGAGGGCGGCCTGGGTCTTCGGTGTGGCGCGGTTGATCTCGTCGCCGAGGAGGAGATTGGTGAAGATGGGGCCCGGTCGGAACTCGAAGCGCCCGCGCGACTGGTCGTAGAGAAAGCTCCCCGTGATGTCGCTCGGCAGCAGATCGGGCGTGAACTGGATGCGCCGGAACCCGAGATCGAGGGCCTGGGCGAGCAGGCGCGCGATGAGGGTCTTGGCGAGGCCGGGATAGTCCTCGATGAGGATGTGGCCGTTGGCGAGCACGCCGGCGACGATGCGCTCGAGCACGCGCTCCTTGCCCGCGATCACCCGGCCGAGGGTGGTCGTGATTTCGTGCGCGCGCTCCGCGACCGCCGCGATCTTCACGGCTCGGCCTCGATGCGCGCCACCAGGGCCTCGACGTCGCGGAGGCGGGGGCCGCGTCCCCGGCGCGCGGGGGGCGCCGGCAGCGGCTGGCGGGCGAGGGCGGTGAGGCGCGGCCAGAGCACCCGCTCGAAGTGGTGGCGGCTCCGGAGCGCGGCGCGGAGGCTCGACTCGGTCTCACGCAGGCGATGGGGCACCCCGTCGTCCGCGGGCGCGGCCACGAGGGCCGCGTCCAGCGCGGAGGCGCCCTGCGCGGCGAGCCGCAGGGCCACGGTGGTGCGGAGCTCGAGGAGCGCGATGCCGAGGACCAGGGCGGCGGCTAGCCGGGGTACGAGCGCGCGGCCGGGCGCTTCCAGGTAGAAGTAGAGCGGCACGGAGGCGAGGAGCACGACCCCCGCGAGGGCCGCGTAGCGGGCGAGGGCGAACGGAAGACCGCGGTCAGCGGGCATCGTCGGCCTCCGTGGCGAGGGCCGCGCGCACGGCGTCCAGCGAGCCATACGCGGCGTCCCGCGCGTCGGGGCCGAGCGGGTGGTCGCTGAACCGCGCCAGCTCGAAGAGCCCGGTGAGCCGCTCGACGGCGGTCGCCGGCACCGCGGCCTCCCGGAGCGCGGTGCGCATGAACTCCGAGGGCGTCTGCCAGGCGAGCCGGGAAACCCGCACCGCGGCCAGGGCCAGCTCGAAGCGCCGGTACGCGCGGATGATCGCGGCGCGCGCGTCGGGATCGGTGCGGAGGTCGTCGAGGCTTTCCGCGGCCGCCGCGTCCAGCGCCGCCGCGCGCCCCGCGCGGCGCGGCCGGGTCAGCCACCGCATGACGCGCTCGGCGAAGACGAGCACGATCATGAGGGCGCAGGTCGCCAGGGCCAGGGCGAGGATGAGTCCCGCGACGGCGTAGTCGAAGAGGGGCAGCGACGTGGCCGGTTTCTGCGCCTGAGCGAGCATCCCGAGGAGCCCGCTGAGCGCGGCCAGGGGGGCCTCCAGAGGATGCGCCCCACCCGGCGCCCAGCGCGTCCATGCGAGGTAGATGAGCGTCACGAGCAGGAGCAGGAACGGCAGGGAGGCATACATGGCGGACCGGCGGCGGGGCAGCGAGGAGTCCCGCTCGCCCGGCTCCTCGTCGCCTTCGGTCCGGCGCCGGCGCTGGAGCGAGAGGAAGAGCAGGATGGAGACGGCGAAGAGCCCCATGATCACCATGGCCACCGAGTCGTTGATCCGGATGGCGACGGTGGCACCGGGAGCCGCGCTGGGCGCGGGCGGCGGGCCGGCAGTGGCGGCGAGCAGGAGGAGCAGGCCGACGGCGGTCATCACGCGCGCGGTCAGTCGCGTCATGGCGGGACGGACGTTAGCCGGAGACGCCACCACGGTCAAGGTGGCCTTCGGTTGACGGCTACGGGCACGCGTGACACCATGCCGACGCCATGGCGCACGCGCGGCCCCCGATGGACGGGATTCACGACACGCGGGACACGCCGGAGCGGCTGGCCGAGGGTGTGCACCTGCTCCCGCTGTTCGGAAATTCGACCTGCATCGACACCGGGGACGGGCTCGTGCTCGTGGATACGAGCGTGCGCGGCCGCGGGCCCCGGCTGCTCGAGATGGTACGCGCGCTATCCGACGCGCCCATTCGCTACGTGATCTACACGCATGGGCACCTCGATCACGCCTTCGGCGTGTGGGCCCTGCTCGAGGAGGCGGCGCGGCGGGGCCGCCCGCGTCCCGTCATCGTCGGGCACGAGGCAGTGGCCGCGCGCTTCGACCGCTACCTCGAGATGGCCCGCTACACCGAGCACATCAACCGTATCCAGTTCCGGGTCCCGCCCGAGCAGCGGATCATCGCGCGTGAGCGCTTCCACTACCCGGATCTCACGTACCGCGATCGTCTGGACCTGACCCTGGGCGAGGTGCGGCTGGAGCTCCGCCACGCCAAGGGGGAGACCGACGACGCGACCTGGGTCTGGATCCCCGAGCGACGGGTGGCCTGCGCGGGGGATCTCTTCCTCTGGTCCTGTCCGAACATCGGCAATCCCTTCAAGGTGCAGCGTTACGAGGTGGAGTGGGCGGAGGCCCTGGAAGCGATTGCGGCCCGGGCCCCCGTCGCCCTCGCCCCCGGGCACGGGCCCGGGCTCCGGGGCGAGGCCGCTGTGCGCGAGGCATGTCTCGACACGGCACGGGCGCTCCGCTGGCTCCACGACGAGGTGGTGCGGCGGCTCAACGCCGGGATGTGGCCGGACGCCATCCTGCGGGAGGTGACGGCGCTACCGCCCGATCTGGCCGCGCGCCCGTATCTCGCGCCGACCTATGGCTGCCCGACCTTCATCGTGCACGGCATCCTCCGGCGCTACCACGGCTGGTTCGATGGCAATGCTTCGCATCTCTTCCCCGCCTCCGCGGGGGAGATCGCGGCGGACGTGGTGAGCCTGGCGGGGGAGCGGGCGCTGCTGGCCCGAGCCCGCGAGCGCGCCGGAGCGGGGGAGCCCCAGCGCGCGCTCCACCTCGTCGACTTCGTGCTCGACGGCGGCGGCGCGGCCTTCGCCGCCGAGGCGCAGGCTCTCAAGGCCGAGCTCCTGGCCGCCCGGGCGGCGGCCGAGCCCTCGTACATCGCGCGAAGCATTCTGGAGAACGGCGCGGCGGGGGCGCGGGCGGCGGCGGCCCGCTGACATGGCTCTCGACTTCACCCTGGAGCCCGAGCAAGAGGCGCTCGTTCGCACGCTGCGGGCCTTCGCCCAGCGGGAGCTGGCGCCCCGCAGCGGCGAGTGGGACCGCGCCGGCGTGTTCCCCACCGAGGCGTGGACGCAGATGGGCGCGCTGGGCCTGCTCGGTCTCCGCGTCCCCGCCGCCTACGGGGGGCAGGAGACGGACCTGGTGACGGTCGGGCTCGCGATGGAGGAGATCGGGCGCGGCGACCTGTCCTGCACGTACGGGATTCAGCTCGCCGTGCTGGCCGCCGAGATCCTGGGCGCGCACGGCGATCCTGCCCTCCTCGAGCGCTGGCTTTCGCCGATGACGCGCGGCGAGGCGGTGATCGCGCTGGCGCTCACCGAGCCCTCGGCGGGCTCGGACGCCGCGCACCTCGTCTGCCGCGCCGAGCGCGACGGCGCCGGCTTCGTCCTGACCGGGGAGAAGTCTGGCATCAGCCTCGGCATGGCGGCGCATGCCGCCATCGTGTTCGCCCGTACCGGCGGGGCGGGGGCGCGCGGCGTGTCGGCCTTCCTCGTGCCGATGGACGCGCCGGGCGTGGCGCGAAGCCCGCTGCGCGACATGGGCTCGCGAGCCATCGGGCGCGCCGTCCTGGCCTTCGATCACGTGCGCCTTCCTCGCGCGCATCTCCTCGGAGGGGAGGGCACCGGCTTCCGTCAGGTCATGCGTGGCTTCGACTTCAACCGCGCGCTCATCGCGCTGGCCTGCCTCGGCTCCGCGGAGGCTTCGCTGGAGGAGACCATGGCCTACGTGCGCGAGCGGCAGGCGTTCGGCCGCGCGCTCGCGCGCTTCGAGGGCGTGACCTTCCCCATTGCCGAGGCGGCCACCCTCATCGAGGCGGCGCGGGGCCTCTGCCTGCGCGCGCTCTGGCTCGCCGACCGGGGCCGGTCCTGTACCAAGGAGTCGGCGATGGCGAAGTGGTGGGCGCCGCGCCTCGCCGTGGACACCATTCACCAGTGCCTGCTGCTGCACGGCCACTACGGCTACACCGACGAGCTGCCCTTCGAGCGTCGCATGCGGGACGTGATGGGGCTCGAGATCGGCGACGGCACCGCCGAGGTGATGAAGATGGTGGTGGCGCGCGAGCTGCTGGGCCGCGAGAGCCTGCCGTACTGACCCGAGAGGAGCCCTGAATCCCATGACCGACCCGTCTCGCCCGACCCTTACCGTGAGCCACGTGGCGGAAGGCCCGATCCCGCCGACCGCGGCGAGCGCCACCTGGCCCAATGTCCTGCTCACCCGCGTGCCCGAGCTCGCGGCGCGGCTCGGGCCCGGCGCCTGGGCTCAGCGGATCATCGCCGACGAGCGTCAGCTCGTCACCCTGATCTCGAGCCCGGCCGGCACGGGTAACCGTCCGCACTGGCACCGCGACTTCGACGAGTGGTGGGTGGTGATGGCGGGGCGGCTCACCTGGGAGCTGACCGGCGGCACGCGCCTCGAGGCGGGCACCGGCGACATCGTGTGGGTGCCCCGGGGCACCGTCCACCACATCAAGACGCTGGGCGTGGAGCGCTCGCTACGGCTCGCCGTGGCCATGCCGCCCGCCGTCCACTACTTCAGCCCGTGCGAGCAGTGCGGCTTCACCGACGACGGCCCCCGGGAGTGGCGCGCCTAGTGCCCGGGCTCGCCGGGCGCCTGGCGGTGGTGACGGGCGGCTCGCGGGGCATCGGGCGCGGCATCGCCCTGCGCCTGGCCGCCGAGGGCGCGGACTGTGCACTGACGTATCGGCAGAATGCCGAGCAGGCGCAGGCGGTCGTGAAGGAGCTCGAGGCGCTGGGCCGCCGGGCCCTCGCGGTGCCGCTCGAGCTGACCGACCCCGCCGCGGTGCCGGTCGCCTTCGATCGGATCGCGGAGCGCTTCGCGACGATCGACATCCTGGTGGCGAGCGCGGCGGCCACCGCGTTTCGGCCGCTGTTGGACCAGAAACCCCACAACGTGCGCCGCACGCTGGCCATCTCGCTGGAGAGCTTCCTGGCCGCGGTGCAGGCGAGCGCCCGGCGCATGCCCGGGCCGGGGCGCATCGTCATTGTTTCCGGCATCGACAGCTTCCAGGCCATGGAGGGGCACGGGCTGCTCGGCGCGGCCAAGGCCGGCATGGAGAGCCTGGTGCGGGCCCTCGCCCTCGAGCTGGGCCCGCGCGGCATCACCGTGAACGGCGTGAACCCGGGCTTCGTGGAGACGGACTCGTCCCGCTACTACATCGAGCAGGGGCTGGGGCGCGACCTGCGCGAGGCCCTGGCCGAGCTCGTGGCGGCGACGCCCGTGCGCCGCCTCGGCACCGTGGAGGACGTGGCGGGCTTCGTCGCGTACCTCGCCTCGGACGCCGCGTCGTTCCTCACCGGACAGACGGTGGTCCTCGACGGCGGTCTGACCATCGTGTCCCCGCTGCAGCGGCTCGTGCGGCAGGAGGGAGCGCCTCATGCTCAAGGGTCATGACATCGCGGCGGCCCGGCGCGCCGTGCCGCCTCTCGCCATCTGAGCCCCTACGACGGCCGTGGAGGCGGCCGCCGCGTTTCCGATGCTCACCGCGTTCAACGGCGGCGGCGTGCTCGCGGGACGCTTCTCCGGGCAGACGCCGTGGGTGACGCTCATCACTGCGACTCCGGAGCCCACCGAGATCGCCGGCGCTGCGGACCCGCGGCGCGCTTGAGCGGCGGCTAGCGCGAAGGGTCGGCCGGCGGGGAGCCTCCCCGGGTGGCAACGAGCACGCCGACGATGCCGATGGCGAGGGCGAGGACGATGGCGATGAAGGTATTGAAGTCGTGCAGGTGCAGGCGGCGCGCGCCCATCACGTAGAGCGCCAGCCCGCTCGCGGCGAGGCTAGTCCAGCGAAGGAGCGATGGCATGGGAGGCTCGCTGGCGGCCGCGTCGCGTCTGCAGGAAGAGCGTCGTGCCGAGCAGCGCGATGCCGGTGAGGTTCGTGTAGAGCCCCGGGACGATGAGGGCAAGGGCGGCGCCAAGCAGGAGCGCGCGTTCGAGGGGTGTCGCCGCACGAAGCAGCCATCCCTGCAACCCCGCAGCGAGGCAGAAGATGCCCACCGCGGCGGTGAGGGTGGCGAAGAGGATCTCCGGCACGGTGCCGATGGCGAGGAGCGCCGGTGAGTAGACCAACATGAACGGCACGATGTAGAGCACCGCCCCCAGCCGCATCGCCTGCAGCGCGGTAGCCATCGGCGGCGAGCCGGCGATCGAGGCCGCCGCGAACGGGCTCAGACACGTGGGGGGCGTCAGGTCGCCCGTCACGCCCATGTAGAAGATGAACATGTGCGCGGCGAGCTTGGGCACGCCCATGTTGACCAGCCCGGGGGCCACGATGATGGCCAGGGTCAGGTACACCGCAGTCGTGGGAAGCGACAGCCCGAGCACGAAGGCGGCGAACGTCACGTAGATCAGGGCGAGCCAGAGCTGCCCGCCCGAGAGCTGCATGAGGATGAAGGAGAATTTCACGCCGATGCCGGAGAGGAAGAGCCCGCCGATGATGAGACCGGCGGTGGCCACCGCCATGGCCACCGTCACCCCGGTGCGGGCGCCGGCCTCGACGGCGCCGAGGAGGCGCACCGGGGTGAGGGCCGAGCTCTTGCGCACGAAGCTCACCAGGAAGGTGGAGGCGATGGCCATGAGGCCCGCCATCTCCTCGGTGAACCCCTGATAGAGGTACCAGACGAGCGCAGCGATGGGCAGGAGTAGATAGCCGTCGCGGCGGAGGGTGCTCCCCAGGCTCGGCATCTCCGCGCGGGGAATCTTCCGCAGCCCGAGCCGGCGGGCCTCGAAGTGCACGGTCATGTAGACGCAGAAGAAGTAGAGGATGCCGGGAATCAGGGCCGCCACCGCGATCTGCCGGAAGGGCACGCCCACGAGGTCGGCCATGATGAAGGCGGCGGCCGCCATGATGGGCGGCATGATCTGGCCGCCGATGGACGCGGTGGCCTCGACGGCGGCCGCGAAGGTCGCGCCGTAGCCGACGCGCTTCATCATCGGGATCGTGAACACCCCGTCCACCATCACGTTGGCCACGCCGCTGCCCGAGATCGTGCCGAAGAGCGCGCTCGAGAACACCGAGACCTTGGCCGGCCCTCCTACGAGCCGCCCCGCCACCGCGGTGGCCAGGCGCACGAAGAAGTCGCCGATGCCAGTCGCGGCGAGAAAGGTGGAGAAGAAGATGAACAGGATCAGCACCGAGCTCATGATGCCGATGGGAATGCCGTAGAGCCCTTCCTCCTTCCCGAAGAGGCTCTCGACCATTGTCCGCCACGAGGTCGGCGGGCCGTAGAAGATCCAGAAAAAGTAGTCCGCCCGCCAGGTCTGGAGGAGGAAGAAGGCTCCGGTGAGCGTGAGCCCCCAGCCCACCGTGCGCCGCGTCGCCTCGAGAACGGCCAGGATGACGAGGGTGCCGAGCACCACGTCCCCCGTGTTGGCGGCGTAGTTGGGATCGACCATGCGGTCCATGCCGACGAACGTCCAGATCTGCGCGGCGAGGACGATGGCGATCCAGACGAGATCCACCGCAACGTGCCACGTGAACGGCGCGCTGAAGCGCTTGCGCCCGAGAGGGAAGCAGAGGAACGCGAGCAGGAGCATGAAGGCCAGGTGCGTGGAGCGGTGGGCATGCCCCTCGCTCTGGCCGAAGTACGTGCTGTAGAACTGGAAGAGGGCAAGCGCCAGCGAGAGCACGACGATCGCCGCGGCCACCACCATGTGGGGGCCGCGGCTCCGCCCGACCAGCCACTCGACCGCCGAACGCTCGGCGGCCGGCGCCTCGCTCAGCGCCACTCCAGCGACGACCTAGCGCGCGACCCCCACTTCCTTGTAGTAGCGGAGGGCGCCGGGGTGGAAGGGGATCGTCGCGCCTTCCATCGCGAGCCTCACGTTGGCCTGATCCAGCGTGGGGGCGATCTCGCCGATCTCCTTCACACGCTCCCACCAGAGCTTGGTCAGGCGGTAGACCAGCTCGTCCGAGAGGTTGCCGTCCACGATCATCTGCTGCTGGAAGCCCGGCGAGAGCAAGTCCTCGGCGAGGACGCCGTAGAGCCCCTTGGGGACCTTGCTCTTCACCACGCCGGGCAGCATCGCCAGCGTTTTCTCGACGGCATCCTGGGGCAGCGGGATGGCTCGGAGCCCGATCGCCTGCTGCACCACCATCAGGTCCGGATACGTGACCTGGGAGGGTATGAAGATGGCGTCGACGTTTCGGTCCTGCAGCGCCTTGGAGCGGTCGGTGATGGAGGTATAGCTGACCGACCCGCCATCGGCCTTGAACCGCTCCGGCGGCAGGCCGGCGGCGGTCAAGACGGTCTCGGCCAGCACGGTGGTTCCCCACCCGCGGTCGCCGGTCACGATGCGCTTGCCCTTGAGGTCAGCGAAGGTCTTGATTGGGCTGTCCTTGAGGACGAACACCGCGATCACCGTGTTCCGGCCGAGATTCGAGGCGATCAGCCGCACGTTGGGATAGGCCTCCTTGAACGCCCCCTTGCCGTGATAGCCCTCCTCGGGAGAGGGCGTCAGCGCAAAGGCCATCTGCGCCTCGCGCTTGCCAACCTTGGTGACGTTCACGACACCGCCGCCCATCAGCGTGCCTGCCGAGACACCGGGCAGCACCTCCGGGACCATGGTGGTGTACTTGGCACCGGCCCGGAACCAGTCCCCTCCGGCGGTGGCCACGCCGAACTTGAGGAACTGTATCTCCGGCTTCCACGCGGTCTGGGCGTGGACGGCGGAGGTGAGGACGAGCGTGAGACCGAGCCACAACGGCAAGGCGAGCCATCGTCTCATGGGGCGTCTCCTCCTTTGGAGCGGACAGTGTCGATCCTGGGAGCGGACGCGAACCGGGGCCGAAAGTGCGCGCAGTCTAACCCGCGCGCCGGCCCCTGGCAATCGGGGCTGAGCGATGCTAGAGGGTCTTCTCCATGAACACGCTGAGGGGGTCCGGCGCGTAGGGCGGAAACGCGGCGATATCCCGGAACCCAACGGCGTGGAAGAGGCCGAGGGCCTCGGGCTGATGGATGCCGGTCTCGAGCCGCAGCAGCGTGAGCCTCTCGAAGCGCGCGTGGGCCTCCAGCTCCCACAGGAGCCGGCGCCCGATGCCGAGCCCGCGGGCTCGGGGCGGCACGTAGAGCCGCTTCACCTCGCCCCAGCCGGCGGGATCCACGCGCAGCGCGACGCAGCCCATGACCTCGCCGTCGAGCCGCGCCACCAGGAAGCGGATGTCGGGCTGGGCCAGGGTCTCGATGTCGAGGAGATGATTGCTCTCCGGCGGGTAGAGGGCGGTGAGATAGGTGTCGAGCTCCTCCACGAGTCGCAGGACGTCGGCCTGCCGAGGCGATTCCGGGGCGATCGTGACGGCCACGCCTACACCCTAGCGAGCGGTGAGGCCCCCGTCCACGGGCATGGCCTGGCCGGTCACGAAGGAGGCGGCGTCGGAGCAGAGCCACACCACGGCCTCGGCGATCTCATCTGGCCTTCCAATTCGCCCGATTGGCTCGAGTCGGGTGACACGCTCCTCGAGCCCGGGATCGCGGGCCAGGAAGGGCCCGGTCATGCCGGTGCGAATGTAGCCGGGGCAGACCGCGTTGACCCGGATGCCCTGGCGCGCGTACTCGAGCGCCGCCGTCTTGGTGAGGCCGATGACGCCGTGCTTGCTCACCGTGTAGGCGGCGTGGCGGGGGAAGCCCTGAAGCCCCGCCACCGACGCGGTGTTCACGATGGCGCCGCCGCCCTGGGCGAGCATTCGCGGGATCTCGTGCTTCATGCAGAGCCAGACCCCGGTGAGGTTCACCGCCAGTACCTGCGCCCAGACCTCCGCGCGGTAGTCCGCGGTGCGCGCCTGCTCGCCGGGGACGCCGGCATTGTTGAAGGCGCAGTCCAATCGGCCGTAACGGCGCACGGTCTCCGCCACGAGTGCCTGCACGTCGGCCTCGCGGGCCACGTCGGCACGCACGAAGCAGGCCTCGCCGCCCTTGGCTTCGATCAGGCGCACCGTCTCCTCGCCGCCCTCGGCGGCAACGTCCGACACCGTGACCCGCGCGCCCTCGCGGGCGAACGCGAGCGCGGCGGCCCGGCCGATGCCCGAGGCCGCTCCGGTGACGAGCGCCACGCGACCCGTCAGGGAAGGCATGTCAGATCCGCTGGCTGCGCCCCGCCCAGTGGGGCTCGCGGAGCACGCGCTTCAGGAGCTTGCCCGCGGCGTCGCGCGGGAACTCGGGGTGGAAGGACACCTCGCGGGGCGCCTTGTAGTCGGCCACGTGCTCGCGCGCGAAGCGGATCACCGCGTCCGCGGTGAGCCGGGCGCCCGGCCGGGGCTGCACGGCGGCGTGCACCCGCTCGCCCCACTCGTCGTCGGGGACGCCGAAGACGGCCACGTCGTCGATGTCGGGATGGCGGTGGAGCGCGTCCTCGACCTCCGCGGGATAGATGTTCACGCCGCCCGAGATGATCATGTCCCGCTTGCGGTCGCAGATGTAGTAGAAGCCGTCGGCGTCCACGTAGGCCACATCGCCCACCGAGAGCCAATCTCCACGTTGTGTCTCGCGCGTGGCGTTCGGGTTCTTGTAATAGCCGTCGAATACCCCGGGGTAGCGGCGGACGTAGAGCTCGCCCGGCTCGCCCACCGGCGCGGGCTTGCCGTCGTCGTCGAGGACGGCCAGCTCGATGCCGGGCGCGGCGCGGCCGCAGGAGCCCGGCTTCCGCAGCACGTCCTCGGGACGCAGGATGGTGTTCACGCTGAGCTCGGTGGAGCCGTAGAACTCGTAGAGGGCGGGTCCGAAGTAGGCCATCGCCTGCTCCTTCACCCGCATGGGACAAGGGGCGGCGGCGATGACGAGCGAGCGCATGGAGGAGACATCGTAACGGGCGCGGACGGCCTCGGGGAGATCGACGATGCGTTTCACCAGCGTGGGCGCCATGAACGTGCTGGTGCAGCGATGGGTGTGGATGAGGTGGAGCGCATGCTCCGCGTCGAATTTCCGCATGACCACGACCTTGCCGCCGAAGAGCAGCGTGGTGCTGGCGAAGGAGCCCGGCGCCGAGTGATAGAGCGGGCCGGCGGCCAGATGCACGTGGGGCTCGGCGAGGTCCAGCGCCTTGAGGAAGCGCATCGTCACCTGGGGGTCCACCGCGCCGCGGATGGCTCCCTTGGGCCGGCCGGTGGTGCCGCCGGTGTAGATCATGGAGCCGCCGAGGCCCAGCTCGGGATCCTCGGGCACCGTCTCCGGCTTGCCCTGGGCGACGAGGTCCTCGAGGGCATGGGCCCAGGGACGGCGCTCGGCGCCCATGGTGATCCAGTGGCGCACCTTGCTCGCACCCGCGCGCACCGCGTCCGCCATGGGCAGGAAGGCATCGCCTACGAACACGGCGGCGGCGTCCGCGTTGTCGAGGATGTAGGCCACTTCCTCGGCGGTGAGGCGATGGTTCATGGGGGCCGCCACGGCGCCGACGTTCCGCACGGCGGCGGGGGCGACCACGCAGTCGAGCGAGTTGTGCTCATAGACGATGACGTTGTCACCGCGGCCGATGCCGAAGTCGCGGAGCGCGGAGGCGAGGCGATTGCGGCGCTCGAGGAGCTGACCCCAGGTGAGGCGGTGCTCGCCCTCGATCAGGGCGATCTCGTCCGCCTGCTTCGCCCCGTACGCGGCAATGTAATCCATAACTCCTTATCGCTCGAGCGGAGCGAGGGCGCGACGACCGGGGATCAACCTTCGTTCAAGAAATCGCCCACCAGGCGGTTGAAAACGTCCGGACGCTCGAAGTAGACCGAGTGCCCGGACTTCGGCACCCTGGCCAGCCGGCCCTTGGGAAGCAGGCCGACCAGGGTCTCGATGGCCGGGGTGGGCATCACCACGTCCTCCTCGCCGGTGATGCACAGCACGGGCATGGTGAGGGCGGCCAGCGCCGAGGCCGGCGTGTCGCGCATGGCCCACATGCGCTTGCGCGTGGCTTCCATGTCGAGCCCCATGCGCATGCGGCCGATGGCCTGATAGAGATACTCGAGCGCGGGCTGCTCGCGCGCCATGGTGTCGCCGGCGGCCGGCGAGATGCCGCGCGCGACCAGGTCGGCCTGAGCGCTCGCCCACTCCGGCGCGCCCAGCACGCGGTTGATGTCCGGATGGGACACCGTGCCCACCGTGCAGGCGAGCACGAGCGCCCGCACGCGAGCGGGCTGGCGAAGCGCATAGCCGAGGCAGGTCCAGCCGCCCATGGACTGGGCGACCAGGCGCACGTCCGGGAAGCCGAGGTGGTCGATCAGAGCGGCCAGATCGTCGGCGAAGCCCAGGGGGCCGACATTCGCGGGCCCTTGCTCCGACGGCGAGAAGCCGCGATGGGCGAAGGTCACGCAGGTGTACTGCCTGCGGAAGTGGGGCACCTGCTGCCACCAGGAGAGGTGATTGCCGCCCAGCCCGTGGGCGAACACGATGGCGGGACCCTGGCCTTCCACTTCGTAGTAGACGCGGCAGTCGGTGCGGTCGAGATACGGCATGGGGGCGACCTCAGGAGAGGAAGCGGCCCACCGCCTCCGCGAAGGCCTCGGGGCGCTCGTACGGGAGCATGTGGCCGGCTTGGGGAAGGATCTCGATGGCGGCGCTCGGAACCAGCTCCGCCCACCGCCGGGCGTAGACGGGCGGGATCAGGCGGTCCTCGGCGCCCCACAGGACGAGGGTGGGCGCGGTGAGGCGATAGAGGCGCTTCGACAGGCGGCGGTTGGGAATGGGGAAGAGAATCTTGCCCGCCATGCCCAGGCGCCGGGCATTGCCGATGTAGAACTCCTTGAGCGCCTCCATGTCGTTGAGATCGAGGCCGCCGGTGAGGAGGGCGGCGCCCTGTCCCGGGTCGGCGAAGAGCAGCCCCGGGATCTCGAACGGCAGCGCGGCGAACATGTCGGGAATGGGGTGCTCGTCCAGCCAGAGCCCGGCCGGGCTTGCCAGCACCAGGCGGCCCAGGTCGTGCGGGGCGAGGCATGCCATCTCCGCCGCGATCATCCCGCCCATGGAGTGGCCGAGGAGATGCGGCCGGCTGAGCCCCAGCGCCTCCACCACGTCCCAGCCGTGGAGGGCGAAGTCGAGCATGTCCTCGAGCAGCTCCTCGCCCGTGGACTCGCCGTAGGCCGGCCACTCGGGGGCGAGCACGTGGTGGCGGCGCGCGAGCTCCTCGAGGAACGGATTCTCGCGCAGGAGGCCGCCCGCGCCGTGGAAGAACACGAGCGGCGGGCCGCCGCCCGCCTCGAACACGCGGCAGCGGATGCCGCGGCGGGTCTCGATCGTGCGCGCCTTCATGCCCGGCCTCCGGGTGCCGCGGCCGGACGCGGGCCCACCGCCTCACCCGTGCCCACCGGGGGCAGGCCGGACGGACGCAGCCGGTCCTCCATTGGCTTGATCCACCAGCGGTCGTCGTGCGACCACTCCGGCCACACGTCGCGGAGCTTCGGCATCACCTTCTCCGCGAAGAGCCTGGTGGAGTGGCGCGTCTTCCAGTCCGGCATGTTGCCCTTGTGGAAGAGGCAGAAGAGATGGCCCACGCGGAGACCCTTGATGCACTCCTCGAGCTGCTGGCGGACGGTCTCGGGGCTCCCGGCGATGACGAAGCGCTCGTCCACGATCTGCTTCCAGGTGAGGCCCTGGAGGATCTTCTGGGCGTCCTCGCGGAGCTGCGACAGCGCCCCGTACTTGATGGTGTTGACGGTGCGATAGCCCGGCGGGTCCGCGAAGGGCGGGAACACGTGCAGGCACCGGTTGAAGAAGTAGAGGCAGTGCTCGGCGTAGAGCCGCTCCGCTTCCGCGTCCGTGTCCGCAACGCAGATGATCTGGGCGAAGGCGGCGCGGTAGGGCGACTCGTCCTTCTTGCGCTGGGCCACGCGATTCCAGTAGCCGTCCATCAGGGACTTGGCGCGGAGATAGCCGAAGAAGGAGAGGTAGGAGTAGTTGTAGTCATAGTCCAGGCAGAAGTCCCAGGTCTCGATGGAGCCGCCGCCGGGGATGTAGATGGGGGGATGGGGCTGCTGGATCGGCTTGGGCCAGCAGTTCACGTAACGGAGCTGATTGTACTTGCCGTCGAACGCGAAGGGCTCCTCCTCGGCCCAGGCCCGCATGATGAGGTCGTGCGCCTCGCGGTACTTGTCGCGGGTGAGGCCGGGGATCTGGCCGTAGCAGAAATTGGTGTCCATGGACGTACCCACCGGGAAGCCGGCCACGAGGCGGCCGCCCGACAGCACGTCCAGCATGGCGAACTCCTCGGCCACGCGGATGGGCGGGTTGTAGAGCGCGATCGAGTTGCCGATCACGCAGAGCGCGGCCTTGGAGGTGCGGCGGGCCAGCCCGGCGGCGATGATGTTGGGCGAGGGCATGAGCCCGTAGCCGTTCTGGTGATGCTCGTTGACGCCGATGCCGTCGAAGCCCAGCGACTCCGCGTACTCGAGCTGGTCCATGTACTCGTGGTAGACGTGGTGGCCCCGTCGCGGGTCGTAGAGCGTGTTGGGGATGTCCACCCAGACGGAGCGGTGCTTCTCCCGGAAATCGTCCGGGAGATACGGCCACGGCATCAAGTTGAACCACGTGAACTTCATGGCGCTGCTCCCGTTACGGTGTGCGTCGATTTCGTGATATGTGATCCACGGTCGTCGCGAGCGACGACCTCTGTAGGGAGGCTATCGCATCTCTTGGAGTTGCGCTCCGGTGATTTGTCGCGATGGGTCGGGGCGGTCGGCTAGCGGAGACGACCGCCGGAGCCGCGGAGGCGCGGGTCGAGCAGGTCGCGGAGCGCGTCACCGAGCATGTTGAACCCGAACACGGCGAGAGAGATCGCCGCTCCCGGCCAGATCGCCATCCACGGGGCGGTGTACATGTAGGAGCGCCCCGAGCCCGACAGCATGGCCCCCCACGCCGGGTAGGGCGGGGGCACGCCGAAGCCCAGGAAGGACAGCGCCGACTCCGCGAGGATGGCCCCGCCGAGGCCGATGGTGGCGAGGATGATGATGGTGGCGGCGACGTTGGGAAAGATGTAGCGGACCATGATGCGGAGGTGTCCCGCCCCCACCGCGCGCGCGGCCTCGATGTACTGGTTCTGGGCGACCGTGATGGTGGCGCCGCGGATCACGCGCGAGGCGGCGGCGGCCCCCAGCACGCCGAGGGCGAGGATGACGTTCATGAGCCCGGGCCCCAGCACCGCCATGATCGAGAGGATCACCACCAGGAATGGAAAGGACTGCCAGGCATCCACCACGCGCTGCACGCAGATGTCGTACTTGCCCCCGAAGTAGCCGCTGGTGATGCCGATGGTGGCGGCGAGGAAGTTCGCGAGCAGCACGGCCCCGAAGCCCACGGTGACGGAGACCCGGGCGCCGTAGACCACCCGGCTGAAGATGTCCCGGCCGAGATTGTCGGTACCCATCCAGTACTGGGCGCCGGGCGCCTTCATCCGCGCTCCGCGGATGGTCTCGTCGTAGGTGTAGGGCGCGATCCAGTTGGCGAAGACCGCCATGAGGATCATCACGAGCACGATGAGCCCGCCGAGCGCTCCCAGCGGCTTGCGCCGGCAGAACAGCCACGTCATCGCGAGGGCGCCGGGCCGCGAGGCGCGCCGGCTCAGCGCGGTGGGGGCAGGCAGGGTCTGGACGTGATTGGCCATGTCGCTAGTACCGGATCCGCGGGTCGAGGAACGCGTACATGGCATCCACGAGGAGGTTCATGCCGACGACGACGGACACTATGATGAGGTTGACGCCCTGGATGACCGGATAGTCACGCTGGTTGATGGCGTCGAAGAGAAAGCGTCCCATGCCGGGCAGGCCGAAGATCTGCTCGAAGATCACGGTGCCCCCGAGGATCTGGGCGATCTGTATGCCGAGCACGGTGACCACCGGGATCACCGCGTTCTTGAGGCTGTGCTTGGACACCACCACCGCCTCGCGTAGGCCCTTGGCCCACGCGGTGCGCACATAGTCTTGGCGGAGCACCTCCAGGAGCATGGCACGGGTCAGGCGCATGATGGCGGCGGCCGAGGCGATGCCGAGTATGAAGGCGGGCAGGAGGAACTGCGAGAGGTGCGCCCACTTGTCCTTGGAGAACTCGGTGAACTGGATGGGCGGGCTCCAGCCCCACCAGATGGCGGGAAGGAGCACCACGAGCGTGGCGATCCAGAAGCCCGGGACGGACAGCCCGAGGATGGCCAGGCTCCGGGCGATGTAATCGGAGATGGTGTCCTGGCGTACCGCGGCCAGGATGCCGATGGGTAAGGCGATGACGATGGCGAAGAAGAGGGCGAGGAGTCCCAGCTCCATGCTCACCGGGAGCCGGCGCAGGAGTTCCTCGATCACGGGCCGGCGCGTCCACAGCGACTCCCCGAGGTCGCCGCGGGCCACCCGCCCCAGCCACTCCCAGTACTGGATGTAGATGGGACGATTGAGGCCGAGCTTCTCACGCAGCTCCTCGAGGTCCTTGCCGTAGGCCTTCTCCTCGAGCATGAGCTGCACCACGTCGCCCGGCAGGAGCCGGGGGAGCGAGAACACGATCACCGACGCGATCAGCAGCGACGGGATCGCGACGAGGAGTCTACGGAGGACGTACTTTTTCACGCGATCAGGGCGATCATGCGCGTTTGCGTGGGAGCGGCGCCCGCTCGCTCCGCTCGCGCTTGATTTGATCTACGGTCGTCGCAAGCGACGACCTCTATGAGGTCGCTTCGCATCTTCTGGAGTCGCGTCAGGTCTTTCTCCAGTTGCGCCGGGTTACTTGTCGAGCCAGGCGGCCATGAGCCGACCGCCGTAGTCGTGCCCGATATTCGGGCTGAAGTTCTTGACGTAGGGCATCCACGCCGTCACCGCGCTCACCGACGCCCCGTAGGCGTAGTAGACCTGCTGGGAGACGAGGCGCTGGATGTCGTAGACGATCTCCCTTCGCTTCTTCTCGTCGAAGGTCCGGCGCTGGAGCTTGATCATCTCGGTGAGCTTGGGATCGTTCACGCCCACGGAGTTGAGGGGCTCGCCGGGCAGCAGCGGCGTGAAGTAGGTGTCGGGGTCGGTGGTGCCGCCGCGGAGGGTGAGGATCATCTTGTCGAACTTGCCGAAGATGGCGCTGGTGACGAAGGCCCCGTACTCCTTGATCTTGAGATCGCCCTCGATGCCGGCGGCCTTCCAGTTCTTCAGCGCGACCTGGACGGCATCCATCCAGTCCGGCCCGTAGCCGGCCGTCGTCTCCACCGGGACCTTGATGCCCCCCGGGTGGCCGGCCTCGGCGAGCAGCCGCTTGGCCTCGCCGGGATTGTGCTCGTAGAGGCGGCGGCCCTCGGCGGGAAGCTGATCGATGGGAATGGACCAGTCCTTGAGCGCGGCGGGGATCAGCGGGTTCGGCGCGCCCTGGCCCATGGACCAGGCGTTGGTCTCCAGCACCTCGCGCCAGTTGTCGGACATGGCGACCGCCCGCCGGACGCGAACGTCCTTGAACGGATCCTGGTCGAGCTTCATGGCCGAGTAGCCGCCGAAGACGACGATGTAGTCGCGGGTGCCGAGCCCCTTGACCCGCGCCCGGGCGATGTCGAGGTCGCTGCGGCGGATCACCATGCCGTACTCGGGCCCGAAGTCGAACGCGCCGGAGAGGAAGGCGGCGAAGCCGGCGGCGGGATCCGCGGAGAGCGAGATCTCCACTCCATCCGCATAGGGGAGGCCGGGGACGAAGTAGCTGGGGTTCCGGACGAAAGAGATCCGCACGTTCGGCTCGTAGCGCTGGAGCATCCAGGGACCGGTGCCCACCACGGAGTCCGGCGACTTGAGATCGCCGAACTTGTCCACGCACTCCTTGGCGATGATCCAGGTCGAGGTGGAGGCCAGCCGGTCCACGAACCACGCGTTCGGCTCCTTCAGGATGAAGCGAACCGTGTATCGGTCGGGGGCCTCCACCTTGTCCAGCATCTCGAGGATGAACTTGTTGCCGTTGCCCTTGACGGTCATGAAGCGCTCGTACGTGTACCTGACGTCCTCGGCGGTCAGCTCCCGCCCGTTCACCGGGGGCTTGTTGTGCCAGCGCACGCCCTTCTTGAGCTTGAAGACGTACACGGTGTCGCCCTGCCGCTCCCAGGACTCGGCGAGGTCGCCCTCGACGGGCTGGCTGCCCGGCACCACCGACGGGCCGGCCTTGACCTTGACGAGGCGGCTGTAGGCGAAGGACAGGGGGATCATGGTCGAGAAGGCGATCGTCCCCTGGGGATCGAAGTGGACGGGCGCGACGTGGGAGCGTAGGCGGAAGGTTCCGCCCCGCTTGGGGCTCTGGGCGTGGGCGGGGACGGGTCGCGCGAGCTCCAGCACATGCGTGCCCGCCCCGACCATCGCGGCGGCGCTGCCGAGCTTGAGAATGTCGCGGCGGGTCAGGTCGCTCGTCTTCCGGCGCTCATCCATCCGTGTTCCTCCCTCGCTCCGCTCGGGATGATGTGATCGACGGTCGTCGCACGCGACGACCTCGGCAGGGTGGCTCTGCATCGTTCATCTGTCGAGCCACGCGGCGGTCAGCCGGCCGCCCTGGTCGTAGCCCAGATTGGGCGAATAGTTCTTCAGCGCGCCGTCCCACACGAAGATGTAGACCCCCGAAGGCATCTGCACATAGTACTGCTGCTTGGCGAGGTATTTCTGGATCTCGAAGATCAGCTCGCGGCGCTTCGCGGGATCCGCGGTGCGGCGCTGGCGGATGAGCATGTCGGCGACCACGGGGTCGTTGATGAGCCCATGGTTCTTGGTCTCGCCCGGGTAGTACTGGCCGTAGAGGAAGTTGTCGGGGTCGAGGAACGGCGTCTGCGGACCGAAGGCCATCGAGTCGTATTTTCCGTAGAACGTGGTGGAGATGTACGCCCCGTACTCCTTCTGATTCAGCTTGGCGTCGATGCCGACGGCCTTGAGATCTTTCAGGATGAGCTGCATCTGGTCCACCAGCAGCGTCGACCCGTAGGTGGTGAAATCCAGGGTCGCGGCGAAGCCGTTGGGGTGGCCGGCCTCGGCAAGGAGCTTCTTGGCGGCGGCGGGATCGTGCTTGTACCACTGGGCGCCTTCGCCGAGCTGATCGAACGGGATGGCCCAGTCCTTCAGCGCGGCGGGAACCGGGGGATTGAAGGTGCCCACGCCCTCGAGCGTCGAATCGATGAGGGCCTGGCGGTTGACGGCGAGCGACATCGCCCGCCGAACGCGGACGTCGTTGAACGGCGCCTTGTCGGTGCGCATGTAGATGTGGCTCATGACGTTGGACGGCGACTCGAGCGTCTTCAGGTTGGGCCGGCGACTCTTGAGCACGTCCTTGATCTGCACCCAGTCCACCCGGTTGATGGTGCCGGGGTTCTCGAAGCCCAGGTCGTACTTCCCGGCCAAGAACGCGGCCATGCGGGAGGCGGTGTCTTCATCGACGACGGCCTCGACCTTGTCGATGTACGGCAGGCCGGCGACGAAGTACGCGGGGTTGCGCACGTAGGTGAAGCCGACGTTCGGCCGGTAGGAGTCGAGCATCCACGGGCCGGTGCCGATGACGGCGTCCGACTTCTTGAGGTCACCGAACTTTTCTACCGCCTCCCTGGCGATGATGCAGGCCGCCATGGGGTTGGCGAGCACGTCGAGGAACCACGCGAAGGGCTCCTTCAACGTGAAGCGGACGGTGTACTTGTCGATCGCCTCCACCTTGTCCACCGAGGCGAGCATGTAGGCGTTGGCATTGCCCTTGACGGTGCGGAAGCGCTCCATCGAATAGACGACATCGTCCGCGGTGAGCTCTCGGCCGTTCACCGGAGGCTTGGCGTGCCACTTGACCCCGCGGCGCAGCTTGAAGACGTAGGTGGTCTCGCTGGGCTGCGTCCACGACTCGGCGAGGTCGCCCTCGATGGGGAAGGAGCCCGGCGCCACGCTCGCGCCCGCCTTGTGCTTCACGAGGCGGCTGTGGGTGAAGGTGAGCGCGGTGTGCGTCTTGTACGAAATCTGGAGCTGGGGATCCCAGTGGGGCGGATCCCACAGGCGCAGGGTGATGGTCCCGCCCCGCTTGGGGGTCTGCGCCTGGACGGCGCCGGGAAGGGTGGTGGTGGCGGCGGTGGCGAGGGCGCCGCCGGCCAGGCCGAGCCATTGGCGGCGGGTCACCGTGGTCGACGTTGTGGTGTCTCCGGTCGGGGTCATTCGGTCTCCTCTGGCCCTCGCTCCGCGAGGGGATGATCTGATCTACGGTCGTCGCAAGCGACGACCTCGGTAAGGTGGCTTCGCACTTATTATCGGTCGAGCCAGGCGGCCATGAGCCGCCCGCCGTAGTCGTAGCCGTGGTTGGGCCCGTAGTTCTTCACCGCGCCGTCCCAGACGGCCACGTGCGTGGGAGAGGGCATCTGCACGTAGTACTGCTGCTTCGCGAGGTACTTCTGGATCTCGAAGACGATCTCGCGCCGCTTGGCGGGGTCCGGGGTGCGGCGCTGGCGGATCAGCATGTCCGCCACGACGGGATCGTTGATGTGGCTCTGGTTCTTCAGCTCGTTGGGGTAGTACTGGCCAAAGAGGTGGTTGTCGGGCTCCTGGAAGCCGGTCTGGGGCCCGAAGGCGAGCGTGTCGAACTTCCCGTAGAAGGTCGTGGAGATGTAGGCGCCGTACTCCTTGGTGACGAGCTTGGCGTCGATGCCCACGTCCTTGAGGTACTTGAGCACGAGCTGCGACATGTCGACCAGCACCGTCGAGCCGTAGGTCGTGAACTCCACCGTGGCCGAGAGGTTGGAGACCCCCGCCTCGGCGAGGAGCTTGCGCGCGGCGGCGGGATCGTACTTGTAGTAGGCGAGGCCTTCGCCGAGCTGATCCATGGGGATGGACCAGTCGCGGAGCGCGGCCGGCACCGCCGGGTTCAGCACCCCCACGCCCTCGTAGAGCGCGTCGATGATGCCCTTGCGGTCGATGGCCATGGACATGGCCCGGCGCACCCGCACGTCGTTGTACGGCGCCTTGTCGGTGCGCATGGAGATGTGGGTGACCACGGGGGTGGTGAACTCCACCGTCTGGAGCTTGGGGCGCTTGGTCTTCAGGACGTCCTTGATCTGCACCCAGTCCACCCGGTTGATGATGCCCATGAACTCCCACCCGAGGTCATACTTCCCGGCGAGGAAGGCGGCCATGCGGGAGGCGTTGTCCTCGTCCACGAAGGCCTCGACCCGATCGATGTAGGGGAGGCCGGGCACGAAGTAGTTGGGATTCCGCACGAAGGTGAAGCCCACATTGGGTCGGAAGGAGTCGAGTACCCAGGGGCCGGTACCGATGGTGGCCTCGGGCCGCTTGAGGTCGCCGAACTTGTCCACGCACTCCTTCGCGATGACGGGAACGGCGTGGGAGTTGGCGAGCATGTCGAGGAGCCACACATAGGGCTCCTTGAGCGTGATGCGGACGGTGTGCTTGTCGGGCGCGTCCACCTTGTCCACCGACGAGAGCATGTAGGCGTTGGCATTGCCCTTGATCGTGCGGAATCGCTCGATGGAGTAGACGACGTCCTCCGCGGTCACCTCGCGGCCGTTGACGGGGGGTTTGTTGTGGAAGCGCACCCCCTTCCGCAGCTTGAAGACATAGGTCGTCTCATTGGGCTGGGTCCACGACTCGGCCAGATCGCCTTCGACCTGGAAGGACCCGGGCGCGATCCCGGGCCCGACCTTGTACTTGAGGAGACGGCTGTGGGTGAAGGAATAGGCGATATGGGTCTTGTAGGAGATGGTCTGGTGCGGGTCCCAGTGCGGGGGGTCCCAGAGCCGGAGATTGATGGTGCCGCCCCGCTTCGGCGTCTGGGCCCAGGCGGTGCCGGGAGCTAGCGGGGCGAGCGCCGTGGCGGCCGCCGCGACTCCGCCGAGGCGGAGCAGGTCGCGCCGATTGACATCGAAGTCTCGCTGGGTCCTCTTCGACTCTCCCATGGGCATTGTGGGGGGCCTCCAGGGCGTCGTCGTCGACGCAAAATGTGTCGGATGGCCGCGAAATTGGCGACACTTTGGCGGCAAAGCCCCTGGAAGTCAAGTGGGGACCTTGGCCGCACGGGCGCCCTCGGCTATGATTCCGCCGATGCGATCTGGTTACGGGCGTCCGCCTACCTCAGAAAACGCTGAGCTCACCCATGTGGGTCCCGGGACCCCGGGCGGCGAGCTCCTTCGGCGGTACTGGCAGCCCGTCGGACTCGCTCCGGCGCCCGGTGATCGCCCCCGGCCCGTGCGGGCGCTGGGAGAAGACCTGGTTCTGTTCCGCGACGGTCATGGCCGGCCCGGTCTGCTCGATGCCCACTGCTGCCACCGAGGCACCTCGCTCGAGTACGGGCGGGTGGAGCGCGAGGGCATCCGCTGCTGCTATCACGGCTGGCTCTTCGACGTCGAGGGGCGCTGCCTGGAGCAACCCTGCGAGCCGGCGGACAGCACCTACAAGGCTCGCGTGTTCCAGCCCGGTTACCCGTGCCGGGAGTACGGCGGTCTGGTCTTCGCGTACATGGGGCCGCCGGATCGCGAGCCCCTGCTCCCGCACTACGACGTCGTGGAGTCGGGCGACGGCGTGGTCATCGCCGACGGCACCAGCTATGGCCTGGGCGGCGGCGAGATCCTGGACTGCAACTGGCTGCAGATCTACGAGAACGTGATGGATCCGTTCCACGTCGCCGTGCTCCACTCGGTGTTCAGCGGGGGCCAGTTCTCCGACGCGCTGAGCCTCAGGCCGCGGGTGTCCTGGGAGGAGGCGGAGGGCGCGGTGCGCTCCACGCAGGACCGCGAGCTGCCGGACGGACGGCGGTTTCGCCGCGTGACCGAGATCCTGCTGCCGAACATCCGCATCGTGCCCAGCGTGGCCGCGGGCGCCGCCGGCGAGGGCTTCGAGCGAGCGCGCCATATCGGGTGGATCCTGCCCATCGACGACACGCACACGCGCATGTACTCGCTGCTCCGTGTCCCGCTGCGCGACGGGGAGCCGGTCATGCCGCCGCGGGCGCGCCACGGCGGCAAGCTCTGGGCGGAGCTGACCGACGAAGAGCATCACCGGATGCCCGGCGACCAGGAAGCGATCGTGAGCCAGGGCCCCATCGCGATCCACGCCCACGAGCACCTGGCCTCGTCGGATCGCGGCGTGATCCTCACGCGCAAGATGATCGCGCGGGCCATCGCCGCCGTCCGGGAAGGCGTGGACCCGCCCGGCATCCGGCGCGATCCGGACGCGCGCCTCGTCACCACCCACGCCGGCAATGCGGTGATTGCTGCACCGCGAGAACCGCTGGCGCAACCCTGAGGGGAGACCCCGTGTTCGAGCGCTACAGTCCCACGATCTTCTTCGACAAGCTCTTCACCGAGGCCGTGATGGCCGGATGGATCATCACCCTGGTCGGCGTGGGCATCCTGCTCCTGGCCGCGGTGTGGTGGACGATCAATCAGGACTCGTCCCAGACGAGCCCGCGCTCCGGGCTCTGGCGCGGGCTCTGCACGATCGGCTTCGCGACCTTCCTGCTGGGGATCGGGTGGCAGCTGGTCGGCTACGTGCGCTTCGGCGTCCTCACCTGGTAGACGGGCCGGCGGTCGACGCGCCGGGCGCGGCGGGCGGCCAGGGGATCTTCATCGCGTCGAGCCGCCGCAGTCGGTCCTGCCCGAGCGCGCGGTCGTAGACCTCCGCGAGGGTCTCCGCCGTCCACCCGCCGTCGCGCGTCGCGGTGCGGAGCGCGGCGGGGTGGGAGTAGAGCGTGACCTCGCTGCCGCGCACCCCGATGACCTGGCCGGTCACGTGGGCGGCGCGATCGCTGGCGAGGAAGGTCACCACCGGAGCGATGGCCTCCGGCGGCGTGGCCGTCGCCGCGCCCCGGCGCTCGTCGGGCAGGCGCTGGGTCATGCGGGTGTCCGCGGTGGGCGAGATGCAGTTCACCGTCACTCCATACTTCGCCATGGCGAGCGCCGTCGAGCGGGTGAGCCCCACGATGCCTTCCTTGGCCGCGGAGTAGTTGGGCTGGCCGGGGCTGCCCTCGAGGCCCGCCGCCGACGTGAAGGTGATGATGCGCCCGCGCTTCTGCTCCCGCATGTGGCGCGTGGCGGGCTGCAGCACGGTGAAATGTCCCTTGAGGTGCACCGCGATCACCGCGTCCCACTCCTCCTCGCTCATGTTGAAGATCATGCGCTCCCGGAGGATGCCGGCGCAGCAGACCACGACGTGGAGATCGCCGAAGGTGTGGAGGGCCGTGTCCACGATGGCGCGGCCGCCGGCCATGGTCGCGACCGATTCGGGGCTGGACACCGCCTGACCGCCGCCCTGCTGGATCTCCTTCACCACGGCGTCGGCCGGCGCGCTGGAGGGCTCGCGGCCGTCGACGCTGACCCCGTAATCATTGACCACCACGCGGGCGCCCGCGGCGGCCAGGCCGAGGGCCACCGAGCGGCCGATGCCGCTGCCCGCGCCCGTCACCACCGCGACCCGGCCGTCGAGCAGGCCCATGGCGGTCTCAGGCGGGCCCGAAGCCGACCAGGGTCTCCCCGCCGGAGACGAGCGGCCGGAAGCGCACGGGAAGCCCGACGCGAAGCGACTCCAGGGGCAGGTCGGTGATGCGGCCCAGAAGCGAGACGCCCTCGGTGAGCCGCACCACCGCCACCGCGTAGGGCGTCTGGCCCACGTGGCCGCGCGGGGCCACGCGGATCACCGTGTAGGAGGCGATGGTGCCCTCGCCCGCCAGCGCCACCGATTCCCAGGCGCGCTTGCCGCAGGCGCCGCAGAACTCCTTGGGCGGGATGGCCAGCTCGCCGCACTGCGTGCAGCGAATGCCGGTGAGGCGTCCGGCGCGGACCTCGGTGAAGAAGTCCTTGAGGTTCACCACTGCATCAGTCACGACCGAACAGGCTCACGAGGACGGTCGCGGTGTTGCCGCCGAGGGTGTGGGCGAGGCCGGTGCGCGCGCCCGCCACCTGGCGGGGACCTGCTTCGCCGCGCAGCTGGGTGACGATCTCGGCGACCTGCGCGGCGCCGGTGGCGCCGATGGGGTGGCCCTTGGCCTTGAGGCCGCCGGACGGGTTCACGGGGATCGTGCCGCCGATGCTGGTCCAGCCCTTCTCGGCCGCCGGGCCGCCCATGCCGGGCTCGAAGAGGCCGAGGCCCTCGGTCGCCACGATCTCCGCGATGGTGAAGCAGTCGTGGAGCTCCACCACGTCGACGTCCTGCGGGCCGCGTCCCGCCCGGCGGTAGGCGGCGGCGGCGGCGCGCTCGGTGGCGGTCACGCGAGCGAGGTCGCGCTTCTCGTGCATGAACATGGTGTCGGTGGCCGCCTCGCTGGCCAGCACCCATACGGGCAGGCGATGCCTCCGTGCCACCTCTTCGGAGGCCAGGATCACCGCGGCGCCACCGTCGGTGAAGGGGCAGCAGTCGAAGAGCTTGAGGGGATCGGCGACGTAGGCGCTCTTGAGCACCATGTCCGTCGTGATCTCCTTCCGGAACTGGGCCTTGGGATTGTGCACGCCGTGGCGATGGTTCTTCACCGCCACGTGCGCCATCTGCTCCTCGGTGGTGCCGTACTTCTCCATGTGGGCCCGCGCGATCAGCGCGAACACGCCGGGGAAGGTGAGCCCGGTGGGCTGCTCGAACGTGGCGTCGGAGCAGTAGGCGAAGTACTCGGTGGCGTGCTCGGTGGGCACGTGGAGGATACGCTCGGCCCCGCCCACCACCACGACGTCGGATACCCCCGAGCCCACCTCCATCACCGCATGGCGGAAGGCGGCATGCGTGGTGGCGCAGGCGTTTTCGAACCGCGTCGTCGGGATGGTCGGCAGCCCCAGCAGCGTCGCGGCCTGCGGACCCATGTGCAGCTGCCGCTCGCTCTCGCCGCCGGTGACATTGCCGTAGTAGAGGGCCTGGACCGCCTTGGGTTCGATGCCGGCGTCGAGAACGGCCTCGCGGGCCGCCTCGGCGAACAGCTCCGCGCTCGAGCGCTCGTGCTTGCCGAACTTGGTCACGCCGACTCCGATGACGGCGACCCGACGCATCCAGACCTCCTCGAAAGGGTGGGCTCGGCGAGCCCGGAGTGGGCTCGCTCTCGATATTACCGCGGCGTCGGGGGAGCCGCCAATGCAGGAATGCTTCGGTGCGGCGCCGGTCGCGTGCTAACGTAGCCGCGACACCGAGGAGGTGAGACCGACGTGGTGACGGAGGAAGGGCTGATCTTCCTGCTGGCGCTGGCGTCCGGCGTCTCTCTCTTCATCGGTCTTGCCCAGGCGCTCGACGGCCGGCCCCGCCGCCTCCCCGTGCGGCGCGCTCATGCCCTGTCGCCGCACCGCCGCGCGCTTCCGCTTCCCGGCCGCGCCGCGGAGCCGCGCGCTCGGGGCTCCAG
>DATEDO010000244.1:0-19728 GCA_035281625.1 Candidatus Methylomirabilota bacterium
TGGCGGCCCCCGCGCGGCCGGCCTTCGTCATCCCCGCGCGCACTGACGCCGAGTACGAGGACCTCGCGCTCACCCCCATGCGTGCCACCATCGCCAAGCGCATGCCGCAGTCCAAGGCGCCGGTGCCGCACTTCTACGTCACGTCGGAAGTGGCGATGGATCGCGCCTGGGAGCTGCGCGCCGAGCTGAACGCGCTCGAGGGCAGTCCCAAGATGTCCGTCAACGACTTCGTGATCCGCGCCTGCGCCCTCGCGCTCCTGCGCCATCCCGGGGTCAACGCCTCGTTCCAGGGCGGAAGCATCCGCGTCCATCACCGCGCCCACATCGGGATTGCGGTGGCCCTGGAGAGCGGCCTCATCACGCCGGTGCTCCGTGACTGCGACGTGAAGCCGCTGGCGCAGATCGCCGTGGAGGCGCGGGACCTCGCGGAGCGGGCGCGGGCGGGGAAGCTGCGCGCGTCCGAGATCAGCGGCGCCACCTTCTCCATCTCGAATCTCGGTATGCTCGATGTGGAAGAGTTCTCGGCCATCATCAATCCCCCCGAGGGCGCCATCCTGGCGGTGGGCTCGGTGCTGGAGAAGGCGGTGGTGGTGGACGGCGCGCTCGCGGTGGGGCGGCGGATGAAGATGACGATCTCGTGCGATCACCGTGCCATGGACGGCGCGATGGGCGCGCGCTTCCTCCAGGACGTCAAGCGCCTGCTCGAAGAGCCGCTGCGGCTGCTCGTCTAGCCCATGGCTTCCACCCAGAAGTTCGACGTGATCGTGGTCGGCACCGGCCCCGGTGGCTACGTGGCCGCCATCCGCGCGGCCCAGCTCGGGCTCACCGTGGCGACCGTGGAGGATGACCGCCCCGGCGGCGTGTGCCTCAACTGGGGCTGCATCCCCACCAAGGCGCTCCTGCGCAATGCCGAGGTGGTGGGGCTCTTCGCCCGCGCCGAGGAGTTCGGCATCACGGTGGGGCAGTGGAAGGCGGACTACGGACAGGCCGTCCAACGATCTCGAAAAGTCGCCGACCGCATGGCGAAGGGCGTGGAGTTCCTGTTCCGCAAGAACAAGATCACGCTCTTCCCCGGGCGCGGGACGCTCACGTCACGCCATGTCGTCGAGGTCGCCGGCAAGGACGGGACGCAGACCCTCGAGGCGGGCCGCGCGGTGATCCTCGCCACCGGCTCCGAGCCGAAGTCCCTGCCCGGCGTCACCATCGACGAGAAGGTCGTGGTCTCGTCCAACGGCGCGGTGCGGAACGAGCATCGCCCGGCCTCCCTGGTGGTGATCGGCGCGGGCGCGGTGGGCATGGAATTCGCCGATGTCTACGCGGCCTACGGGACCCAGGTCACGGTGCTGGAGGCGCTGCCGCGGGTGCTCCCAATCGAGGACGAGGAGTCGTCCACCCAGATCGCGCGCCTCTTCGGGCGCCGCGGGATGACCATCCGCACGGGCGTCCGGGTGAAGTCGGTGACGCCGGGAAGCGGGGGCGTGACGGTGGAGGTGGAAGCCGAAGGGAAGACCGAGACGCTCCGCGCCGAGCAGGCGCTGATGGCGGTGGGGCGCGCGGCGCGCGTCAAGGGCATGGGGCTCGAGGCGGTGGGCGTGGCGATGGACCGCGGCTTCGTCACCGTGAGCCCGACCTGCGAGACATCCGTGAAGGGCGTCTACGCCATCGGGGACATGGCGGGCCGTCAGCTCCTCGCCCACAAGGCCATGGCGGAGGGCGTGGTCGCCGCGGAAGCCATCGCGGGGCGCGGCCCCCGTCCGGTGGACTACGGCAATGTGCCCTCCTGCACCTACTGTCGCCCGCAGGTGGCGTCGATCGGGCTCTCGGAGGCCGCCGCCAAGAGCAACGGGCGTGAGGTCAGCGTGGGGAAGTTCCCGTTCACCGCCAACGGCAAGGCGGTGGCGCTGGGCGAGACGGAGGGGTTTCTCAAGGTCGTGGCGGACAAGCGCACCGGCGAGATCCTCGGCGTCCACATCGTGGGCCCCGAGGCCACGGAGATGATCCACGAGTTTGCGGTGGGGCGGACGCTCGAGGCCACGCTGGAAGAGCTCATGCACACCGTCCACGCGCATCCCACCCTCTCGGAAGCCGCCCTCGAGGCGACGCTCGCCGCCCTGGGCCAGGCCATCCACATCTGATGATGAACTTTGAGTTGACGCCGGCGCAGCAGGCGCTGCGCGCGCGGGCCCGCGAGCTCGCCGACGGCGTGTTCCGGGACCGCGCCGCCCGCTGGGACGCCGAGGAGGCGTATCCCTGGGACAACGTGAAGGACCTGGTCCGCGCCGGCTTCATGGGCCTCACCATCCCCACCGCCTACGGCGGCGCCGGCGCCTCCGTGCTGGACGTGCTGCTGGTCGTCGAGCAGGTGGCGCGGCAATGCGGTGTCACCGCGAGAATCGTCGTCGAGGGCAGCCTCGGCGTGGTGGGCGCGCTCGCCGCCTACGGCACCGAGGCGCAGAAGCGCCGGTACTTCCCCTGGGTGGTGGAGGACGGCGAGAAGCCCGCCATCGCCATCACCGAGCCGGAGGCGGGCTCCGCCGCCACCGATCTCGTCACTCGCGCCGACGAGGCGCCGGAAGGTTGGACGCTCGCCGGCGAGAAGCGCTGGATCACCGGCGCGGGGACCTCGCGGCTCTACCTCGTCTACTGCCGTATGGGCGCGCGCGAGGGCGCCGAGGGCATCGGCGGGCTCCTCGTCGAGCGGGACACCCCGGGCTTCACCATCGGCGAGCGCGACCGCACCATGGGCCTCCGCGGCATCCCGGAGGGGCGCCTGCACTTCGACCGCTGTCGCGTGCCGCGAGAACAGGTCCTCGTGGGTCCTCCCGACGGCTTCAAGAAGCTGATGCGCGCGTACAACAGCCAGCGGCTGGGCGCGGCCACGGTGGCGCTCGGCCTCGCCCAGGGCGCCTACGAGCACGCGCTCGCGTACGCGCAGGCCCGCCGGCAGTTCGGCCGGCCCATCGCCGATTTCCAGGGCATCCGCTGGAAGCTCGCCGACATGGCGATCGCTCTGGACGCGGCGCGCCTCCTCATCCACCGCGCGGCATGCACCGAGGTCGACGGCTTCCCGGATCCGCTGGAGTCGGCCAAGGCCAAGACCTTCGCGGCCGAGACGGCGCAGGCGGTGACCAGCCAGGCGCTGCAGATCCACGGCGCCGCGGGCTACGGCCGCGGGCTGCCCCTCGAGCGCATGATGCGCGACGCCCGCATGTTCGCCATCGGCGGCGGCACCGTGGAGATGATGCGTAATCTCATCGCCGACCGGATCCTTCCCGGGAAGGCGGATTTCCGCCGCTAGGCGCGGGCGACAGCCATGGCCGAGTTCGTCATCGAGGGGCGGGCGAGGACCAAGGGCCGGGTGCGCCCGGGCGGCAACAAGAACGCGGCGTTCCCCGCCCTCGCGGCGGCGCTGCTCACCGCCCAGCCGGTGACGCTGCGCAACCTGCCCGACATCGACGACGTGCGAACCATGCTCACGATGATGGAAGGCATGGGGATCACCGTCGACCGCGGTGACCGCCACACCGCCACCATCCGCGCGGGCAGCATCCGCAGCACGCGGCCCGATCCTGAGCTGCTGAAGAAGATCCGGGGCGCGCTGGTGCTCATGGGCGCGCTCCTCGCGCGCGAGGGGCGCGCCGAGCTGGGCCACTCCGGCGGCGATCAGATCGGCCGCCGGCGCGTGGACACCCACGTGCTGGGTCTGAGCGCCCTCGGGGCGGAGGTCCAGAGCGAGGGCGCCGTGCTGCGCCTCACCGGGCGGCGTCTCCGCGGCGCCGACATCCTGCTGGACGAGGCGAGCGTCACCGGCACCGAGAACGTCATCCTCGCCGCGGTGCGGGCCGAGGGCGCCACCGTGCTCCGCAACGCCGCCTCCGAGCCCCATGTCCAGGACCTGTGCCACCTGCTCGTGGCCATGGGGGCGCGCATCGAGGGCATCGGCTCCAACGTGCTCACCATTCACGGGGGCGCGGAGCTCCACGGGGCCGACTTCACGCTGGGTCCGGACTTCATGGAGGTGGGGAGCTTCATCGTGCTCGCCGCGGTGACCGACGGCGAAGTCCTCATCGAGGGCGTGCGCCGCGAGGACCTGCGCATGGCCCTCAACGTGTTCGCGCGCCTGGGCATTGCCGCCGAGTACCGCGGGAGTGATCTCTTCGTGTCCGGCGGGCGCCCGCTCGTCATCCAGTCCGATCTCGGCGACGCCATTCCCAAGGTGGACGACGGGCCGTGGCCCCACTTCCCCGCCGACCTCATGAGCGTGGCGCTGGTGGCAGCGACCCAGGCGGAAGGGACGGTGCTCTTCCACGAAAAGATGTACGAGAGCCGGCTCTTCTTCGTGGACCGCCTGATCGGCATGGGCGCGCGCATCGTGCTCTGCGACCCGCACCGCGCCCTCATCCACGGGCCCGCCCGCCTGCGGGGCGAGCCGGGGGGCATCCCCAGCCCGGACATCCGCGCCGGCATCGCGCTCCTGATCGCCGCCCTCTGCGCCGACGGCCGCACCGTGATCCGCACCATCGAGCAGATCGACCGCGGCTACGAGGACATCGAGGGCAAGCTCCAGGCCCTCGGCGCCAAGATCACCCGCCGCGCCTGACCAGCAACCGTGACAAGCAGATAGGGTAAGAACAGTTCCAGGCCTTCCTCGAAACAGCCCACGGTCAACATGGCTTAGCCATGTTGATTTTCAATAGTCGAAATCGACGGCTCCCGTCGTCGTAAAGGGTGAGACGGGGAGACCCCGCCCAAGAAAGGAGCCTCACGTGAAGTACATCCTCCTCATCAGCAGCAACGAGCAGGCCCTGGCGAGCCGCAGCGAAGCCGAGGTCAAGCAGGTGGTCGGCCAGCACATGAAGGTCGCTCAGGACCTGCGCGCCGCCGGCAAGATGGTGGCCGCCGAGCGCCTCCGTCCCCAGGGCGAGGCCACCCGGATCCGGACGAAGGCGGGTCAGCCGCAGCTCACCGATGGCCCCTTCGCCGAGACCAAGGAAGTGATCGGCGGCTTCTACTTGATCGACTGCGCCTCCAAGGCGGAGGCGATCGAATGGGCCTCGAAGCTTCCCATCGGCGAGGGCTTCATCGAAGTGCGTCCCGTCTGGGAGATGTGACGACGGCTCTCGGCGGCGCCGGGTACCTCGTCGAGCACGTCTTCCGGGGCGAGTACGGACGGCTCGTCGCCGCGGTGGCGCGCATGCTCGGCGACCTCGACGCCGCCGAGGAGACCGTGCAGGAGGCCCTCGCCGCCGCGCTCGTGCACTGGCCCGACGAAGGGCTGCCCGACAATCCCGGCGCGTGGCTCATGACGGTGGCGCGCAACCGCGCGCGCGATCACCTGCGCCGCCGGCGGCGGCTTCGCGCGAGAGTCGAGGCGCTGGCGCGAGAGCTCGACGAGGGGCCCGAGCTCTCATCCGACGCCGCACTCGACGAGAGCGACGTCCCCGTCATCGCGGACGAGCGGCTCCGCCTGATCTTCACGTGCTGCCACCCCGAGCTGGCGCCCGATAGCCGCGTCGCGCTCACGCTTCGCCTGGTCGGCGGGCTTTCCACGGGCGAGATCGCGCGCGCGTTCCTCGTCACCGACACGACCATCGGACAACGCATCGTCCGCGCCAAGCGGACCATTCGAGACCGGCGGCTGCCCTACGCGGTGCCCGAGCCGGCCGAGCTGCCCGAGCGCCTGGCCTCCGTCCTCGCGGTGATCTACCTCGTCTTCAACGAGGGCCATACCGCGCGGGAAGGGGACCGACTGGTGCGCCACGAGGTGTGCGAAGAGGCGCTGCGCCTGGGGGCCACCCTCGCCGAGCTGATGCCGGCCGAGGGCGAGGTGCTGGGGCTTCTCGCGCTGATGGAGCTCACGATGGCGCGCACGCCCGCCCGCACGGACGCCGCAGGCGACCTCGTGTTGCTGGCGGATCAGGATCGGACGCGCTGGGACCCTGTCCGCATCGTCCGTGGCCTCGCGCTGCTCGAGCGCGCGGGCCCCCTGGACGCCGCCGGGCCCTATCGCCTCCAGGCCGCCATCGCGGCCTGCCACGCCCGCGCGGAGAGCTGGCCAGCGACGGACTGGGGCGGCATCGCCGTCCTCTACGCGCGGCTCCAGGCGATCGCGCCTTCCCCCGTGGTGGCGCTGAACCGGGCGGTGGCGGTGAGCATGGCGGAGGGGCCGGCGGCCGGCCTCGCCCTGCTCGACGCGCTCGAGACGGCGGCGCTCGCCGGCTACCACCACTTGCCGGCCGCGCGCGGCGACTGCCTCCGCCGCCTCGGCCGCTGGGGCGAGGCCGCCCGTGCCTTTCGCCGCGCCGGCGCGCTGACCCAGAACCGCCGCGAGCAGGCGTTCTTCGAGGCGCGCGCCGCGCAGTGCGACGCGGCGGGCGGGGCGACGTCCTGACGAGCGGCCTCAGTGGTCCCCGGGGCGCCCTTGCGTCATCTCATCCCGCATGGCCGCGCGCCCGGCCTCGAAGGCGGACACGAGCCGGTTGGACTGCTCCTCGAGGTACTCGCGTCCCTTCTCGAAGAGATCGCCCGCCTTCACGCGCGCCTCGCCGCCGGCCGCCTTGGCGCGGTTCAGGATGTCGCCCCCGTGCTCGGCGAGCAGCTCCCGCGCCTCCTTCCCCGTCTTGGGTGCCAGGAGCAGCGCCGTCGCGGCGCCGGCGATCGCGCCGAGGAAGAACCAGCCGAGGTAGCCCGCCGCATCCGATCCGCTTCGCTCGTCCGCCATGTCCTTCTCCCTTCCTCGAGCCGCCTCAGGAGGCGCGGCTCTTCAGCCGTGAAACGAACACCCCGAGCCCTCGCCTGAGCCCGCTCCCGATCACCGCCACCTGTCCGATCTTCGAGAGCCCGGCCAGCACGCCGACGATCTTGGCCACGGTCGCGGTGATCTCGTCGAGCCGCCGTGTCACCACCCCGAGCCGCTCCACCTCCAGCGCCACCTGATGGGAGAGTCCCCGGAATTCCTCGGTGAGGGCGCCGAGCTGGGCCGCCATCGGCCGGATCTCCCGCTCGACGATTCCAAGGACGCTCTCTGCCCGCTGGAGCACCCGCCGGAACGAGATCAGCACCATCACGATGGCCACCGTGAGGGCGATGAGGCAGAGGACGACGATCGTCACCGCCCAGGGGGCCATAAGTCCGAGCAGTATGGCAAGCAGGGGTGGGGAAGTCAACCGGGCCGCTCGAAAAGGCCTCGTGTTCATTGACTTTCCCGAGACCCCCTCCCTATACTGCAGAGGCCGCAGGAACCGATTTGGCTCAGCAGGGGGTGCCCACAGCTTGTCCCTCGACGACCGCTTCGCCGAGCTCCGACGCCGGAACGAGGCCGCCGACCTCGGCGGAGGGGTGGAGCGCATCGAGCGGCAGCACCGCGCGGGGAAGAAGACGGCCCGCGAGCGCCTCGAGCTCCTGCTGGACAAGGGCTCCTTCGCCGAGGTGGACAAGCTGGTCGTGCATCAAGGGCGGGACTTCGGGATGGACGCCCAGCGCATTCCCGGCGACGGCGTGGTCGTGGGCTCCGGCAAGATACACGGCCGGCCGGCGTACGTGTTCGCGCAGGACTTCACCGTGTTCGGCGGCTCCCTCTCGGAGGCCTACGCGCGGAAGATCTGCAAGATCATGGATCTCGCCATGAAGACCGGAGTGCCCATCATCGGGCTCAATGACTCCGGCGGCGCGCGGATCCAGGAAGGCGTGGTCTCGCTCGCCGGCTACGCCGACATCTTCCTCCGCAACACGCTGGCCTCGGGGGTGGTCCCCCAGCTCTCCGCCATCCTCGGGCCGTGCGCCGGCGGCGCGGTGTATTCGCCCGCGATCACGGACTTCGTCTTCATGGTGAAGGAATCCTCCTACATGTTCGTGACCGGCCCGGACGTCATCAAGGCCGTCACGCACGAGGAGGTGTCGTTCGAGCAGCTCGGAGGCGCGAGCACCCACGGCGCCACGTCCGGGGTGGCCCACTTCGCCGCGGAGAGCGAGGACGAGTGCCTGGCCCTCATCCGCGAGCTCATGACGTTCCTCCCCCAGAACAATCTCGAGGATCCGCCCATCCGGCCGACGCTGGATCCTCCCGACCGCGCCGACGAGGACCTGCAGACGGCGGTGCCGGATCAGCCGAACAAGCCCTACGACATCAAGACCATCATCAGCGCCGTGCTCGACGACCGGTACTTCTTCGAGGTGCAAGCCGATTACGCCCCCAATCTCGTGATCGGCTTCGGCCGGCTCAACGGGCGGCCGGTGGGGGTGGTGGCCAATCAGCCCGCGCACCTGGCGGGCTGCCTGGACATCAGCGCCTCGCTCAAGGGCGCGCGCTTCGTGCGCTTCTGCGACTGCTTCAACATCCCCCTTCTCACCTTCGAGGACGTGCCCGGGTTCCTCCCCGGCACGGCGCAGGAATACGGCGGCATCATCAAGCACGGCGCCAAGCTGCTCTTCGCGTACTGCGAGGCCACCGTGCCCAAGCTCACCGTGATCACGCGGAAGGCCTACGGGGGCGCGTACTGCGTCATGTCGTCGAAGCACATCCGGGGCGACGCGAACTTCGCCTATCCCACCGCGGAGATCGCGGTCATGGGGCCGGATGGAGCGGTCAACATCCTCTACAAGCGCGAGATGGACGCCGCCGCCGACGCCGCCGCGCTGAAGGAGGAGAAGACGCGCGAGTATCGCGAGAAGTTCGCGAATCCCTACGTCGCCGCGGAGCGGGGCTACGTGGACGAGGTGATCGAGCCGCGCGACACCCGGCGCCGACTCATCCAGGCGCTGGACGTGCTGCACACCAAGCGCGACAGCAATCCCCAGAAGAAGCACGGGAACATCCCCCTGTGATGTTCCCGCGGTGCGGACGATGAGCGACGAGGAGCGGAGGCGGATCGAGGAGGCGCGCGCCGCGTGGGAGGCGCGCCTGCTGCGGCCCGGCCTCGCCAAGGGCGCGCGGGAGGGCCCCTTCACGACGTCCGGCGGCACACCGGTGGATCCTCTCTACACGCCCGTCGATCAGCGGGGCGACGACTATCTCCGCGATCTGGGCTTCCCCGGGCAGCCGCCATTTACCCGAGGAATCCAGCCCACCATGTACCGCGGCCGCCTCTGGACGATGCGGCAGTACGCGGGCTTCGGGTCGGCGGCCGAGACGAATCGGCGCTACCGCTATCTCCTCGCCCAGGGGCAGACGGGGCTCAGCGTGGCCTTCGACCTGCCCACCCAGATGGGCTACGACGCCGACGACGCGATGGCGCGGAGCGAGGTCGGCAAGGTGGGCGTGGCGATCTCGGCCCTGCCCGACATGCGGGACCTCTTCGAGGGGATTCCGCTCGATCGGGTGTCGACGTCGATGACGATCAACGCCACCGCGTCGATCCTCCTCTGCCTCTACATCGCGGTGGGCGAGCGTCAGGGGGTACCGCCGGAGCGCCTCTCGGGGACGGTGCAGAACGACATCCTGAAGGAGTACATCGCGCGCGGGACCTACATCTATCCTCCCGGTCCCTCGCTCCGCCTCATCACCGACATGTTCGCCTTCTGCCGGGAGCGGGTGCCGAAGTGGAACACCATCTCGATCTCCGGCTACCACGTCCGCGAGGCGGGGTGCACCGCGGCGCAGGAGATCGCCTTCACCCTGTCCA
This sequence comes from Candidatus Methylomirabilota bacterium, assembly GCA_035281625.1. Taxonomy (GTDB): domain Bacteria; phylum Methylomirabilota; class Methylomirabilia; order Rokubacteriales; family CSP1-6; genus DASRWT01. Next base: position 9,621 of record DATEDO010000244.1, read on the forward strand.
ACGGCATCGCCTACGTCACCGCGGCGCTGGAGGCCGGGCTCAAGGTCGACGAGTTCGCCCCGCAGCTCTCGTTCTTCTTCAACGCCCACAACAACCTCTTGGAGGAGGTCGCCAAGTTCCGCGCGGCGCGGCGGCTCTGGGCCCGGCTCATGCGGGAGCGCTTCGGCGCCGCCGACCCCCGCTCGCTCGCCCTCCGCTTCCACGCTCAGACCGCGGGCAGCATGCTCACCGCGCAGCAGCCCCAGAACAACATCGTCCGCGTGGCCATCCAGGCCCTCGCCGCCGTGCTGGGGGGCTGCCAGTCCCTGCACACCAACTCCATGGACGAGGCGCTGTCGCTTCCCAGCGAGGAGGCGGTGCGCATCGCCCTCCGGACGCAGCAGATCCTCGCCCACGAGTCCGGCGTGGCGGACACCATCGATCCCCTCGGCGGCTCCTACGCGGTGGAGCGCCTCACCCGGCTTCTCGAGGAGGAGGCGGAGTCCTACATCGCCAAGATCGACGGGCTGGGCGGCGCCGTGCACGCCATCGGGTTCATGCAGCGCGAGATCCAGGAGGCGGCGTACCGGTATCAGCAGGAGATCGAGTCCCGAGCGCGTGTCGTGGTGGGGGTCAACGACTTCGTGATCGACGAGCCGGCGCCGGGCGATCTCTTCCAGGTCGATCCCGCGGTGGCCGCGACCATGGCGGAGCGCCTCGCCACCCTCCGCAAGCGGCGCGACGCCGATCGGGCCGCCCGCGCGCTCGAGGCCATCGACGTGGCGGCGCGCGGCCGCGACAATCTCGTCCCCCGGATTCTCGAGGCGGTGCGCGCCGAGGTGACGCTCGGCGAGATCTGCGGGGCGCTGCGCGGTATCTTTGGCACGCACGTACCCTCGGTGGTGTTTTGATGGGGCGCGGGCGCGTCCGTTTCAGGAATTCACCATCAGCGGGGGCCTCGAAATGGCCCCCGCTCTCCCCCCGTCCGCGGACACTCGTTACCGCGTTGGTTGTGGTCGCGCTCTTGGTTCTTTCCGCGGCGGGAGAGGCGGGGCAGGCGGATCAGGTCGGGGCCACCTTCGGTTTCCTCGTCCAGGACGTGATCGACGCGTTTCCCCCGGTGGAGGGCCTCGTCGTCAGCGTGGACGGCGATCGGATCTACCTGGATCTGGCCGCCAAGGACGGCGTGCAGCGGGGCCAGGAGTTCACGATATTCCGCAAGGGGGACGAGTTCCGGCACCCCGTGACGGGCCGAGTGCTGGGGCGTTACGAGGACGTCCTGGGCTATGCCCAGATACAGCGGGTGGACGCCCGGTTCTCGGAGGCGACCTTCATTCCCGTGCCCGGGCAGCCGAAGGTCGAGGCCGAGGACGGGGCGCGTATCACCCGCGGCCGCATCCGGGTCGCCGTCCCTCCCCCGCTCGACCTCACCAAGGGCCAGGCCGATCTCCGTCGGGTGCCGTTCATGATCGCCTTCGGGCTCGACCAGACCAAGCGCTTCCAGTCCGTGGATCCCGGGGCGGTGCAGGAGCTCTTCCTCAACCAGCGCGTGCGGAGCGAGGAGCTGCTGGCGCGGCCGGAGCGGGCGGTGGCCCTGGGCAAGACCTTGGACGTGGCGGGCTGGCTGGTGCCCGTGCTCCTGGACCGGCGGGGGGTCGTCTATCTGGACATCACCTGGATCTCCGCGGTGACCGGGACCCCCCTCTTCTCCCGGCGCTCCGCGCTCACCCGGACCCAGGGGGCCGCCGAGCAGCGATTCCCCTGGGAGCCGCTCCCTGAGGACTGAGAGAGGCAATCTGCTATGATCTCCGAGTCATGCCGGGCCTGAGCGTCCGTCTGGTCGGCGTCGTCACCGCCGTGGCCCTCCTGGCCACCGGGTGCAACACCATCCGCAACATCATGGGCTATCCCAGTCCCGGCGACCCGAGCGTCGAGCTCAAGCGCGCGGAGTCCAAGTGGCTCCTGATCAAGAATCCCCGCTTCGGAGACGTGCCGAGCGAGCCGGAGTACGTCTGGGTGGAGGAGGAGAAGGCCCCGACCACGTTCAAGTCCTTCTTCCTCGGCAAGTCCACCCTCCTGGCGCCGCCGGAAGTGGTCGCGAAGTACGGGCAGCCCCCGGGGGGCGGCCGCATCAGCCCGCTGCAGAAGGTGCCGTATCAGGTCGAGCAGCCGGCGCCCGGTACCCCCGCGGCGCGGGCGCCCCTGACGGCCTCCGCGCCGCCCGCCACTCGCAATGATGGCTCGGCCGCCTCGGTGACGCCGGTCGCGGCGGCTCCGCCCCCCTCCCGAGGCTATGTGGTGTTCGTGGATACCACCCGCATCGTCATCGACCTCACCGCGCAGGACGGCGTCAAGCCGGGGAGCATGGTGAGCCTGCGCCGCGACAAGATCCCCATCGTCCACCCCCTGACCGGCGAGCTCTTGGGCGAGCTGGACGAAGAGCTCGCGACGGGTCGGGTGACCGAGGTTCGCGAGAAGTTCTCGGTGGTCGAGATCCAGAGCGCGACCGATACGCCCGAGATCAAGATCCGAGATCGGGTTCTCCTGCGTTGACCCCGTCCCAGCCCCGCCCGGGGCTCCCGACGCCTACCGCCCTGGAAACTCTCCTCAAGGAGCGGGTGGCCGTGATGATCGGCAGCGAGCTGGCGGCCATCGAGGCGGAGATCAGCCGGGAGATTCACTCGCCCGTGGATCTCATCCGCGAGATGGGGGAGTTCATCGCGGGGGCGGGAGGCAAGCGGCTGCGTCCCATCCTGCTCCTGATGGCGGCGCGCCTGGCGGGCTACCGGGGGGCCCGTGCGGTGCGGCTCGGATGCGTCGTGGAGCTGCTGCACACCGCCACCCTGGTTCACGACGACGTGGTGGATCAGGCGCCCCTGCGGCGCGGCCGGCCCTCGGCCAATGCGCGCTGGGGGGACGACGCCTCGGTGCTGGTGGGGGATCACCTCTACTCGAAGTCGTTCGCCATGATGGTGCGGGACGGGGATCCCGGCGTGCTCGACACCCTTGCCCGGGCTACCGTGTCCATGACCGAGGCCGAGGTGTTCCAGCTCGAGCGGAAGCGCAGCGGGACCACCACCGAGGCGGACTATCTCCGCATCATCACGCAGAAGACCGCCTCGTTCATCTCCGCCTGCTGCCGCATCGGCGGCCTGCTCGCGCGGGCCGACCCCGAGCGGCTGGAGGCCCTGACCCGCTACGGGCTGGACATCGGCATCGCCTTCCAGATCAGCGACGACTCACTCGACTTCGTGGCCGACGAGGCCCGGCTCGGCAAGGCCATCGGCGCCGACCTCCGAGAGGGCAAGCGTACCTTGCCCCTGATCGCCACGCTGGACCGAGCCGCTTCCGGCGAGCGGGAGCGCATCCAGGCCATTCTCAAGCGCTCCCGTCCCGCGGCCGCCGACATCGAGGACATCCGCCGGCTGGTGGTGAAGTACGAGGGCGTGGAGTACGCGCTGGAGCGCGCCCATGCCTACGCCCAGACCGCCAAGGCCGACCTGGAGCCCTTCCCGGAGTCGGAAGACAAGGAGACCCTCCTCCTCATCGCCGACTTCGTGGTCGACCGCGACCGCTAGCCGACGGGTCGGGACGGGCAGAGAGCCCCCCAGCGGGCCTGCCGCCTAGTCCTTTGCCTTCTTGGAGGGCTTCGACGGCGTCTTGGCCGCCGACTTGGCCTTGGCGCCGTCCGTGGACCCCGCCCCGTTCGACGAGCTCCCGCCGGAGTCGCCGGAACTCGACGAGGAGCTTGCATCCCCTGTGCTAGACTGAGCGCCGGTCGAGGCGGAGGATTCGGACTTTATGGCCTGTTTCCGCGACTCGGAGGGGTAGTCGGTGACGTACCAACCGCCGCCCTTGAGGATGAACGGAGCCGGCGCGAGCAGGCGCCGCACCGAGCCGCCGCAGCGGTCACACGTGGTGAGCGGGGGCTCCGAGATGCGCTGCCGGATCTCGAAAACGCGCTTGCACTTCGAGCATTCGTACTCGTAAGTAGGCACGACTCAACAAGTACATGGCGATCGCGACGGTGTCAAGAATCGGGGTCGCGGCCCTCCTGGCCGCCCTCGTCGGCATCGGCGCCGCCGGCTGCGCCTCCACCAAGGAGGAGCAGATCCGCAAGATCCAGGCGCGGAACGCCTATGACCAGGCGGGGGGGCACATCCGCGAGGGCCGCGTATCGCTGGGCCTGGCCTCCATGCAGGAGGCGGTGGCGCTCGACCCCGAGAATGCCGTTTATCGCAACTCCCTCGGCGTCACCCAGCTTCAGCTCCGGCGCTGGTCGGAGGCGCAGGCCGAGTTCGAGAAGGCAATCGCCCTTGATCCCAACTACGCCGAGGCCTACCACAACCTCGGCCTGGTGATGGCCGCTCAGGGCCGCCTGGACCAGGCCATCGCCAGCTACCGGAAGGCCCTGACCTTCCCGACCTATCCGAGCCCGGAGCTGGCCTATCACAACCTCGGTGAGGCCTATCTCCGGCAGGGCAAGCTGCAGGAGTCCGAGGAGGCCCTCCGGCAGGCCATACAGCTCGAGCCGAAGAACCAGTTCACGCATTACTTGCTCGGGGTGGTGCTCGTCGAGGAGGGGCGGAAGGACGAGGCGAAAGCCGCCTTCCGGCATGCCCGGGACCTGGACCCCGCCTCGTCCGTCGGGAAGCTGACGGTGGAGGCCCTCAAGACCCTCGGAGAGGGCGGTTAATCAGCTACTTCGGCCCTAGTTTCGGGCGTATGGGCTCGGGCATTTTTCCTTGACCCTGACAGCCCAATCGCGGTAAAAAAGGTGCTGTCGCGAAGTCTCTGCGCGTCCCTGTCTGCCCAGGGTCACCCGCTGGTTTCGGGGGTGGGAGCGAGATGGTCAGGAGTCGCAATACCGTGGTAGCGCGGAACCGGTATCTCGCTGGAACGGGCAAGTGGATTCTCGGAAGCACGAGAACCCAACCACCAATGAGGAGACGTGCATGAAGCGATTCATCGTTCTGGCTGTCGCCCTGGTGCTGCTCGGCACCATGGCGCCGGGGGCGTTCGCGCAGGCACCGCCTGCCGCGCCGCCGCTGAAGTTCGACATCAATGGCTTCCTCGACACGATCACGTCGGCGAGCCATAACCTGCGCGACGCGAACTTCACGCGCGTGGGTGACAAGGAGTGGTACGCGCGCAACCGCGGCCGCTTCAACATCGAGGGTCGAGCCGGTACCGCCGTCGTCGTATGGGGTATCGAGATCGACTCGGCCTGGGGTCAGGTGAGCGGTACGGACAACAACCTGGCCGGTCAGGGCGGCAACAACCAGCAGCGCGCGGGCACCACGTCGGCGTTCGACCTGAACACCGACGTGCAGGCCAGCGTCGAGACGAAGTGGCTGTTCGCCGAGTTCGACGCGCCGCTCTTCCCCTTCAAGACGCGGGTCCGCGTGGGTGCCCAGCCGTACTCGGTCACCTACAAGATCTGCGCTCTGGCGTGCTCGGACTTCGCCGGTATCAACGTCGACACCCAGTGGTCGCCGAACGTGAAGTCGCACATCACCTTCGCTCAGATCGAGGAAGAGCTGACGGGCGCGAGCACGGGCGGTACGGGTCTCACCGGCTTCAACCGCGGTGACGACTTCGCGATGATCCTGAGCGTCGAGGTCACCCCCTTCAAGGGCCTCGACCTTCGTCCCATCTACTCGATTGCGTGGTTCCAGGGCGCCACGTCGGGCGCCGCCCGCTCGACGGTCAGCAATGGCGCTCCGGGTGGTGTTGCCACGTACGTGTCCCGCATCGCCGGTGGTTGCTCCCCCGCGGCCGCGCAGTGCGGTCTCGTGGCGGCGACTCCGGGCTCCCCGACCAACGAGGAGTGGCGGCACACGCTCGGTATCGACGTTCGCTATCGCATGGGGCCGTTCTCCCTCGACCCCACGCTCCTCTATCAGTTCGGTACGCGTGACACGGACAACCCGTTCGGTGGCACGACCAACCTGACCGAGGAAGCCGACATCTCCGCGTTCCTCTTCGACGTGAAGGCTGGCTACCGCCTCGGCCCGCTACTCCTGGAAGCCCGTTACATGTACACCTCGGGTAACCGGCCGAAGGATCAGCTGATCAAGAACGTCAACTACTATTCGCCGGTCACGGGTGACACGGGCTGGTGGTCGGACGGCTGGGGCAACATCTTTGCCCTGGGCATCGACTACTTCAACGGCGCCATCCGGGGTCTCGGAAACAACATCGGCCTGGACCGCTATGGCCGCCAGCAGTTCGGCTTCAAGGCGACCTACAGCCTGACCCCGCAGCTGGACTTCTACGGCCTGGTCTCCCCGATGTGGACGGCCCGCTCGGTCGATACCGACGGGACGTTCTCCGCGGCGGTGATCGGCTGCAACGGCGGCAACGGTTGTAACGGTGACGAGGCGTATGTCGGTACCGAGGCCAACCTCGGTGTGACCTGGCGGTTCGCGCCCGGTCTGACCCTCGACGCGGTGCTGGCCTACCTGTTCGCGGGCAGCGCCCTGGACACGACCCAGATCGTCAACGGCGTGGCCACGAAGCGTGATGCCAAGGATGTCTACACCGGCGCCATGCGGCTCCGGGTGGCGTTCTAGTCACACTCGTTCGATAGCAGCAGCGGGGCATGGGGCGGCAGACCCCATGCCCCGTTTTTTTGCGCCCGGATTGGTTGCCTGCCCCTCCCCGGGGCGCTATAGTGGCGGGGTGGTTCGCCGTTTCCTGACAGGGATCTCCCTCGCACTCCTGCTCGGGCCCATCGGCTATGCCCTGGCCCAGCCGAAGTCCGCCGCCCCGGACGCCCAGGGATCCTCCGCGCCCGCTGTACCCATGACCGTCCTGGCCGATCAGCTCGTCGACCTCTTCCCCAAGGTGGAGGGTGACGTCCTCGAGCTTCAGGGCAACACGGTGACGCTCGGCGCGGGCCGCAAGGACGGCCTGCGGCCGGGCCTCGAGATGGCGCTCTTCCGGGAAGGTCGCGAGATCAAGCATCCGAAGACGGGCCAGGTGCTGGGCAAGACGGAGGAAAACCTCGGCCGCGTGACCGTCACCTCCGTGCAGGAGCAGTTCTCCCAGGGCGCCGTGACGGTCGCGGGGAGCGGCGAGCTCCGGCCCGGGGACCGCTTCCGCATCTCCGCCGGGAAGATCCGCCTGGTGCTCGTGCCCCTGACCGGGGGGGTCCGCGACGCCCTCGTCGAGACGGCCACCCAGGAGCTCGTCGAGCGGCTGAACGCCTCGGGACGCTTCACGGTGACCATGGGCGACCAGGTGAACCTCTTCCTCGCCGAGCAGGGGATCAAGGCCGACGACTTCCTCGCCGGGCGCGGGGTCAAGGAGGCCGCCCAGCGCTATCGCTTCGAGCATCTCCTGGTAGTCCAGTTCAAGCGGGTGCAGAGCAAGCCGTTCATGGAGGCGCGCTTCTTCTCCATGCCGGTGACCGAGCCCCTGGTGTCCAGCTCGGCCTTCGTGCCGCCCTCGATCCGCGCGCTCTCCGAGCGGGAGCGCTTCTCGTCGGCCCGGACCGACGCGAATCGCCCCCAGGCCAAGCAGCGCTCGCTCCTCCAGCGACTCCTGGGAGGCGATCTCGAGGCCGGCTCCTACTCCAGCGGCGAGGGCACGATCCCGCTGAAGGAAGTGGGGCGGCTGGGCTTCGCGGTCGTGGCCATGGACATCGCCGTGCAGCCCAAGGACCGCCTGCCGCGGGTGGTGGTGAGTGACGGCGACCGCGTGTACCAGTACAAGATCGTGGGGCAGAAGGTGGAGGCGGAGTGGAGCTTCTCCACCCGCACCCTGGGGCGCGTCTTCTCGCTGCAGCTCGCGGATCTCGACGGTGACGGCATCTTCGAGATCGTCGGCAATCGCTTCCACGTGAAAGCGGGCCTGAACTCGTTCATCCTCTCCGCCAAGGACGGCAAGCCCAAGTTCCTCGTGGACACGGTCGAGAGCTTCCTCTTCGCCGTGGACGTCAAGGGCGAGGGCGTGAAGCAGACCCTGTGGGCCCAGCGCTACAACCCGGACACCTTCTTCACGATCGGCCAGGCGGACGAGGTCGTGGTGAAGAAGGGCAGTCTGGACGTCGTCAAGCAGGTCCGCGCGCCCTCCACGTTCCGGCCCATGGGCGCCACGTTCTCGAACATCGCGGGCAAGGACACCCGGGCCCTCGCCCTCGTGGACGAGGCCAACCGGCTCCGCATCTCGCTGGACGGCGAGGACATCTGGCGGTCGTCCACCTCGGTGGGGGGCGGGTACACCAAGATGGAGCTCGTCATCCCGCGCGGGCGCCAGGGCGACATCACGAAGTTCTACAAGATCGAGCCGACCCCGCTGGCGCTCGACCTCGACGGGGACGGCATCGACGAGCTGGTGGTGCCACAGAACCTCGTGAAGGAAGGCCTGCTCGCCGTGGTGTTCAAGGGGCCCGCCGGCTATCGCCTGCAGAGCATAGACACCGGCTTCGAGGGTGGCATCACCGCCCTGGGCGGGTTCCGCACCGACGACGCGGTGCAGCCCACCATGGTCGCCACGGTGGTGCGCTTCAACAACTTCCTGAACACCTCCGGCGAGACGCAGATCATCATGACCCTGCCGCAGGAGTAGCGCCCTGCTTCACCCTTACCGGGGCGTCCTGCCCTCGATACACCCTACCGCCTTCGTCGACGCCTCCGCCCAGGTCATCGGCGACGTCGAGATCGGCGAGGAGGCGAGCGTCTGGTTCAGCTCCGTGCTGCGCGGCGACGTAGGGATGATTCGCGTGGGGCGCGGCACCAACATCCAGGACGGCACCATCGTCCACGTGAACCGGCGGGGCACGCCCGCCATCATCGAGGATTACGTCACCGTGGGTCACGCCGCGCGCCTGCACGGCTGCCACATCAAGTCGAACTGCCTCATCGGCATCGGCGCCATCGTGCTGGACGGCGCCGTGCTCGAGGAGGAGTGCCTGGTGGCCGCCGGTGCGGTGATCTCGCCCGGCACGCTGGCCCCGCGGGGCAGCGTGCTCATGGGAGCGCCCGCGCGCGTGAAGCGGCAGGCCAGCGCCGCCGACCTGGACCTCATCTACCGGTCGGCGAAGAGCTACGTCGAGCTCAGCCGGGACTATCTGGCCGCGCGGACGGAACGCTAGCGGTGGCGAGCAAGGTCGGCACGAGCCCGCCGCGCGGGATGCGCGACCTGCTGCCCGCCGAGGTGGAGCTCCGGGACGCCGCCACCCAGGCGATTCTCTCCGTCTATCGCGCCTTCGGCTTCCGGCGCATCGAGACGCCGGCCCTGGAGAGCCTCCGCCTCCTCGTCGGCAGCGACGGGGGCGAGAACGAGAAGCTCATCTTCAAGGTGCTCAGGCGAGGCGAGGACCTGGAAGCGGCCCTGCGGACGGGCGGAGAGCTCGCGGAGCACGGGCTCCGCTTCGATCTCACGGTGCCGCTGGCCCGCTACTACGCGGAGAATCACGCGCGCCTGCCCGATCCGCTGAAGGCCATTCAGATCGGCCCGGTGTGGCGGGCCGAGCGCCCCCAGAAGGGCCGCTACCGCCAGTTCACCCAGTGCGACATTGACGTCCTGGGGGTGGCCTCGCCGGTGGCCGAGGTCGAGCTCGTCCTCGCCACCGCGGAGGCCCTCACGCGGCTGGGCCTCGCCGACCTCACGGTGCGCGTCAACGATCGGCGGCTCCTCGGCGCCATCGCCCGCCACTGCGGCTTCGCGGAGGCCGCGCAGGGCGGCTTCTTCATCGCGTTCGACAAGCTGGACAAGATCGGCCCGGAGGGGGTCCTGAGCGAGCTGCGCGACACCGGCGCCCCCGCGGCCGCGGTCGAGCGCTTCGAGCGCCTCCTCCCCACCCTCCAGAAGGGAGAGCTCTCCCTGGACGCTCTCCCCGCGCTCCTCGGCGGGGACACGGCGGCGGTGGGCGGGGCCTTCGACTCGCTGGCGTGGATACTCCGGACGGTGAACCAGGCCATGCCCGCGGGAGCCCGTGCGCGGTTCGATCCCACCCTGGTGCGGGGCATGGGCTACTACACGGGGACGATCTTCGAGGCCACGTCTCCCGCCTACCCCTCGTCCATCGCCGGCGGCGGCCGCTACGACCGGATGATCGGGCGAATGATGAACAGAGATATCGCCGCCTGCGGGTTCTCCATCGGCTTCGAGCGCTTGATCG
>DATEDO010000245.1:0-4871 GCA_035281625.1 Candidatus Methylomirabilota bacterium
TCCTCGCCGTCAGCGTGGGCGCCGGCCCCGCCCTCGCCGCCTCGGCCGACGCCGCCGTGGCCGCGGATCTCTCCGCGGTGCTCACCCTGGGCGGCTACGCCTCCGCCCGCGAGCTGCTGCGCTTCACCCTCACCGGCGGCATCGCGGGGGGCCGGCCGCCCGACGAGGCCGCGATCGCCGCCTTTCTCGCCGCCAACGCGGATCTCGTGGACGACGCCGGACGGCGGCTCGCCGCCAATCGTGATCCCGCTGCCGTGGACGCGCTGCTCGCCGGCCTGCCGCCGCCCACTCAGCGGCTGCTCGACGCGCTGTCGCCGGAGCGGTGGGTGCGGGACGGGCGCGCTCCGCTCTTCCTCGTGCACGGGCACGACGATCCCGCGGTGCCGGTCACGGAGAGCGCACGCCTCGCCGCGGCGGCGGAGCGGGCCGGGCGGGAGGCGCGCCTGGTGGTGGTGGGAGCGGTGGGACACGTCGAGCCGGGGGCGGGAGCTCGGCTCGGCGATCTCGCGCGCCTCGCCGGCTGCTTCTACGCCTTCACCGTCACTTCGGCGCGGTCAGCCCCATGAGCGCGACCGCGTCGCGCACCGGCTGATAGTCGGCATCGGACGCCTCGATGAAGCCGTCGATGTTGTAGATGTCCTTCAGCACGGCGGCATACTCGGGCGGCTTCATGGCGAGGAGGGCTTTCTTCACGCGCGCCAGCGCCTCCGCGGGGAGCCCGGGCCGCGCGCAGATCCCCGCCTCCGGGATGGGCGGCGTCTCGCCGACGAAGCCCAGCCGCGCCACCAGCGCGGGGTCCTTCAGGTGCAGCTCCGGCGCCTTGTCGAAGGAGGCGGCGGCGTCCACCCGTCCTTGCGCCACCGCGCGCAGGGCGGCGTCGTGGGTTCCCGCGAACAGCGCGTCCTTGAAGAACGTCTTGGGATCGCGGTCCCGCACCAGCCCCTGCTTGATGAGCAGCACCATGGGATAGATGTAGCCGGAGCTGGAGGCGGGATCCACGAAGGCCACCGTCTTGCCGCGGAGATCCTCCACCCGCTGGATGCCGCTCTCCTTCCTGACATAGAAGCGCGCGGTGTACTCCACACGGCCCTGCCAGACGTCGCGCACCAGGATCTGGCAGCCCGCCTCGCGGTTCGCAAGGACATAACCCACCGGATGCACGAAGGCCAGGTCCACGTGGCGGTTCCGCAAGGCCTCCACCACGCCCGCGTAGTCCGACGCCACGCGCGCCCGCATCGGCACCCCGGAGAGCTTGGTGATCGCGCGCACGAATGCGTCCCCGGCCTCCTGCAGCGAGGTGGGGTCGCGGGACGGCGTGAGGGCGAGGGTGAGCGGAGCGTCCGCAGCGGGCGTCCTGGACGGCGCCCATGCGAGCAGCGCGACCCCCGTCAGGGCCGCGGCGAGGGCGAGGAGTCGCGCGCCCCGCCTCACGGGGCCGCCGCGCTTCCGCGCGCGCTCGTCGCGTCGTCGTCGCGGCGAATGCCCCAGCCGGCGAGCCGGGCGAGGAGGGTATTGCGATGGACGCCGAGCCGCCGGGCCGCGCGGCTCTGGTTCCAGTTCTCGCGCTCCAGCGCGCGAAGGATGTAGACCTGCTCGAAGCGATCACGAGCCTCCTTGAGGGACAGGGTGGCGCCGCTCCCCGCTCCCCCCGCCGGCTCGTCCCGGATGGCGAGGTCCAGAGGCAGGTCGTCCAGGCGGATCACCGCCCGCGTGGCCAGCGCCACGCTGCGCTCGATGACGTTTTCCAGCTCCCGCACGTTGCCGGGCCAGTCGTAGGCGGCCAGCGACGGCAGCGCGCCGCGGGAGATGCCGCGCACGTCCTTCTTGAACTCCCGGGCGTACTTCCGGATGAAGTGCTCCACCAGGATCGGGATGTCGTCCTTGCGGTCGCGCAGCGGCGGGATGGTCAGGGCGGCCACGTTGATGCGGTAGAAGAGGTCCTCGCGAAACGCGCGGGCGCGGACGAGCTGGCGGAGATCCTCGTTGGTGGCGGCGATGACCCGTACGTCGACCGGGATGGTGCGGATGCCGCCCAGCCGCTCCACCTCCCGCTCCTGGAGCGCGCGCAGCAGCTTGGCCTGGAGATCGACGCGCAGGCTGCCCACCTCGTCGAGGAAGAGGGTGCCGCCGTGGGCGAGCTCGAACTTGCCGAGCTTGCGCGAGTGGGCGCCGGTGAAGGCGCCCTTCTCGTGGCCGAACAGCTCCGATTCGAAGAGCCCGTCGGGCACGGCGGCAAGATTGACGGCCACGAACGGCTGATCGCGCCGCGGGCTTTGCCGATGAATGGCCCGCGCCACCAGCTCCTTCCCGGTGCCGCTCTCGCCGCTCACCAGCACCGTCGCGTGCGTCTGGGCCACCTGGGCGATCTGCTCGTAGAGGCGGACCATCGCGGGGTGCCGGCCCACCAGGGCGTCGAAGCCGTGGGCGCGATCCAGCTCGGCGCGGAGGTAGCACACCTCGCGCTCGAGCACGCGCTGCTGGGCCGCCTGCTTGACGAGGAGCAGCAGCTCGTCCACGTCGAACGGCTTCACGATGTAGTCGTACGCGCCCGCCTTGATGGTGTCCACGGCGGTCCGGACGTCAGGCACCGCCGTCATGAGGATGACCGCGATGGAGTCATCGAGGGCGAGGAGCTTGGGAAGGATGACGGGGCCCCGCTCGCCGGGCAGCCGCACGTCGAGGAGGGCCACATCCACGCGGCGCGAGCGCACGAGCTCGAGCCCGGCCGCGCCGTCCTCGGCCTCGAGGACCTCGAAATCGCGCTTGAAGATCTCGCGGAGCGATTCCCGCACTCCGGGCTCGTCGTCGATGACGAGCACGACGGGGAGCGGACGGTAGACGTGGGCGGGGTTGGGCTCGGCGGACACGGAGATCAGGGCTTGCCCGGCTCGACCGCCTTGAGCACGACGTACTCGTTGCTGCCGCCGCCGCGCTGGATGTAGACGGGCACGATCTCGCCGGGCGTCACCGAGGCGATCGCCTCACGGAAGCTCTCCACGCTCGTCACCGGCCGTCGATTCACCTCGAGAATGGCGTCACCCGTGCGGATCCCGGCTTCCGCTCCCGCGGTGCCGGGTCGGACCGCCGTCACCACCACGCCGGATCGCGCGGACAGGCCGAAGCGCTCGGCCGCTTCCTGGGTGAGCGGCTCGACGGTGAGCCCCAGCCGCTCGTCCCGCGGCACCGCCGCCATCTGCACGTCCTCGCCCGGCTGCTCGCCGATGTGCACGGTGAGGCGGGTGGGTCGGCGATCTCGGATCACCGTGAGCGCCGCCGGCCGGCCCGGCTCGACCGCGGCCACGCGCCGCTGGAGGTCGGTGACCTCCTTGATACCCGAGCCGGTGAACTCCACGATGACGTCGCCCGTCCGCATGCCCGCCGCCTCGGCGGGACTGTCCTTCATGACATCGGACACGAGCACGCCCCCGGTGGTGTCGGGAAGCCCGAAGCCCGCGGCGAGCTCGGGCGTGAGGTCCTGGATGACGATGCCCAGCCATCCGCGCACCACGCGGCCCCGCGCGATGAGCTGTCCCATGACCTCGCGCGCCATGTTGATGGGAATGGAGAAGCCGATGCCCTGGCCCGTGGCCACGATGGCGGTGTTGATGCCGATGACCTTGCCCTGGAGGTTCAGGAGGGGACCGCCCGAGTTGCCCGGATTGATGGAGGCGTCGGTCTGAATGAAGGCCTCGTAGGTGGCCACGCCGACGCGCGTCCGGCCGGTAGCCGAGATGATGCCGGCGGTCACCGTGCGGTCCAGCCCGAAGGGGTTGCCGATGGCGATGGCCCACTGCCCCACACGCAGGCGGTCCGAATCCCCCATTTCCGCCACCGGCAGCGACGGCGGCGGCGAGTCGATCTTGACGACGGCGAGATCGGTCTTGGGATCGCGGCCCACCAGCGTGGCCTTGAACTTGCGGTCGTCGGACAGGCCGATCTCGATCTCGGCGGCGTTCTCCACCACGTGGTTGTTGGTGAGGATGAAGCCCTGGCGGTCGACGATGACGCCCGACCCCGAGGCGCGGCCCTCGTCGCGGGGACTCCGCTTGCGGAAGAAGCGGTCGAAGAACTCCTGACCGAAGAACTCCTTGAATCGCTCGTCCATCTCGGGACGATCCGGGCCCTCGGAGGGCGCCGTCACCTTCTTGGCCTTGACGTTGACGTTTACCACCGCGGGCATCACGCGATCGGCCACGGAGACGAACGCACTCTCCAGCGCCTCGAGGACGCGGGGCACCTCGGGCGTGGCCGATGGGGACTGCGCGCGCGCCCCGGGGGGCGCGGCGGCGAGCGCCGCCGCCACGGCAACGATGGCGAGCGCGCGCGCGGCTGTACTCATCATGCGTGGAAATCCTCCGCGGGCCATCTTACTCTGGCCGCGGGGACACCGCCAGAGGCGCGCGAAGTGTCATCTCGAGGATACGCTCGGTCGCATCGGTGACCGGCGCGGCGCGCCCACGACGCAGGCCGGCCACCCAGATGATCTCGCCGCCGGCCTCGACCAGGGGCACGCGGCCGCGCCGCCAGCGCGGCACGCCTTCGTCGATGAGGAGGGTCTTGAGCCGGCGCTCGTCCGGGCCGCCCCACGGCCGGAAGCGGTCGCCCACGCGACGAGCGCGCACCGTCAAGAGAGTGGGAAGCCGATCGGCATCGAAGAGCGCGCGGCAGGGGTCGCGCGCGGGCCAGGCCGGCGCTCCGCGCTCATGGCACCGGGCCTCGAGCGCGGCGTCGATCTCCGGCAACGTCAGCGTCCCGGGAACGGGCCACCGCCGCTCCACGAGGTCCCGCCGCGCCGCCGGACCCACGCGGATCCAGCGCCCGCTGCGCTCGCACACGAGGCGCCCGATGCGCGCGGCGCGCCCACGCCGGAC
>DATEDO010000246.1:0-41479 GCA_035281625.1 Candidatus Methylomirabilota bacterium
GGTCGCGGCGGAGCGACGCGATCCCTTCTACGTGCTCATCGCCTGCATCCTCTCCCTTCGCACCAAGGACGAGACCACGGGCCCCGCCGCCGCTCGTCTCTTCACCCTGGCCGACACGCCCGCGACCATGGCGCGGCTCTCCGCCCGGCGCATCGAGCGTGCCATCTACCCGGTGGGATTCTACCGGACCAAGGCGCAGGTGATCCTCGGCATCTGCCGCGATCTCCTCGCGCGGTTCGGCGGCCGGGTGCCCGGGACCATCGACGAGCTCCTCACCCTCAAGGGCGTGGGCCGAAAAACCGCCAACCTGGTCGTCACCATGGGCTTCGGCAAACCGGGGATCTGCGTGGACGTGCACGTCCACCGCATCTCCAACCGCTGGGGGCTCATCCGCACGCGGAATCCCGCGGAGAGCGAGGCCGCGCTGAGGCGACGGCTCCCGCGGCGCTACTGGATCGGCTACAACGACCTGCTGGTGGCCTTCGGCCAGAACATCTGTCAGCCGGTGTCGCCGCGCTGCTCGATCTGCCCCCTGGCCCCCGCCTGCCCGCGCGTGGGGGTCACCCGCTCGCGCTAGCCGCCGCTACTCGCCGAGGGCGCGCGCCACCTCGCCCAGCTCCCGGCGCAGCCGGCCCAGCCGGCGTGTCAGCGCCGGCCCGCGCGCCCGGGCCCGGAGCATCCCACCCTCGAGGAGATCGAGGAAGGCCGCCGAGACCTCCTCGGCGCCCCAGCGGCCGGCGGGGTTGTACCACTTGTAGAGCCAGTTCAGCATGCCGAGCATTCCGAACACCGCGAGCCGCGGCGGCACGTCGCGGAACACGCCCTGGCGGATACCGTCGACGAGGATCGCCTCCACGCCCTTGTCGTAGCGGTCCTTCTGCGCGGCGAGGGCGCGCGCGATCCGCGGCGGCAGATTCGGCTCCTCGCTGAAGAACACGGTGAGGAACGACCGGTTGGCGATGACGAAGCGGACGTGCTGACGGACCACGCGCCGCAGCTTCTCCTCGGGTCCGAGGTCCGAGCGCTGAACGAGCCCGAGCTCGCGTGTGAAGCCCTCGATGGTCTCCCGGGATATGGCGGCGAGCATGTCCTCCTTGGCCCGGAAGTAGCCGTAGAGCGAGGCTTTGGACATGCCGAGGCGCGCGGCGATCTCGTCGAGGGTGGCGGCGCGGTAGCCCCGCTCGCGGAAGAGATCCGCGGCCGTCCTCAAGATGCGGTCGCGCACCGCCTGCCGCCGGGGCTCCATGGCGGGGAGTCTATCTTGACCATGGTCGCCGCCCGTGCTAAAAACTAGCCAGTTCAGAAATTTGACCTTCTGGTTCTCGGTCCGCACTCTTCACCGCAGGAGGCTCCATGGATCGGCGCGTGATCCCCAGCGCGATGGACACCGTCTTCGAGTTCGACTACACCGTGCAGGCCGAGGACATGCGCGGGCTCTACGAGAAGGCCAAGCGCGACCAGTGGAACGCCTCGCGCGACATCGCGTGGGACACCCCGGAGCCGTCGGACGGGCGCGTCCTCGCCGACGAGCTGGTGGACATCCACGGCAGCCCCATCTGGGACCGCCTCTCCGAGAAGGACCGCGTGGAGCTGAATCGCCGGATCACCGCCTGGCGGCTCTCGGTCCTCGTCTTCGGCGAGCAGGGCGCGCTCCTGGCGTGCAGCCAGCTCGTCGACACGGTGGCGGGCGCCGACGCCAAGTTCTTCCAGGCCACCCAGGTGGTGGACGAGGCGCGCCACAACGAGGTGCTCGAGCGCTACATCCAGCACCGGCTCGGCGGGCTCCACTACCCCATGCCGGACAACGAGCGCTTCATCTTCGACGCCATCCTCACGGACTCGCGGTGGTACATCAAGACCATCGCGCTCCAGCTCGTGGCCGAGACCTTCGCCGTGTCCATGTTCCGCATGATGCAGGAGTGCGCGGTGGACCCCCTCCTGGCCGAGGTCTGCGGTCGCATCCTCCAGGACGAGTCCCGGCACATGGGCTTCGGCATGCTCGCCCTCCCCGCCATCGTCCGGGACGCGGGAGAGCGGGAGCGGCAGGAGATGGAGGACTTCACCTGCACCGCGCTGGAGAAGGTCCTCACCGGGTTCTTTCCCGCCGAGGCCTACCGTGACATCGGCTTCACCCCGGCCCAGATCGCGGAGGTGCAGTCGCACCGGCGCGGAGTGGCCGCGCGGGCGGACTACGCGGTGTTCCGCAAGCACTTCCGGCGGGACATGCACACGTCGATGGTGAACAACCTGGCGCGGATCGGCCTCCTCACCGACCGGGTGCGCCCCCGGCTGGAAGCCCTCGGGATCCAGCTTCCCGCAGCCGGCTAGCCCAGGAGCTCGCGGACCCGGCGCTCCCGCGCCCGGAACGCGGCCGCGACGCGGTCCGGCGCCCCGAGGGCGTCGAGCGCGAGGGCGAGCGGGCCGCCGGGCAGGCGGTAGGTCACGCGGTCCTCCACCCAGGTGCCCGGCCGGGCGCCGGTGCCCTCCCCCTCCGTCCCCTCGACGAAGCGGTGCCGGTGCTCCCAGCGCCCGAAGGGTCCGCGCACGAGGGCGTCCACGAAGCGGTACGGGGGATCCCACTCGCGGACGATCATCCGCCACCGGGTAGGGATGCCGAGCAGCGGCAGGCGAAAGTCCAGCACCACGCCCGCCTCGAGCGGTGGCGGGGGCGCGAGCCAGCGCAGCCGCGGGGTGAGGCGAGCGAGATTGGCGGGGTCGGCGAAGAAGGCGAAGACCTCGGCGCGCGGGCGCGGCACCCAGCATCGCGTCTCGAGCACGTGGTCCGCCATGCGCGACGCGCTATGATACGCAGATGCTCAGCGGCGGTCAAACGCGTCCCTACCTGATCCTCACCTCGATCGCCGCGCTCTGGGGCTCCTATCCGGTGTTCGCCAAGATCGCCCTGGCCCACTTCCCGCCCTACGTGCTGGTCGTCCTCCGCACGAGCCTGGCCTCGGCCTTCCTCGTCGTGCTCCTCCTGCGGCGGGGCTTCGACGAGTTCCGGGCGCTGTCCTGGAGCGACGTGCGGAGCTTCGCCTTCCTGGGCTTCACCGGGATCTTCGTGTCCACCGGAGGCACGTATCTGGGCATCGCCTTCACCACCGCCTCCAGCGCCGCGCTCCTCCAGGCCGCCTCCCCGGTGATGGTGGCGCTGGGGGCCTGGCTCTACCTCCGCGAGCGGCTGCGGCGGCGCCAGTGGCTGGGGGTCGCGCTCTCCACGCTGGGCGTGATCCTCGTGGTCACGCGGGGGAGCGGGCGGGCGATCGGACACCTCGAGCTTCTGCCCGGCGACTTCATCATCATCGCCGGACAGGCGGGCTGGGCGGTCTACACGGTGTACGGCAAGCGGGTGCTCGCCGTGCATTCCCCCGCCCTCGTCACCACCGCCGCGTACGTCCTGGGCTCGCTCATGCTGCTGCCCGTCCCGTTCCTCACCGCGAAGCTCTTCCCCGCCCCCGACTGGGCGTCGCCGGTGGCGTGGGCGGTGGTGGCCGGCCAGGCGGTGCTGGGGGCGGTGGCCCACGTGTGGTGGTACGAGGGCGTGCTCGAGGTGGGGGCGAGCCGCGCCGCCATCTTCATGAACCTTCAGCCGCTGGTGGGGGTGGCCCTCGCGGGCGGGCTGCTGGGCGAGACGGTCGAGGCCGCCGAGATCCTCGGCGGCCTCGCCGTCCTCGTCGGCGTGTGGTTGACGAGCGGACTCAGCCCAGGCCGAGCTTCTTGATCTCGCCCAGGATCTTGTCGGGATCGGGCAGCGCGCCCCGTCCGTAGCGCTCCACGAAACGCACGCGTCCCTGCCCGTCCACGATGAACGTGGCGCGCACGTTGGCGTTCCAGTCGGGCCAGTAGACGCCGTACTCCCGGGCCGCCGTGCGGTGCACGTCGGACAGCAACGGGTAGTTGGAGATGCCCACCGACTTGGCCCAGTTCTCGTGGCTGAAAGGGCTGTCCGTGCTGATACCCAGTACCTGGGTATTGGCCGCCTCGAAGTCGCGCGTGCGACGGTCGAAGGCGGGCATGCAGGTCGATCAGCCCGGGGTCCAGTCCAGCGGGTAGAACAACAACACCACGTTCTTCCCGCGGTAGTCGTGCAGGCTCACGTCCTTGAGCCCGATGGTCTTCAGCGTGAAGTCGGGCGCGGGATCTCCCACGCCGAGGGTCTTCTCGTCGCTCACCGTCCCATTCCTCCCCTGGCCCGCCGTCCGGGCCGGTCGTTGAGCACGTCGCGGCCATCGGCCGGGCGCAGCCCGCCGCGCGCGGCGAAGGGCCGCCGCGGCAAGGACCCCGGCGGCTTGCGTCGCGCGCTCCAGAGACTCTTACGCCGCGCCTCGAGTGGGCTGTCGGCCAGTCCGAGGTGCTCCGCGGCGGTGACCACGCGTCCAGTGTCCCACAGCCGCCGGAACCGGTCCCGGTAGCTCTCGTCCCGCACCGCGTGGTGATCCATGATCACGCGGCACCCGGTGCGCTCCACCAGGCGCAGCAGATGCTCCACTCCCTGCTCGACCAGCGCCCGGCCGAGGCGATGCTCGAGATACGCGGGCGGGCCGGAGAGGTAGAGCAGGCTCGGCCGCTCGCGGGCGAGATAGGCCGCGGCCACCGGCGACATCGGCCCCTGCACGTCGGACGCGTGCACGAAGCGCTGGCCGGAGCGGCGGTCGGTGACGGTCAACGCGATCACGTGGCCCAGCCCCGACAGCTCGGCGCCGTGCGGCAGCGGCGGCGAGGCCGCGAGGATGCAGTCCGGGGTCTCGACGCAGCGCCCGTCCGCGGAGGCCAGCCGCGCGCTCCCCTCGTGGGCCTGCCAGAACTGCCGTGCCCGCTCGGCCTGGGCGCCCGTCACCATGCGCTGCGGATCCTTGGCCAGCACCGTCCGATCGGTGTAGGTCCCCGGGTCGTAGCGGAAGTGCTCCTCGTGGTAGTGGCTCACGAACACCCAGCCCGCGCGGGCGGCGTAGGCCGAGATGCGGTCATTGGCCCGGCGCAACGCCTCCCACTCCTCGTCGGCGGGGGGCAGGCCGAACCGCGCCGCGCCCAGGGCCGCGCCGGGGTCGATGAGGATCCGGGTGTCGCCGCACTCGACGTAGGTCGCCACCGACCGGACGCCGAGCGAGTCCGCCGCGAGCGGAACGACGTTCATCGGCGCGCCGCGCTCAGATGCAACGCCCCCCGTCGACCTCGACGGTGGAGCCGGTGATCATGGCCGCGTCGTCCGAGGCGAGGAAGAGCGCGGCCCGCGCCAGGTCCTCCGGCTGATTGAGCCGCCCGAGCGGCACGGTGGCACGGTAGCGGGTCATGCCCTCCTCGTCCACCGCGTCCTTGCCCATGAACGTGGGGAGCATGGGCGTCTCGGTCGCGACGGGCGCGATGGCGATCACCCGTACGCCGAACGGCGCCAGCTCGAGCGCAAGGCTCTTGGCGAGCACGTGCGCGGCGCCCTTGGACGCGGAGTAGGCCTGCACGCCCGGCCGCGGCCGCACCGCCGAGGTCGAGCCGGTGATCAGGATGACGCCGCTCCGCTGCTTCTTCATGACCGGCGCGGCAAACTTGGCGCCCAGGAACGGGCCCTTGACGTTCACCGCGATGATCCGGTCGAAGGTCGCCTCGTCCAGGTCCTCCACCGGCGTGGGCCGCTCGGGCACTCCCGCATTGGCGAAGAAGACGTCGAGCCGGCCCCAGCGCGCCACCGTCTGCTCGACCGCCGCCTGATTGTCGGCGGTCCGGCTCACGTCGGCGCGCAGCGCGAGGGCCTGGCCGCCCGCGGCCTCGATCTCCTGCGTGGTGGCCTTGGCCGCGTCCTCGCGTACGTCCACCACCGCCACCCGCGCCCCCTCCTGAGCGAACAAGAGCGCGGTCGCCCGCCCGATGCCCGAGCCCGCGCCCGTGATCAGCGCCACCTTGTCCTTGAGCTTCATGCCGGGTCTCCTTGCCGTGAGTCGTCTTGCTTCACGTCCGCAATCGTGCCGCCGCTGGCGCGCACCAGCTCGTCGAAGGTCAGCGGGAACACGCACTCGGGCAGGCCCGCCGCCGCGTAGAACACGGGGTGGCGTCCGAGATCCTCGTCGATCCAGATCGGGATGCGGCTCGCGTGGGCGAACGGCGGCACCCCGCCGATGGAATAGCCGGTGGCCTGCTTCACCTGGTCGGGATCGGCGCGGCGGATCTTGCCCCCGGCGAGGCGCGCCACCTTGCCCTCGTCCACCCGGTTGTCGCCCGCGGCGACCACCATGATGGGCGCGCCGTTGACCGTGAACACCAGCGACTTCGCGATCTGGGCCACCTTCACCCCGAGGGCGTCCGCCGCCTGCTGCGACGTGCGCGCATGCACGTCGAGCGCGATGACCTTGCCGGTGAGCCCGGAGGCCACGATGGCGGCCTGCACCTTCTCCGCCGCGGGCTTCAGAGCACCAGCTCCGCCATGACCCGCACCGCGTCGGGGGTCCGCGGAGCCACGATGAGCGTGGTCACCCCCGAGCCCTTCCAGGCCCCCAGCCGCTCGCGGAGGCGCTCCTTGGGGCCGCAGAGCGCGATCTCGTCCACGAGCGCGTCGGGCACGGCCGCCGCCGCGTCCTCCTTCTTGCCGGCGAGATACAGATCCTGGATGCGCTTGGCGTCCCCCTCGTAGCCGTAGCGCGACACCAGCTCATTGTAGAAGTTCTTGCCGCGCGCGCCCATGCCGCCCACGTAGAGCGCGAGCTGGGGCTTGATCCTTGCGCGGCAAGCGGCGACGTCGTCGCCCACCACCACCGCCACCGACGGGGCCACGTCGAAGCGGTCGAGCGACTTCCCGCCGCCGGCGGCGCGAAAGCCAGCATCGAGATACTCCTTGAACACGCGCATGCGCTCCGCCGCGAAGAAGATGGGCAGCCACCCGTCGGCGATCTCCGCGGCGAGCGCCACGTTCCGGGGGCCGATGGCGGCGAGGTAGATGGGGATGTCGGGCCGCCCGTGGAGAATGGACTTGAGCGGCTTGCCCAGCCCCGTCGCGTCCGGCCCCTTGTAGGGGATCTGATAGTAGTCGCCCTTGAACTCGAGCGCCTTCTCGCGCTTCCACACCGCCCTGACGATCTCGACGTATTCGCGCGTCCGCTGCAGCGGCCGGCCGAACGGCACTCCGTGCCAGCCCTCCACCACCTGCGGGCCCGACACCCCGAGGCCGAGGAGAAACCGGCCGCCGGAGAGCTGGTCGAGGGTGAGCGCGGTGGTGGCGGTGAGCGTCGGCGTGCGCCCGGGGATCTGCATGATGGCAGTGCCGACACGGATCCTCTCGGTGCGAGCGGCGACCCAGGTGAGCGGGGTCACCGCGTCCGAGCCGTAGGCCTCGGCGGACCACACCGAGTGATAGCCGAGCCGGTCGGCCTCTTGCACGAGGGAGAGGTCCATCCCCATCGCGGCGCCGGAATAGCCGAGATTCAGTCCCAGTCGCATGACGCCTCCTCGTCCTCTCAGAGTCGCTCGAGCGC
This sequence comes from Candidatus Methylomirabilota bacterium, assembly GCA_035281625.1. GTDB lineage: Bacteria > Methylomirabilota > Methylomirabilia > Rokubacteriales > CSP1-6 > DASRWT01. The sequence goes on from DATEDO010000246.1 coordinate 7,458, forward strand.
GGCCAGCCGTAGCGGGCGGCCCCGCCCCGGGCCGGTCCAGCGATACCGCGCCAGCGCGAGCCGCCCCCGGCGGATCCGCACGCCTTCCTGCTCGAGCAGGATTCGCTGCGTCAGCATGGCGCCCACGTTGCCGCGCACGCTGATGCCGCCCCGCGCGTTCACCACGCGATGCCACGGCAGCGAGGCCGGGCAGTGGCGCATCGCCTGCCCCACCGCCCGCGCCGCCCGGGGGTAGCCCAGCAGCGCCGCGACCTGCCCGTACGTCACGACCTGTCCTCGCGGAATTCGCCGCACCAGCCCGTACACCGCCGCGTGAAAGCGCTTCATGCCGGCTCCCGCCCGAACTGCATCTCGTACAACCGCGCGTAGATCCCGCCCGCGGCGAGCAGCTCGGCGTGCCGCCCCGCTTCCCGCACCCGACCATGGTGCAGGACCAGGATGCGGTCCGCGCTCTGGATGGTGGACAGCCGATGCGCGATGATCAGGCTCGCCCGGTCCTGGAGCAGCTCCGCCACGGCGGCCCGGATCAGCGTCTCCGATTCCGCGTCCACGCTCGAGGTCGCCTCGTCGAGCGCGAGAACGCGAGGATTATAGATGAGCGCGCGGGCGATGGCCAGCAGCTGCCGCTGGCCCTGGGACAGGTTCACCCCGCGCTCGCGGACGACGGCGTCCAGCCCCCCCGGCAGCCCCGCCACGAGTCGCGCGGCCTGCGCGCGAGCGAGCGCGGCCTCGAGGGCGCCGCTCCCGTCGCCGCCCCCATCGTTTCCCCCGTCCCGGCCCAGGACGAGGTTCTCGCGAATGGTCCCCGTGAAGAGAAAAGGCTCCTGGGGCACCAGCCCCACGTGCCGCCGGAGCGCCCGCACGTCCCACTCGCGCACGTCCACGCCGTCGACGAGCACCTGGCCCGCGGTGACGTCATAGGTGCGCGTCATGAGCCGCGCCACCGTGGTCTTCCCCTCTCCGGTGGGGCCGACCAGGGCCACGCGCTCCGTTGGCCCGATGCGGAACGTACACTCGCGGAGCACCGGCGGCCCGCCGGGATACGCGAAGGTCACGTCACGAAATTCCACCGCGGCGCTCGCCGGGCGCCGCGCGCCCCCGGCATGGCCCCCGCCCACCACCGCGGGCGGCGTGTCGAGGAGCGCGAACACGCGCTCCGCCGACACCATGGCTGCCTGCATCACCGCGTACTTGGCGCCGAGATCGCGGATGGGGAGGAAGAAGCGGCTGGTGTATTCGATGAAGGCCACCAGGCCGCCGAAGGTGAGCGCGCCGGCGAGCACCTCGCCGCCCCCGTACCACAGGAGCAGCGCCACCGCCGCCGAGCCCATGGCCTCGACGATGGCGTAGAGCGAGGCGTCGTAGAGGGTCGAGCGGAACTGGCCCGCGCGCAGCGCGCCATTGAGCCCCGCGAAGGCCACCGCCTCCTGGCGCTCGCGCGCGAAGAGCTGGATCACCGACACGCCCTGGATGGACTCCTGGAGGAAGGCGCTGAGCGCGGCGAGCCGGACCCGTACGACGCGATAGCAGTCGCGGGCCTTGATGCGGAAGTAGGCGGCCGCCACCGCGAGGAGGGGCACCAGCGCGAAGGTCACCAGCGCGAGCTTCCAGTTCAGCAGCAGCAGGACCACGACCACGCCGGTGAGCGTCACCACGTCGCCCACGATCGACACCATCCCGCTGGTGAACATCTCGTTGATGGCCTCGGCGTCGGTGAGCACGCGCGTCATCAGGCGGCCCACCGGGTTCCGGTCGAAGAAGGCCGCATCGAGACGCTGGAGATGCGCGAACAGCGCGTGCCGGAGGTCGTGCATCACGCGCTGGCCGGTGAGCTGGGTCACGTAGGCCTGCGCGACGCGGAGCAGGTAGAGCGCGACCAGGGTGATGAGGAAGAGCACGGCCATCCCGGTCAGTCCCACCCAGTCGCCCACGAGGATGTGATGGTCGATGGCCAGCTTGACGAGGTAGGGGCCCACGAGCTCCACGCCGGCGGTCAGGGGGAACAGCACCAGGGAGAGGATCACCAGCCGCTTGTGCGGGCGCGTGACGCCCCAGAGCCGCGTCATGAGACGCGCGTCGTAGGCCTTGCCGAGGACCTCGTCGTCAGGCCTGCTCAAGCTCGGCCTCGATCTGCTGGATGCGCCACAGGCGGGCGTAGAGGCCGCCGGCGGCGAGGAGCTCCGCGTGCCGGCCCTGCTCGACGACCCGCCCCTCGTCGAGCACCACGATCCAGTCGGCGAGCTCGGCGATGCGCAGCCGGTGCGTGGCCGCCAGCGTGGTGCGCGTCCGGAGCGCCTCGCGCAGCGCGCGCAAGATCTCCATCTCCTTGGCGGGATCCACCGCGGCGAACACGTCGTCCAGCACGAGGTACGGCGCCTCCCTCAGGAGCGCCCGGGCGAGCGCCACGCGCTGGCGCTGGCCTCCCGACAGCGTGAGTCCGCGCTCTCCCACCACGGTGTCCCACGCCCCGGGGAAGACCTCGACCTCCTCGGCCAGTCCCGCCGTCACCGCGGCGGCGCGCACGCGCGCCTCGGAGGCGTCGTCGTCGGCCAGGCGCGTGTTCTCGCGCAGGCTGCGCGAGAAGAGAAAGGCCTCCTGAGGAACGTAGCCGAGCGCGCCCCGCAGCGCCCCCACCGGGAGGTCCAGCACGTCGCGGCCCCCGACGAAGACCGTGCCGGACGGCGGATCGTAGAGCCGGGCGAGGAGCACCCCGAGCGTGGACTTGCCGCTGCCCGTGGGTCCCACCACGACGACCAGCGCGCCCGCCGGCACGGTGAAGCTCACGTCCCGCAGCGCCGCGTCGCGGCCCGGATACGCGAACGTCACGTGACGGAACTCGATCGCGCCAGCAGGAACGCTCGCGTCTCGCGCGTCGTATGCGGACGGGGGGAGAGCGGGGGCCGTTTCTGGGCCCCCGCTGATGGTAGACGAAATCGGCCGCGCGCCGTCGGGGGCGGTGAGTCCGCCCGAGTCTCCCGCGTCGAGGATCTCGGCGATGCGCTGTATCGACGAGAAGCCGCGGCGGGCGACGGCGAGAGTCCAGCCCAGCGCCACGGTGGGCCAGGCCAGGTACGCGAGGTACCCGTTGAAGGCCACGAAGGCGCCCAGGGAAATGCGGCCTTCCACGACGGCGCGGCCACCCAGCCAGAGGATGATGAGGCCGCCCAGGCCGCCCACCAGCCCCATCAGCGGCCAGAAGCCCGCCTGGGTGCGGGCCAGCCGCACGCTGCGCGCGAGGTACTCCGCGTTGAGCCGCGCGAAGTGGTCCAGCTCCCGCGTCTCCATGGTGTAGGCGCGCACCACCGGCATGCCGGCGAGATTCTCCTGCACCTTGGCCGAGAGCACGCCGAGCTGCTCCTGCACGGCGGTGGATTGATCGTCCACCGCCTGACCGAAGCGCTTGATGGTGACGACGAGGAGGGGCGTGGGCGAGATCGCCCAGAGCGTGAGCCAAGGGTCGATGCTCGCCATCGCGATCAGGGTACCGGCGAACGCCAGCGTGGTCTGGCTGAGCATCACGCTGCCGAAGCCGGCGAGGGCACGCACGTTGGCCACATCGCTGGTGGCGCGCGACATGAGGTCGCCGGTGCGCTGCGCGTGATAGAAGGCGGCGGGCTGGCGGAGCAACGTCCGGTAGAGGTCACGGCGGAGATCGTGCTCCACCCACTGGCCGGCGCCGATGATGCTGAAGCGGGAGCCGAGGCGCGCCGCGCCGTGCAGAACCGCGAGCGCCAGGATGATCCCCGCGTACGCCACCAGCGCGCGATGCGCGCCTTCTCGCCCGAGGGCATCCACGGCTTCCTTCAGCGTCCACGGAATGGCGAGCGAGAACGTGGTGGCGAGGAGGAGGCACGCCAGCCCCGCCAGATACCGGGCGCGATACGGGCGCAGATAACGCAGGAACCGCCGGACCGGCGACATCGCCCCAGTATAGTCGGGCCGCGCGGCGCGAGCGGGCGGATCAGCCCGCGGCTTCGCGGGGCCGGCCGTCGCGGAACGGCCGCAGCGCCGCGTAGACCGCGGCCAGCGTGGGCGTGGGGAGGCCGTGCTGGACCCCCAGCCGGACGGCATGCCCCTGCAGCGCTTCCAGCTCGAGGCGCTTGCCGTGGGCCAGATCGTAGTGAAGCGAGGAGAACGCCCCGGGCCCGAGCGTGTCCAGGCGCTCCATGAGCGCCTCGGCGAACCCCGGGTCGAGCCCCGCCCCCGCCGCGTGGCCGAGGCGCACGAGCTCTTCCACGAGCAGGCGGTACATCGCTCGCGTCTCGGGAATCGCGCGCAGGACCCCGGCCGGGCAGCGGGTGAGCGCGGTCATGCCCGACTGCGTCACCAGGAACACGTACTTCTCCCACAGCATGCGGAGGGGATCGCCCACCAGCTCCGCGGGAATGCCGGCGCGGCCGCAGGCCTCGAGGAAGGCGCGCACCCGGGCCGACGCCTTGCCGTCCATCTCGGCGAACCGCAGGCGGCCGAGGAGGCTGTGGGCGATCACCCCCGGTGACTCGATCACCGCGAAGACCTCGGCGACACCGGCGATGACGTGCCCGGCCCCGAGAACATCTCCGATCTTGTCCTCATTGTCCACGCCGTTCTGGATGGAGAGCACGCCGGTGGCCGGCCCGACCACGGGCTTGATCGCGGCCGCCGCGGCCTCGGTGTCGTACGACTTGACGCAGAAGAGGACGAGGTCGGCCGGGCGGTGGCCGTCCAGCCGATCCATCGCGGGGGCGCGCACCGTCCACTCCCCCTCCGTGGCGGACTTGACGGTGAGGCCCCGCTCGCGCACCGCGCGGAGCTGCTCGCCGCGGCAGACGAAGGTGACGTCCTCGCCGGCCCGCGCCAGCTTGGCCCCGAAGAAGCCCCCGGTGCCGCCCGCGCCCATCACGACGATGCGCATCAGAGCCAGCCGGACCGCTTGAAGTGGGCGAAGAGTCCGCCGCAGACCGCCACCATGAGCACCATCGCGAACGGGTAGCCGAGCCACCAGTCCAGCTCCGGCATGTGGCGAAAGTTCATTCCGTAGATGCCGGCGATCATGGTGGGCACGGCGATGATGGCGGCCCAGGCGGCGAGCTTCTTCATCGACTCGTTCTGGGCCACCGCGATCAGAGAGCGATTCGCCTCCAGGGCCGAGGTGAGCAGCTCCCGTAGCATGTCCACCGACTCGTTGATGCGCACCGAGTGGTCGTAGACGTCCCGGATGTAGGGGCGGACCTCCTCGGGGATGAGGGCGAGGTCGAAGCGGACGAGCCGGTTGCAGACGTCGACGAGCGGCGACACCGAGCGCTTGAGCTCGAGCAGGCTGCGCTTGAGGTTGTAAATCGCCTCGGTGCTCTCGCGGCTGAAGCGCTCGCCGAAGATGGCCTCCTCGAGCTGCTCCAGCTCGGCCTCGAGATCGTCCACGACGGGGAAGTACTGGTCCACGATGAAGTCCATGATGGCGTAGAGCACGAACCCGGGGCCGAGGCTCAGGAGGGCGGGGTTGGCCTCGCAGCGCTGGCGCACCGGCGCGTAGGACAGCGAGGCGCCGTGCCGCACGGAGACCAGGTAGCGCGAGCCCGCGAAGACGTGGGTTTCGCCGAAGGCGGCCACGCGGCGCTGCCGGTCCATCTGGGCGGTGCGCATGGCGAGGAACAGGCAGTCCCCGTAGCGCTCGAGCTTGGGTCGCTGATGCGCCATCAGGGCGTCCTCGACCGCTAGCTCGTGGAGGCCGAACTCGCGCTGCACGGTTTGCAGGAGCTCGGGCCCGGGCTCGCGAAGCCCCAGCCAGACGAACACGTCGGGCTGCTTCAGCACCTCGCTGATGTCCTCGACCTTGACGTCGGCCACGCGCCGGCCCTTGGCGTAGGCCACGCAGTTGACGATGCCGGTGATGGTCTCTGGCTCCATGCGGGCCCCCTCACGGCCACTGTGCCGATGAGGGGCGCGAATTGTCAATCGTGATACGCTCCCTCGCCATGACCGACGCCTTCCGGGAGGTGGCGGTGGCGGCGGCGCGCCGCGCGGGCGCGCTCCTCCGGGCCCACGCGGGAGCGGCGCGGACAGTCACCGCCAAGTCGAGCCCCATCAACCTCGTGACCGAGATCGACCGCCAGGCCGAGGCCCTCATCGTCGAGACCATCCGGGCCCGGTTCCCCCATCATGCCGTGCTCGGCGAGGAAGGCGGCCCGCAGGGAAGCGGCCCGCACCGCTGGATCATCGATCCCATCGACGGCACCACCAACTTCGTCCACGGCCTGCCGCTCTTCTCCGTGTCGATCGGCCTGGAGGTCGAGGGCCAGATCCGGACCGGAGTCGTGTACGACCCCAACCGGGACGAGTGTTTCGTGGCGGAGCGGGGCGCCGGCGCCTATCTCGGCGACCGGCGGCTCACCGTCTCGGCGACGGCGTCGCTCGAGGCGAGTCTCCTCGCCACCGGCTTCCCGTATGACGTGCGCGACACGCCGGACAACAACCTCGCCGAGTACGCGGCCTTCACGCGCCAGAACCGCAGCGTACGCGAGCTGGGCTCGGCCGCCCTCACCTTGGCGTGGGTGGCGGCGGGACGCCTGGACGGCTACTGGGAGCTGGTGCTGGGACCGTGGGACGTGGCGGCCGGGTGGCTGCTGGTCGAGGAGGCCGGAGGCCAGGTCACCACCGTGACCGGTAGCCCGCTCGACCTGGGGGCGCCGTCGGTGGTCGCCTCCAACGGCCGCATTCACGCGGCCATGCTGGCGACCTTGCGGGAGGTCCGGTCCTGAGCCCGTCAGCCGCTGCGCCCGCCGGGCACCGGGGTTGCCGGCACGCGGTAGCGACGGCCCCCGATCACGAGGGTGATGCCCTCTCCCTCGCCCGGCTCGGCGCGCTGGAGCAGCTGGTAGGCCGCCGCGCGATTGAAGCGGGCCTCGAAGCGGCCCTGCTTCACCGTCACATAGGGCACCCCCGCGGCGCCGATCCGCAGGCGTTCCGGCGGGAGCGGCTCACGCGTCTCGTCGTTCAGCAGCACCTGGAGGCCCTCGCCGGCCTCCTCCACCCGCACCACGATGAAGGGCGCATCCTCGACCTCCACCGGCACGCGCACGGGACCGATGCGAAGGTGATGACCCTCCGCATCGCGCTGGAGGCCCTCCCGGAGGTTGGCCAGGATGCCCGCGTGGGTCACCTCGGTGTCCTCGTGATACCAGGCGCCGTCCCGATCGATGCGCAGGCGGGGGAGCTTCCAGGTGGAGGGATCCGAGGGCGGCGGAGTCGTCGTCATGTGAAAGCCGCCGCGCAGAAGGTCACCGCGCCCTCGGGATCGGGCCACTGCGTGTACTGAAGGAGGCGCCCCTGGGCGGCCGGCAGCGCGCGGAGGACCGCGTAGATGGGCGAGAGGCCGCAGATCCGCCGCGCATCTCCATCCCGGGCCACTGACTCGTAGAAGCCCGCCGCGTCGCGGGCCACCACGCGGTCCAGCATCGCCCGGTCCTCACGCTCGACCTCGGCGAGGAACTCGGGCGAGTTCGGCTCGGAGTCGCCGAAGCGTGGCCCCACGTGGGCGAGGTCGACGCCGCCGATCACGCACACGCGCCGCGAGGACGCGGCGATGGTGGCGCCGAGCGCATCGAGGAAGCGAGGCACGCGCGGATCGGCCTCGGGCGCGCCACCCGTCCACACCGCCTCGTGCAGGAACGAGGCGAGGATGGGCACCAGGGTGAACGGCCGCCGCTCGGCCAGCGCCCAGCGGAGCATCACCGCCTGGAACTCGATGGAATGCTCCACGCGATGCGCGCCCTCCGACGCGAGGAGGCTCTCGCCGTACCGGCGCCCCAGCGCCTCGACGAAGTCGTGGTCCACCGGGGCGGCCCCGAGCGGCGTCTCGTACGGCTTGAGCGTCACCGCGAACGGATCGGGCATGCCCGCGTGACAGGTGCCGAGGACGACGAAGCAATCCGCGTCCGAGCGCGCGAGGAGCTCGCGATAGGCCCATGCATACGTCGGCCCTCCGCGGTGAAAATCTATATGGGGCGCGAGGAGCCCCCTCAACGGCGCGAGCGGCCCTGTCTCAGGGCCGCGAAGCCTCCTTGTAGAGGTCGCCCCTTGGGGCGACCGTCGATCAAATCCGGAAACAACCTCCCCTGAATCCGCGCCGGTTGACTGGACGCCCCCCGGCCCCCGCGGCGATCGAAAGAACCCCTCGATCTGAGCGCGGAGGGCGCCGCCCTCGTCCGCGTAGGCGCCGCCCGCGTGCGCGGCCGGCCGCGTGGGGCGCATCGCGAACTCGGCCTCGATGCGCTGGCGGCGCGCGGCGAAGCGAGGCGAGTCGAGGAAGCCCGCCTCGTCCAGGCGCTCCGCCACCAGGCCGATCTCGGCCTCGGTGACCACCGCCTCGTACCGGGCGGCCACGATGTCCCGGATCTCGGCGAGCGAGTGCTCGCCGTCGAAGAGTGAGACGATGTCCAGCAGCGGCCGGGGGAGCACCGCGACCTGATCCGTGAAGCCGGCCGGGTCGCGGAGCCCGATCGCCGGTTCACCGTCCTGGGCGATCGGGAAGGCGTCGACCGGGCGCAGGCGAGGCCGATCCGACCCGGTCAACTAACCTTCGAGGAACTTGAGCGCCGAGGCGGCATAAATGTTCGCCGCCGCAGCCAGTTCTTCGACCTCCACGTACTCGTCGACCTGATGGGGGATGAGCCGGTTCCCCGGCCCGCAGGTCACGATGGGAAGGCCCAGCTCCATCCGGAGAATGGTGCCGTCGGTCGAGCCGGGCACGCCGCCGTAGCGTGGCGCGCGGCCGGTGACGGCGCGCACGCCCGCGATCATCGCCTGCACCAGCGGCTCGCCCTTGTCGACCTTGGTGGCGAGACGAAACGCGTTGACGGGCTCCCACTCCACCTTGAGCCCGGGCACGGCCCGCTCCCCCGCCCGGCACAGTGTCTCCAGCTCCGCGTGGAGCTCCTCCGCCCCGATGCCCGGTGTCACGCGCACGTCGAGGGTCATCTCGCCGAACGCGGGAATCACGTTCGATTGCGGGACACCCACGCCCTTGGGCGGGGCCTGGATGATGGTGGGCGTGACCGTCGGCGGCCGCAGATACGGGCTCCGCTCGCAGCGCCGGCGGATGCGGCGCTCGAGCCCCGGCACCTCGCGCAGCACGGCACCCAGCGCAGTGACGGGGTTCAGCCCGGCCTCGGGCATGGCCCCGTGGGCCATCTTCCCGCGCACCCGCACGCGAGCCCACACGACGCCGCGCTGCACCAGGCACAGCTCGTTCTCCTCGGGCTCGCAGATGATGGCGGCATCCAGCTCGCGCCCCACCGCGGTGGTCACGAGGTGCCGCGCGCCCAGCATGCGATCCTCCTCGTCCACCAGCGCGCCCACCACGAGCTTGCCCGGCGGCTCCACGCCCGCGCGCCGGAACGCGGCGGCCGCGACCATGGCGGCGGCGAGCCCCCCCTTCATGTCGGCGGTGCCGCGCCCGTAGATGCGGCCGCCGACCAGGTCCGCGCCGAACGGCGGCCGGCTCCACTCCTTGGGATCGCCTTCGGTGACGACGTCGGTGTGCCCCTCGAGCAGCAGGCTGCGCTGGCCCGGCCGCTTCTCGCCGAGCGTGCCGATCACGTTGGGCCGTCCGGGCGCCACGTCCTGGATCTCCACCGCGAAGCCTTCACCCCGCAGCCACGCCTCGACGTGCGCGGCGACGCCGGCCTCCGTGGCGTCGGGATCGTCGGGACGGTACACGCTGGGAATGCGCACGAGGTCGCGGGTGAGGGCCACCACCTCGTCCCGGTCGATCTTGGCGAGCACCTGCTTGAGCGCTTTCATCCTCCGACTATAGGGCCCGCCTCGCCCAGTCCGCAAGGAAGCGGCGGGGCGCCAGCGCGATCCAGCCATCCTCCGCGTCGCCGACCCTCGTGGCCAGGCCCAGCGCGGCCGCGCGCGCGGAGAGGGCGCAGATCGCCGCCGCCCGGACGTCGCGCTGGGTGAGGCGCGTGAAGGCCGCGGCAATCGGCGCGGACGCCGCGCCGTAGAGCGCCGCGCACAGACGGCGCAGGACTCCGTCGGCGGCGCAGAGATCCCAGTAGACCTGGCTCTTCCGGCCGCGGGGCACCTGGCCCACGGCGTCCTCCGCCAGCAGGGTCCGGAGAAACGCGGTGGGAAACGCCTCGACGATCTGGGCACGCGGATACTCGGGCTGGAGGAGGCGCGCGAGCCGTGTCGCCTCGGCGTGAAGGAGCTGCCCGAGGGGCGCCGCGGTGGAGCCGGGCTTGCAGGAACGGTGAAACGGCGCGCGACCCAGCCGCCGCTCGCACGCCCGGGCCTTCGCCGTGAGGGAGAGATCGGGTCGCAGCGGACCATCGACTCCGATCGCCACGATCGCGCGGTCGCGGACGAGCCGGGGGATCGCGGCGAGCGCGTCACCCGCCCGTACGTGCGCGTACCGGACGGGCTCCCGGTCGCCGGGCGCGATCACGCAGAGGCCGGTGCTGGGCCGGGAGGCGGAGAAGCCGACGTCGATGCCGAGGACGGCGGCGCGGAGCGGTCGAGCCCGGAGCGCGCGCGCTACTCCAGCGGGAAGGAGAGGATGATGGCGTCCAGTCGGATCACCCGGTGCTCCTCGCCGCCCACGTAGAAGTAGTGACCCTCGACCTCTTCCGGGTTCTCCTCGAAGGCGACGACGGCGCGCACGGGCGGCATCTCACGGAAGGCGTTGGCGCCCTCATCGAAGCCATCGCCGCGGCCGACGACCTCGCCGTAGCGAATGGGCGAGCCCTTGGGACAGTGCACGCGCACGTCGGCGGGGGGCTCGGCGAGGAGGCGAACGAGTAGATTGATGCCGTAGACCTGGAACTGGATGGGCGTCATGGCGCTATCGTATCACGGCGGGAGGAGCGACCGCTGGCCGTCGGCGTCCTCGTGCCCGTCCCCGATGGCTTCCAGCTTGGTCTCGAAGCGCGCGAGGCTGCGCTCGGCCTCCGTGAACTGCTTCTGCGCGTTGCCGAGGTGCCCGCCGAGCTTCGACATGTGCTCCTGCACGCGGGCGAGGTCACCGCCGAGCCGCGAGAGATTGTCCTGGATCGCGCGCGCGCTCGCCTCGATGCCGAGACCGCGCAGGCCCAGCACGATCACCTGGAGATACGCGTAGAAGCAGTTGGGCGACACCGGGATCACGCGCCGCTCGAGCGCGTAGGTCGAGATGGACTCGTCCTCGTCGTCCGACTTCACGATGATCTCGTAGTAGACGTTCTCCGCCGGCACGTACATGAGGGCGAAGTCGAACGTGCCCTCGTCGGGCTGAATGTACTTCTTGGCGATCTCCTCCACCCGCAGCTTGACGTCGCGGGCGAAAGCGCGGCGGAAAGGCCGGCGCTTGTCCTCCTCGCCCTCCGCGAGCATGCGGCGGAAGTTCTCCAGCGGGAACTTGGCGTCCACCGGCACCAGGCGATCGCCCACGCGTACCACCGCGTCCACGCGCTCGCCGGTGCGGAAGCCGTGCTGGAGGTCCCAGTGCCCCCGCGGCAGCATCTGGGCCAGCACCTGCTCGAGGAGGGTCTCACCGAGGCCGCCCCGCACCTTGGGGGAGCGCAGCACCTGCTCGAGCCCCTGGATGTCCCGGCCGACCTCGGCGACGCGCTGGGTGGCCTCGCCGAGCTTCCCGAGGCTCCCCTGCACCTCGCCCACCACCTTCGCGGCCCGGTCCAACCGCTCGCCCATGGTGCTCTGGGCGGACTGGATCAGGCGCATCCCGTCGCCGAGCTGGCGCGTGACCTCGCCGGTCACCGTCTTGAGCTCCCCCGCCACGGCGAGGCGGAGGGCGCTCACGTCCTCGCGGAGCCGGCCCCCCAGCTCACCGACCTCCTGGCGCAGCCCATCCTGCCCAGCGCGGCTCTCCATGCGCACCGCCTCGATCTGCCGCTGCAGCAGCTCGACCACGGGATCGGGGCCGGTCGGCCGGTTGGCGTCCAGCTCCTTCCGCGTCTGGATGAGGGCCCAGGCCAATGCCACCAGGGCGCCCCCGGCGAGGAAGACCAGCGCCACCTCGAAGGGGCTCATCGAGGCCCTCGCGCGCCGCGCCAGTGCACGCAGACGGGACGGAGGCCGCAGGGCGCGCAGACCACGGCGTCCCGGCGCCCGCGGCAGTCGCCGGACATGCGCTTGTGGCAGAGGGCGAAGTCGTACTTCACGGGATCGTCGGGATCCAGGAGCCGGAGACGCCCGGTGATCTCCTCGGCCATGCGCCAGTTGCGGCTGCGCCGCCGCGTGAGTCCCACCGCGCGCGCCATGTGCTCCACGTGCGTGTCCACCGGCATCACCAGCGCCGAGGGCGGGATCGCCGCCCACAGACCAAAATCAGGGGCCTCGCGCCGCACCATCCACCGGAGGAAGAGCAGCAGGCGCTTGCACGCGCCGCCGGTGGACGGCCGCGGGAAGAAGTGCCGGTAACCATAGGACAGGCGGCCCCGCGGGAACACCGCGCGCAGGTCGCCGTCGAGGAAGCCGGACACGAAGCGCTCCAGCGCCGGCGCCACCGTCTCGTCCTCCGGCGAGAAGCCGGAGGCGAAGAACGCTCCCAGCGAGCCGTGCGACTCGAGGATGCGCCGCGCGGCGAGGCAGAACGCCACGAGGTCGCGCGCGCGGTTGAAGCGGTACACGAAGCCATCGAAGACGCCGCCGTCGCGGCCGAGCTCGAAGCCCCGCACGAAGCGATAGGGGGAGGGGCTCATCCGCCCGAGCGCCCACTCCACCTGGGGTCCAAAGAGATCCACCCGGCCGTAGGCCAGGCAGGCGGCGAGGAGCGCCGCGACCTCGCGGTCCCGCGGGTCGGGGTAGCGGAGGGGGTAGCGGATGGCGTCGGCCTCCGTCCGGGCGCCCCAGTCGAACTCCCGATACAGGCGCTCGAGCGGGGCCTTGAGGCGGCCGGGGGCGCGGGGCGAACGGCGGGTGGACGAGCCCATCGGCACGCTGAATTCTAGCACGGCGGGCGTGGGCCCCGGGCGCGCCCCGGCGTCCAAATTCCTTGACTCGGCCGCGCAGGGGGCGGTATTGCGGACTGGATGAGCACGCCGTTCTCGACCGTGGACTGGGGCATCGTCGTCGGCTACTTCGTGCTCTGCACGCTCGTGGGCCTGTTCTTCACGCGGCGCGGCGGCCAGAGCCTCGACCAGTACTTCCTCTCGGGCCGGCAGGCTCCGTGGTGGCTCGCCGGCACCGCCATGGTGGCCACGACCTTTGCCGCGGACACTCCCCTGGTGGTGACGGGGCTCGTGGCCACCAAGGGCGTGGCGGGCAACTGGCTCTGGTGGAACTTCGTCATGAGCGGCATGCTCACGGTGTTCTTCTTCGCGCGGCTCTGGCGGCGGGCGCAGGTCATGACCGACGTGGAGCTGGCCGAGCTGCGCTACCACGGCGGGCCCGCGGCGTTCCTGCGCGGCTTCCGGGCGCTCTACCTCGCGCTGCCGATCAACCTCATCATCCTCGGCTGGGTCACCCGGGCGATGATCAAGATCCTCACGATCTCGCTGGGCCTCCGCGACGTCGAGGTCCTGGGAATCCCCATCAGCGGCGAGGTGGTCGCGGTGGGAATCTGCTTTGCCATCACCCTGCTCTACTCGATGGCGGCGGGGATGTGGGCGGTGCTCTGGACCGACCTCATCCAGTTCGTCATCAAGATGGCGGCGGTGATCGTGCTGGCGGTGTACGCGGTGGACGCGGTGGGCGGCATCACCATGCTCAAGACCAAGGTAGCGGCCCACTTCGGGAGCGAGGCCGCCGCCCTGTCCGTCCTGCCAGTGCGCGCGGAGGGCGGCGTCCTGCTCGCGTACGCCTGGATGCCGCTCATGACGCTGGCGGTGTACCTCTCCGTGCAGTGGTGGGCGGCGTGGTACCCGGGCGCCGAGCCGGGTGGCGGCGGCTACGTGGCGCAGCGCATCTTCAGCGCGCGCTCCGAGCGCGACGGCGTGCTCGCCACCCTCTTCTTCCAGATCGCGCACTACGCGCTGCGGCCCTGGCCGTGGATCCTCACCGGGCTCGCCACCGTGATCCTCTACCCCACCCTCGAGGACAAGGAGGCGGGGTACGTCCAGGCCTTCGTGGACCTCCTGCCCACGCCGTGGCGCGGCTTCATGCTCGCCGGCTTCGCCGCCGCCTACATGAGCACGGTGGCCACGCATCTCAACTGGGGCGCCTCGTATCTCGTCAACGACTTCTACAAGCGCTTCGTGAAGAAGGACGGCACCCAGCGCCACTATGTCCGCGCCTCCCGTCTGGCCACCGTCCTCCTCTTCCTCGCCTCCATCGCCGTCACCTCCCAGCTCGGGAGCATCGAGAAGGCGTGGGAGCTGCTCCTCGCCCTCGGCGCCGGCACCGGGCTGGTGCTCATCCTCAGGTGGTACTGGTGGCGGATCAATGCATGGTCCGAGATCTCGGCGATGGTCGCGAGCTTCGTGGTGAGCCTGCTCGCGTTCCGCTTCGTGGCCCCGCGCTTCGCGCCCGGGGATCCCAATGCCACCGCCGCGGTCATGCTGGTGACGGTGGCGGTGAGCACGGTGGTGTGGGTCGTGGTCACGCTCCTCACCCCGCCGGAGCCACCCGCGGTGCTGGAGGCGTTCTACCGTCGGGTGCGGCCGGGGGGGCCGGGCTGGGCGCGGGTGTCACAGCGCCTCGGGCTCGGACGCGAGCCCATCCCCGGCGGCGCGCTCGCCTGGACGAACTGGATCGCCGGCATCGTCGCGGTGTACGCCACGCTGTTCGGGATCGGCAAGCTGGTGTTCCTCGAGGTCGTCTCCGGAGTGATCATGCTCGCGGTGGCGGCGGCGGCCTTCATGTGGATCGCACGCTCGTTCCGCACGGAGCCCGCGCCTCGTCCCATGCCCGCCCCCGCGCGCCGGTAGGCGTCCCCCGGACCATCACCTCACTGGCGGCGAGCCTCGAGCCTGACGTAGACTGCTGACCATGCTCCGGATCGGCATCGTGGGCATGGGGGTGATCGGCACCGCCATCGCCAAGGCGGCCAGTGGCGACCTCGCGGGAGTGGAGCTGGCGGGCGTGACCGTCCGCGACCCCGCGAAGGCGGGCGGGTTCCCCGCCCTGCCGCTCTCCGAGCTGATCGAGCGGTCGGACCTCGTCGTGGAGGCCGCCACCCAGGCCGCGCTGCTGGAGTTTGGGCCGGCGGTGCTTCGCGCCGGCAAGCACCTCATGGTCCTCTCCGTGGGCGCCCTTGTCGGCGTGCTCGGCGAGTGGGCCCGGCTGGCTGAGCAGCACCGCTGCCGCATCCTGGTGCCCTCCGGCGCCATCGCCGGCCTCGACGGGGTGAAGGGCGCCCGCGAGGGGCGCATCGACGCGGTGACCATGGAGACCCGCAAGCCGCCGCGCGGGCTCGCCGGCGCACCCTACATCGAGGCCAGCCGGATCGACCTGGACGCGATCACGAAGGAGACGCTGATCTTCGAGGGCCCCGCCACGGAGGCGGTGAAGGCCTTCCCCGCCAACGTGAACGTGGTCGCGGCGCTGTCGCTCGCCGGCATCGGCCCGGAGCGCACGCGCATCCGCCTCTTCGCGGTGCCGGGACAGCAGCGCAATCAGCACCGCATCACCGTGGAGGGCGAGTTCGGCCGCCTCGCCATCGAGGTCGAGAACGTCCCGTCGGAGAACCCCCGCACCGGCAAGCTCTCCTACCTCTCGGCGATCGCCATGCTGAGGGAGCTCGGCGCCCCCCTCCGAGTCGGCTAGTCGGGCCGACGTGGTTAGTGGTCCGGGACGTTGGCCTCGAGGTAGCGCTCGGCCTCGAGCGCGGCCATGCAGCCCGACCCCGCCGCCGTGACCGCCTGGCGATAGGTGAAGTCCTGCACGTCCCCCGCCGCGAACACCCCCGGCACCGAGGTCTTGGTCGTGCCCGGCTCCACCTTGATGTAATTGTTGTCGTGGAGCGCGATCTGGCCGCGGAAGATGGCGGTGTTGGGCTCGTGGCCGATGGCCACGAAGAACCCGTCCACCGGGGTCTCCCACTGGGCGCCGGTCTTGAGGTTGCGCAGGCGCACCGTCGTGACCTTCCCCTGGGCCGGATCCAGCACGTCCTCCACCACGGTGTCCAGCGTGAAGGAGATCTTGGGGTTCTTCATCGCGCGCTCGAGCATGATCTTCGAGGCGCGGAACTGGTCGCGGCGGTGCACCAGATCGACCTTCTTGCCGAGGCGCGAGAGGTAGAGCGCCTCCTCCATCGCGGAGTCGCCGCCTCCCACCACCATGATGTTCTGGTCCTTGAAGAAGAAGCCGTCGCAGGTGGCGCACGTGGATACGCCGCGCCCCATGAGGGCGGATTCGTTGGGCAGGCCCAGCAGCTTGGCGGTGGCCCCGGTGGCGATGATCACCGCGTGGCTCTCGAGCGTGGTGTCCCCGGCGGTCACCCGGAAGGGGCGCCTGGAGAAGTCCACCGACGTCACGTCCTCCGCGATCATCTCCGTACCGAAGCGCTGCGCCTGCTTCTGGAAGGTCTCCATGAGGGGAGGCCCGTCGATGCCGTCCACGAAGCCCGGGTAGTTCTCCACCAGGGTCGTCAGCATGAGCTGCCCGCCCGCCTGGATGCCCGTGAACATGACCGGGGACAGGTTGGCCCGCGCCGTGTAGATGGCCGCGGTGTAGCCGGCCGGTCCCGAGCCGATGATGATCACCTTCCGCGTCGTCGCCATGCGGGTCCTCTCCTCTGCCTGAGTCTGGCTACCGTTTGGATGCCGGCCCGCCACCGTCGGGTGCAAGCAGGGCGGGCAGCTCTTGCAAATCGCGTATTTCGTGATCGGGAGGCGGCGCGCCCTCCGGGAGCGCCTCGGCCTCACGGTTGATCCACACCGCCCGCATCCCCACGCCCCGCGCCCCCGCCACGTCGATGTCCGCCCGATCGCCCACGAACACGGCCGCGGCGGGGGCCAGGCGCAGGCGGTCCAGGGCTTCCTGGAATATACGCGGAGCGGGCTTCCGCCAGCCGACTGTATCCGAGACCAGGATCTCGTCGAAGAGGTCCGCGATCCCTTCTCGCTCGAGCACCAGGCGGGCGGTGGGCGTGTAGTCGAAGTTGGAGACCACGGCCAGGCGATGGCGCTCCTTGAGCGTCCGGAGCACCGCGCGATGATGCTCCGGGAAGACGATGGCCTTGGACAGCTCGCGCATGTGGGTAGCGAGGAGCACCGGCAGCGCCTCGCGCGCCATCGCCGCGCCGTCCAGGCGCAGCCGCTGGAAGAGCATCCCGAACCGCTCCTGCGCGGCCACCTCACGGTGCGATTCGTTGCGGATGCGCTCCGCCTCCTGCCAGCTCCAGAGGAGAGCCCCCGCGAAGTCCGCCAGCGAGACCTCGGGCGCGAAGGGCTGGAAGGCCGCGTGCACGAGGCCGGCGGTGGAGCGCATGGTGCGGCCGTTCACGTGGATCTCGGGGAGCCGGTCGCGCTGGAACAGGACCAGGGTGTCGAAGAGATCGAACAGCACCCCGTCGCAGGCCGAGCGTGTCATGGCAGGGGCTTCCGCTGGGCGTAGCCCTCGTCGAACCCGTGCCAGAACCGGACCGCGGTCTCGCCGAATCTCCAGCAGAGGTTTACCGGATCGTCGCCCGCGCCGGGCAGGCGGCCCGCGAAGTCCACCAGGCCCATCTCGACGTCCTTCACCACGCCACCCAGCTCCTCCACCTCGGCCAGGGCGGCCCGCACCTCGATGGTGAGGCCGTCCAGACGCTCGCCGCGCGCCTTCCACTCCCGCCGGTCCACCGCGCTGCCGCCGGCCATGCGGATGCGCTCACGCTCGGCCCGGAGCGCCTCGGCGAGATCCTGGGCCCGGCGATGGCGCTCGATGGCCCGGCCCATCAGCTCGGCCAGCCGGGGAATGAGCGCGTCGACCTCCGCCGGGGTGAACAGGCGCTGCGTCATGGCGGGCTCGGGTAGCCGTCGACGAACACCACGCGGACCTCCTTGGGGCCGTGCACGCCGCGGGTCAGGGTCAGCTCGATGTCGGCGGTGCGCGACGGGCCGGTGATGAAGTTGATGACGCCGCCCGCGTCCACCACCCGTTCATCGGCATGGTGCGCCTCGAGCATGACGCCCACCTGCTCCAGCGTCTCCAGGAGGGCTCCGGGCCCGAACACCGCCACATGGGTGTCCGGGAGCAAGGACGTGGTGCGCGGTCGTCCCGGCCCCGAGCGGAGGATGAGCGTGCCGGTCTCGGCCAGCGCCCAGTCCGCGCCGGTGACACCGAGGGGCGCGCGCGCCGCAACCTCCAGGTGGCTCTTTCGATCGGGCTCGTCGCCGCCCGGCGGCGCCGGGAACACGGTGAGCCCGTGCGGCGCGAGCGCGGCGGCGAGATCCCAGCCCAGCGCGGCCCGATCCCAGCCGATGACCTCTCGAACACCCTTCTCCGCGGCGATCCGTGCCAGCACGCCGGGCACATCGGCAAGGGTGTTCACGCGATGGAAGACGCCGGCCACTCGCTCGAACTCTGCCTGGAAGCGCGTGAGCGCCGCCGGCCAGCGCTCGGCGAGCTGTCGGCGCACCGCGTCCGCCGCCTCGCGGGCCGCGCGAGGACGCGCCGTCGGGGTCGCGGGAAAGAGCCCCTGCGTCCGGCGCATCTCGCGGCGGACCCGGTCGAGGAACTCCGCGCGGGTGGCCACTAGCGGAGCTCCTTCCAGCGCTCGCTGAACGTGCGGGCGGCCACGGGCGGCAGGTCGCGCGTGGCCGTCCACTTGCCGAAGAAGAGCGGGAGCCGGCGCAGCCGGCCGTCGCGGAGGAAGGGGCGCTGGAGCCAGCGGCCCACCGCCGCGGAGGTCCGGAACAGCCGGGGCGACTGCATGAGCCGGCGCGCCGCGCGGAACACCATCCGCTCCGGCCACGGCGCGATCCCCCCGCGATCGAGGTGCTCGCGCAGCTCGATGAGCATGCGTGGGATGTCGATGCGCACCGGGCAGACGTCCTTGCATGCGCCACACAGCGATGAAGCATGGGCAAGATCCTTCACCGAGCGGTCGCCCTCCAGCATCGCGGTCAGGAGAATGCCGATGGGGCCGGGATACGTGTAGCCGTAGGCGTGGCCCCCGATCTGCCGGTACACCGGGCAGACGTTCAGGCAGGCGCCGCAGCGCAGGCAGTAGAGCGCCTCGCGGAGGGTGCCCGCGATCTGGCGCACGCGGCCTCCGTCCATGAGGATCAGGTGCAGCTCCTCCGGCCCCTCCAGCTCGCCGGGCCGCCGCGGCCCGCGCACCAGCGTGGTGTAGGACGAGAGCTTCTGGCCCGTGGCGCTCCGCGCCAGGATGGCGAGGAACACCATGAGGTCGGTCATGCTGGGGATGACCTTCTCCATCCCCATCACCGCCACGTGGAGGCGCGGCAGCGATGTCACCATGCGGCCGTTGCCCTCGTTGGTCACCAGCACGAGGGTCCCGGTGTCGGCCACCGCGAAGTTCGCCCCGGTGATGCCCATGTCGGCGGCGAGGAACTTCTGCCGCAGCTCGCGCCGGGCCACCGCGGTGAGCACCTCGGGATCGGCGGCGAACTGCCCCTTGAGCTCGCGGGAGAAGAGCTCGGCCACCTGCCCCTTGGTCTTGTGGATGGCGGGGGCGATGATGTGCGAGGGGCGCTCGTGGGCGAGCTGGATGATGTACTCGCCGAGGTCGGTCTCGATCGGCGCCACCCCCGCGTGCTCCAGGGCCTCGTTGAGGTGGATCTCCTCCGTGGCCATGGACTTCGACTTCACGGCGGTCCGGACGCCGCGATCCCGGCAGAGGCGCAACACGATCTCCCGCGCCTCCGCGGCGGTGCTCGCCCAGTGGACGTGCCCGCCCAGCCGCTCCACGTTGTCGGCGAGCTGATCGAGGTAGTAGTCCAGCCGCTGGAGCGTCGCCTCCTTGATCGCCCGCGCCCGGTCGCGGAGCGCGTCGCCCTCGGGCAGCGCGTCGAAGGCCTCCTTGCGGAGATCGATGAACTTGGTGGTGGCGATGGTGAGGGCTTCCTGGAGAAAGGGGTCCTTGAGCGCGGCGCCCGCCCGGCGCGGAAACGGCGTGGCGAGAATGGGATCCGTCATGAGCGCGCGCCCGGGGCATCGTACGCGCCGTGGCCGGGGCGCTTCGGCCCCACGGGCCTCATCGGGGCGTCCCCTCGCCCGTCGAGCCCGCGAGAATCTGGGCGAGATGCAGCGGCTGCACCCGCGAGCCGCGCCGGCTCAGCCCGCCCTTCATCTGCATGAGGCAGCCGCCGTCGCAGGCCACGAGGCAATCCGCGCCCGTGGCCTCCACGCTGGCGAGCTTCTTGTCGAGGATGGCGGTGGAGACTTCGGGCAGGCGTACCGAGAACGAGCCGCCGAAGCCGCAGCACTGATCCGCCCCCGGGAGCTCGACCAGCTCCACCCCCGTCACGCCGCGCAGGAGCGCCCGGGGCGCGCGCGACTCGCCGAGGCCACGGAGGAGATGGCAGGAGTCGTGATAGGTCACGCGACCCGCGAAATCCGACTCCACGCGCGTGACCCCGAGCACCTCCACCAGGAACTGCGAAAGCTCGCGCGTGCGGCGCGCCAGGCTCTCCGCCGCCGCGCGCAGGGCGGGATCCCCCTTGAGGAGGCCGGGGTACTCGGTCTTGACCATCCAGGCACACGAGCCCGAGGGCACCACCACGTGCTCGGCGCCCTCGAAGAGCCGCACCGTGCGCTCCGCCACCTGCGCGGCGTCGGCGTGATAGCCCGAGTTGAACAGCGGCATGCCGCAGCAGGTCTGGCCCGCGGGGAACTCGACCCGGACCCCGAGGCGCCGGAGCACCGTCACCATCGCAACGCCTACCTCGGGGAAGAACATGTCGGCGAGGCAGGTGATCATGAGGGAGGCGGTCACGGGCGCGCTCATGGGGGCGGAACGGCGCTCAGTGGCCCGGCGCCTTGGCGTGCGGGGGTGGCGGCGTCACGACGACCAGGACGAGGAGCGGCTCGCCGCCGTCGTTGACGAGGCCGTGCTCGACGCCGGCGGGCGCGACGAGGGCCTGCCCCGCCTCGAGCCGGTCACTCTCGCCGGCGAGGCTGAAGCGCCCGGCGCCCGCCACCACGTAGTAGATCTTGTCCTGGTCCTCGTGCACATGGGGCGTCTGGGCCTGACCCGGCGCCACGCAGTAGAGATCGAGGAGCGCGCGCGGGGTCGCGGCAAGGGCCACCTTGGCCATGCGCGCCGCGTCGAGCGTGACGTGCTCCCGCACCGTGATCTTCTTCATGCGCCGCCCTCCCGCTCGTCGGCCAGCGCCCGCCCGAGCAGCTCCACCGGGTGGAGCGCGTCCAGCGCGAGCCCGTGGCGCCGGGCCTCGCGCGCGATCTGGGCGATGCAGCCGGGATTGCCGGTGACCACCACGCGGGCGCCCGTCTCCCGGATCCGCTCGATCTTGCGGCGCCCCAGCTCGCCGGCCATCTCGGGCTCGAGAATATTGTAGACGCCCGCGCTGCCGCAGCAGAGCTCGCTCTCGGCCAGCTCCACCAGGCGCAAGCCGGGAATGCGCCGCAGCAACGCACGCGGCTCCGCGCGCACCTTCTGGCCGTGGGCGAGATGGCAGGCGTCGTGGTACGTCACGGTGAGCGACAGCTCGCGCAGGGGCAGCGCCGCGTCCGCGAGCACCTGGGAGATGTCGCGGACCTTGGCCGAGAACTCGCCGGCCGTCTCCAGCCAGTGGCCGTACTCCTTCATGGCGGAGCCGCAGCCCGCGGCGTTGACGACGACGAAGTCGAGATCGGGGGGAAACGCGCGCATCAGCGCGCTCGCCTGCGCCCGGAAGTCGTCGAGCCGGCCCGCGTGCAGATGCAGGGCGCCGCAGCAGCCCTGCCCGCGTGGTGCCACCACCTCCCAGCCCGCCGCGGCGAGGAGCCGCGCGGTCTCGCGGTTCACGTGGGGGAAGAAGACGCCCTGGACGCAGCCGATCAGGAGGCCCACGCGTCCGCGGCGTTTGCCGCGCGCCGGGGTGATCTCGGGCAGCGCCCCGCCCGCCGGCGGGGGAGACGGCAGCAGGGCCTCGAGCGCCCGGAGCCGCTTGAAGGGCGCGAGCAGCCCCAGTCCCCGCACCGCCGCCTGTGCGCCCGAGCGCTGATAGATGCGCAGCGCGCCGGCGAGGGCGGCCAGGCGCGCCGGACGCGGAAAGACTTCGAGCAGCGTCCGCTGGGTCGCATGATTGGACTGGGGGGAGCGGACGCCGGCGCGGGCCAGATCCGCGCGCGCCGTCTCGAGGAGCCGGCCGAAGGGCACCCCGGAGGGGCACGCCGTCTCGCAGGCACGGCAGCCCAGGCAGAGGTCGAGATGCCGCGCCATGCCCGGCGTGAGCGGGGCGCGGCCCTCGGCGGCGGCGCGCATCAGGTAGAGGCGCCCCCGCGGCGAGTCCATCTCCTCCTCGAGCACCCGATACGTCGGGCACTGCGGCAGGCAGATCCCGCAATGCACGCACGCGCGGAGGTCCCGCAACGTCTCCGGGGCTTTGAGCGTGAGATTTCGCTCTGCGGTCATTTCGGTTGATCTGGCTGGGGGGGAGCGGGGGCCGCTCCTCCCCCAGACCCCCCCATCCCACTGGGCTTCGACGCCGTAGGTCCGACTTTCGTGTTTTTGCTCATAGGCCGCCCACGAAGCGGCCGGGATTCAGGATCCCGGCCGGATCGAACTCGCTCTTGAGCCGGCGCATGAGGGCGAGCGCCTCGGGCGCCACCGGTCCCCACACGTCGAGCGCGTCCTTGACCGCGCGGGGGGCCCGCTCCACCACGAGGCTGCCGCCCTCGGGCTCCAGTGAGGCGCGGAGACTCGCCACCGCGCCGGCGAGCCAGGACGGCGCCGGCACGCCGGCGCCCGCTCGCGTCCGGAGCGCGGCGCGGATGACCCCACCCCCGGCCTCCCCTATCGACAGGAGGTCGACGCCGCCGTCGCGCGCCACGTGGGCGAGCGACACCATCCAGGGGCCGAGCCGCGCGGGCTCTCCGGCGAGGCGCAGCACGACCGGACCGGTCAGCGCCTCGGAGAGTCGGGCCCAGGCGCCCGCGCCGATCTCGGACGCGCGCCCATCGTGCCGCGTCGCCAGCGCGCCGAGGGCCTCCCGCTGAGCCGCCACGGCTTCCGCCGTGCTGGCCACCGAGACCGCCACCGCCGCCTCCGCCCTCGCCTCCTCGCCCGCCGCCACCGCCGCGGCGGCCCCGTCCAGCAGCACGACCCGCTCGGGCTGAATCGCCGAGTCCACGACGGCGGCGATGAAGGCCGCCGCCGACGGCACGGCGTCGAATCGCCAGAGCCAGGCGCCCCAAGCCGACGTGATGGGATGCAGGCGCAGCGTGGCCTCCACGATCACGCCCAGGGTGCCCAGCGAGCCCACGAGGAGCTTGGGCACGTCGTAGCCCGTCACGGACTTCACCACCCGCGCGCCGCCCCATGTGATCACCCCGTCGGCCTGGACGAAGCGGACCCCGAGCAGCAGGTCCCGTCCAGTGCCGTAGCGGACGCGCAGCGGGCCGCTGGCCGCGGTGGCGAGCACGCCGCCGACCGACCGCATGCCGCCGGGCGCGGGATCCAGGGGCAACCGCTGCCCGTACTGGCCGAGGCGCCCGGCCAGGGCGTCCAGTGAGATGCCGGCCTGCACGCTCGCCACCATGTCCTCCGGCACATAGTCCAGCACCGCGTCGAGACGGGAGAGGTCGAGCACGAGGTCGAGGCGACGCGGCGGAGCTCCGAGGCCGAGGCTGCTCCCGGCGCCGCGGGGCGCGACGGCCAGGGACTCCGATGAGGCCAGGGCGAGCACGCGCGCCACCTGCTCCACCGCCGCCGCACGTACGATCCACCTTGGAATCACGCCGTCCACGGCGGCCCCGGCGAGGGCGGAGGCCTCGGCGCACACGCGCCCGGGGCCGGCGATCGCCTCGAGGGCGCGGGTGATCGCCGCGGAGGGCGACGCCGCCACCGCGCTCAGACCCAGGCTCCGCGCGGAAGCTCGGGGCGGGCCGGGCGGAATCCTTCGCCGCACGCCGGATGCGAGGGCAGGAGCTTGTCCGGATTCATGATGCCGTGCGGGTCGAAGACCCGGCGCAGCCGGGCCATGAAGTTGAGATCCGCCGCGGCGAACTGATGCGGCAGGTTCTTCGCCTTGTCGAGCCCCACCCCATGCTCGCCGGTGACGGTGCCGCCGAGCGCGAGGCAGGCGCGCAGGAGCTCCTCGTTGACCTGCTTGGCCCGCTCGAGCTCGCCGGGCACGTTCTCGTCGTAACAGATGATGGGGTGGAGGTTTCCGTCCCCGGCGTGGAACACGTTGGCCAGCACGAGGCCGTGACGTTCCTGGATCTCCCGCATCTCGCGCATGATCTGGGGCAGCCGGGAGCGCGGCACCACCGCGTCCTGGAGGAGCCAGTTGGCGGTGAGCCGGCCCACCGCGCCCGCCGCCTCCTTCCGCCCCTTCCAGAGAAGCGCGCGCTCGGCCTCGTCGCCGGCCACGCGCACCTCGAGCGCGGCGTGGTCCCAGCAGAGCGCCTCCACGCGTGCCGACTGGGCCTCGATCTCCGCGCGCGGCCCATCCAGCTCGATGAGGAGCACCGCCCCCGCTCCCTTGGGATAGCCCGCCCCGACGCCCTCCTCGATCGCCCGCACCATGACCTCGTCGATCATCTCGAGGGCAGCGGGAATGATACCGGCGGCGACGATGGCGGACACCGCCTCGGAGGCATCCTCGATGGAGGCGAAGGAGGCCAGCAGCGTGCGCACCGCCTCCGGAACATGGGTGAGCCGGACCACCACCGCGGTGATGAGGCCCAGCGTGCCCTCCGCGCCCACCACCACGCCGGTGAGATCGTACCCGGGCCGCTCGGGGACCTTGCCGCCCAGCCACACGATGTCCCCGGTTCCCGTCACCACCTGGAGGCCCAGGATGTGGTTCACGGTGATGCCGTACTTGAGGCAGTGCGGCCCGCCCGCATTGGTGGAGGCGTTGCCCCCGATGGAGGAGACCATCTGGCTCGACGGGTCGGGCGCGAAGAACCAGCCGCTGGGCCGGGTCGCGTTGGAGAGCCACAGGTTGATGAGCCCGGGCTCGACGGTGGCGCAGCGGTTCGGAAGGTCGACCTCCAGGATGCGGTTCATCCGTGTCATGGACACCATGACGCCGCCCCGCGGGGCCATGGCCCCGCCGATGAGACCGGTGCCGGAGCCGCGGGGGACGATGGGAAGGCCGCGCTCGCGGCAGAGGCGCACCACCGCGGCCACCTGCTCGGTGGACTGGGGCAGCACCACGACGTCGGGGGCGCCCTTGTAGAACGTGTGCATGTCGCACTCGTAGGTCAGGCGCCCCTCGGGGCTGGACACCACGCCCCGAGCCCCCAGGATGCCCTCCAGCGCCCGGATCAAGCTCGGATCGGGCGCGGAGGAATCGGCCGGCATGACGGTCGGCGGGACGACTACTTGATCGTCCAGGTCTCCCCGGAGCGCAGCAGGGCGGTGATGTCGCCCGGGCCGCGGTCCGCGATGACCTTCTGCTCCTGCTTGAGCACGAGATCCTCGTAGATCGGCTGCCCCG
This sequence comes from Candidatus Methylomirabilota bacterium, assembly GCA_035281625.1. Lineage (GTDB taxonomy): Bacteria > Methylomirabilota > Methylomirabilia > Rokubacteriales > CSP1-6 > DASRWT01. Next base: position 32,936 of record DATEDO010000246.1, read on the forward strand.
CCTCGTTGACCAGAACCCCGAGCGGAATCGGGTAGTCGGGCGCCCAGAGCTGGGCGAGGATGAGCGCGGTGCTCCGGTCCGTCTCGTCGTGCACCCAGAGCGCGCTCGCCGGGACGTCCTTGACGCTCACGACCTTGGGCTTCACGCCCTCGAGCACCAGACCCCTTCGGTCGTCGGGCGCGCCGAAGAGGAGAGGCTTCCCGTGCTCGAGCCGGAGCTCGTGCTGCACCTTCGACTCGCGGTCGTAGAGCACGTTCCAGGCGAGATCGTTGTAGACATTGCAGTTCTGAAGGATCTCCACGAAGGCCGCGCCCTTGTGAGCGGCGGCGCGCTTGAGCGTCTCCTCCATGTGGCCGATGTTCCGGTCCACCGTGCGGGCCACGAAGGTCGCGCCGACCGCGAGGGCGAACGAGCAGGGGCTCACCGGCCGGTCGGCGGAGCCGAGCGGCGTGGATTTCGTGACCTTGCCAAGCTCGCTGGTGGGCGAGTACTGGCCCTTGGTGAGCCCGTAGATCCGGTTGTTGAACAACAGGATGGTGACGTCCACGTTCCGGCGCAGCACGTGAAGGAGGTGGTTGCCGCCGATGGAGAGCCCGTCGCCATCGCCGGTGACCACGAACACCTTGAGGTCGGGGCGCGCGAGCTTGAGCCCGGTGGCGATGGCGGGCGCGCGGCCATGAATGGTGTGGAACCCGTACGTGTTCATGTAGTACGGGAACCGGCTGGAGCAGCCGATGCCCGAGATGAACACGATATCTTCCCGCGGGATACCCAGATCGGGCATCGCCTTCTGCACCGCGCTCAGGATGGCGTAGTCCCCGCAGCCCGGGCACCAGCGGACGTCCTGATCGGACTCGAAATCCTTCTTGGTCAGACGCGGGCCGTTCGATGCGGCCTCGGGGGCTCCCTTTACCGTGCTCACCGCGCTGCCTCCACGAGTTGATTGATGGCTTCGAGAATTTCCTGCGTCTGCAGCGGGACGCCGCGCACGCGGTTGAAGCCCACCGCGTCCACAAGGTACTCCGCCCGGAGGATCCGGACGAGCTGCCCGCTGTTGATCTCCGGCACCAGGACCTTGCGGAACTGGCGCAGGGTCTGGCCGAGGTCGGGCGGCAGGGGGTTGAGATAGCGCAGGTGGACGGAGGAGACCGCCTTGCCCTCCATCTGCGCTTCTTCCACCGCCGCGGTGATGGCGCCGTAGGTGCCGCCCCAGCCCACCACCAGCACGTCGCCGGTGTGCGGGCCGTTGATGCTGATGGGCGGAATCTCCTGGGCCACCCGGCGCACCTTCTCGGCGCGGGTGCGCACCATGTGATCGTGGTTCTCCGGCTCGTAGGAGATGTTGCCGGTCACGTCCTGCTTCTCGATGCCGCCGATGCGGTGCTCGAGGCCGGGGGTGCCGGGTCGGACCCACGGGCGCGCCAGGGTGGCGGGGTCCCGCAGGTACGGGAAGAAGCCTTCCTTCTCGGTGCGGAACTTGGCCGGGATGTCCGGGAGCGACTTCGGGTCGGGCAGGAGCCAGGGCTCCGAGCCGTTGGCGAGGTAGCCGTCGGACAGCACCATGACCGGCACCATGTACTTGATGGCGAGCCGTACCGCCTCGTAGGCGATGTAGAAACAGTCGCCCGGGCTCGACGGAGCGAGCACCACGATTGGCGACTCGCTGTTGCGGCCGTAGAGCGCCTGCATGAGGTCGGCCTGCTCGGTCTTGGTGGGGAGTCCGGTGCTGGGGCCGCCGCGCTGAATATCGAAGATGACCAGCGGCAGCTCCGCCATCACCGCGAGCCCGATCGCTTCACCCTTGAGCGCGATGCCGGGCCCGCTGGACGCAGTCACCCCGATGGCGCCGCCGAAGGACGCGCCCACCGCGGACGTCACCGCGGCGATCTCGTCCTCGGCCTGGAACGTGCGCACCTTGAAGCGCTTGTGCATCGCCAGCTCTTCGAGAATGCTCGAGGCCGGCGTGATCGGGTACGCGCCGAAGACGATGGGGATCTGCGTGCGCTCGGCGGCGGCGAGGAGGCCCCAGGCGAGCGCGCGGTTGCCGATCATGCTCCGGTACACACCCGGCGGCATCTCGGCGGGGTCGATCCCGTAGTTCTCCGCGAAGATCTCCGCGGTCTCGCCGAAGGCATGGCCGGCCTTCAGCACGCGGATGTTCGCTTCGACGAAGGTCGGGTTCTTGGCGAAGCGCTTCTTGATGGCGTCGAGCGTGGGATCCAGCGGCCGGGTGTAGATCCACGACACGAGCCCCAGGGCGAAGAAATTCTTGCAGCGGTCCTTCTCCTTCGCGTTCAGCGGCAGGTCGTCCAGGGCGGCCTTGGTGAGCCCCGTGATGTCCACCTGGTGCAGCCGGTACTTCGACGCGAGGTCCGGATCCTCCAGCGGGTTCTTCCCGTAGCCGGCCTTGGTGAGGTTGCGCTCCTCGAAGGCCGCGGTGTTCACGATGAGGATGCCGCCCGGCTTGAGGTCGGCCAGATGCACCTTCAGCGCGGCGGGGTTCATGGCCACCAATGCGTCCAGCTGATCGCCGGGCGTGTAGACGCGCTGGCTGCCGAACTGGAGCTGGAACGACGACACGCCGAAGAGGGTGCCGGCGGGAGCGCGGATCTCGGCGGGGAAGTTCGGGAGCGTCGAGATGTCGTTCCCCGCCCAGGCCGCCTCGGTGGTGAACTGCTCCCCCGTCACCTGCATGCCATCGCCGGAATCGCCCGCGAACCGGATCACCGCCCGCGTCAAGGTGCGGCGGGGCTTGGCTACGGCGGACGCGGGCGCCATCGCATCGCTCATCGTCGTGTGTCCTTTCCGTTCCGCTAGCGAACGGATTATGCCTGGTTTTTCAGCACCGTGGTCTTCCCTGACCCTGGACGGAGTGGACCCGGAGGCGTGGCGCTTCCGGGAACCCTTCGGGAGATGTCAGAGCCCGAATCCATGCTAACCAAACGCCATACGTTTAGCAAGGTTGTCCGCGGTCTGACCGTCGGTCCGGCGGCTCCTGGCTCGGGCAGATCGAGGCTACCGGCCTCGCCGGGTCTCGTACCGGATGACCGGATTGGGCTCCCGGGTCACGTCGTCCAGGTTGGCGATGCGCAACTCCCCGCGCTGGAAGAGGTACTCGACGTGGGCGCCCGCCTCCTCCAGGGCCAAGAGGCGCGTGTATCCGGCCTTCACCCCGAACAGACGCTTGGACACCTCCACGAGGGCCAGCGGCTCCCGGCAGATATCGAGCACCTGGCCGAGGCGCCGCTCGTGGTGGCCCACGATGCCCGCGACCCGGCCGGCGAGATCCTCGATGGGCGCCTCGTGCCCCGGCAACGAGAGGCGGATCCCGGGGAGGGCGCGCACGCGGTCCAGGGCCTGGAGGTACAGCTCCAGGCCGCAGAACGGGGTGATCGCGGCAGGCGACTGATGCGGGGTGATGCGGGACAGCACGTGGTCCGCGGTGAAGAGGAGATCGTCCACCTCGAGGCAGATCTGACCCGGGCAGTGCCCGGGCGTGTGGTGCACGCGATAGCCGTTGATGATCAGCTCGCGGTCCTTCACCACGTGGTCGATCTCCACCGACTTGAAGAAGAGCTTGGAGAAGCGGTACGCCTCCTCCATCTCGGCGCGAAGCGCCGGCTTCACCCCCGCCCGCTCCATGAACACCCGAAGGTCCTTGGAGGCGAGCACGATGCGCTCCTCGAAGTTCACCAGCACCCGCGCGTCCAGCTCGTGCACGTAGACGGCGGCGTCGCTGTCGCGGGTGAACCGGCCGACCCAGCCGAAGTGATCGATGTGGGCGTGGCTGATCACCACGTGCTGCACGGAGGCCAGCGTCGCCGTCTCGCCGAAGCGCTCGCGCACCTCGGCCATGCGCGCCTCCAGGCCGGCGTTGGAGTCCGGCAGGCCCGAGCCCACGTCGAAGAGGGTGACGTGGTCTCCATCCAGGATGAGGTAGATGTTGTTCACGTGGCCGGGGAACGTCTCCACCGGCATCTGATAGACGCGCGCGCCCCGCCGCGTCTCGAAGCGCGTCACGTCCATGCCCGCTACGGTATCACGCGGAGCGGGCGGATCACGCGGAGGCGGGGCGGCGCCCCGCCCCTCGCGCGTCGTCCTCGCGGAGCTGGGTGATGAAGCGCGACACCGCGGCGGTGAGGTGGCGGCCCCGCCGGTGGATGATGGCCACGGGGCGGACGAGGCCGGGCAGGGCGAGGTCGGCCACCGCCAGGGTCTTCATCTCGCTCTCCTTCTGCACCGTGGGCGCGGGCAGGATGCTGATGCCCGCCGCGATGCCGATGGCCTGCTTGATGGTCTCCACGTTGTCGAACTCCATCGCCACGTCCACGCGCACCCCGTGTTGCTTCAGGGCGCGATCGATGGCCCGGCGGATGGGCAGATCGTGGTCGAAGGCCACGAAGCGCTCGCCGTCGAGGTCGGCCGGACCGACGCGGCGCCGCCGGGCCAGCCGATGGCTGGGATGCGTCACCACCACCATGGGCTCCTCCCGCACCGTCACCACCTGGAGGGCGCGATTCGCGGGCGGATAGGACAGGATGCCGAGGTCCGCCTCGTCGTTGAGCACCGCCTCCACCACCTTGTGGGGGTGCAGGCACTCGAGCAGCACCCGCGCGTGCGGATAGGCGGCCATGAACGGCTGCATGTGCCGGCTCATGTCGTGCAGGCCCACGGAGTAGATCGCGGCCACCCGCACCGTGCCCTCCACCCGCTGCCGCGAGGCGGCGAGATCGGCGCGAGCCCTGTCGAAGTCGGCGAGCAGGGCGCGGCAGGCCTCGTAGAAGCCCCGTCCTTCGAGGGTCGGCTCCAGCGGCCGCCGCGTCCGGTCCAGCAGGGTGGCGTCCAGCTCGGCCTCGAGCTGCTGGATGGCCTGGCTCGCGGCGGACTGGGAGACGCCCCCCGCCGCCGCGGCGCGCGAGAAGCTCTTGAGCCGCACCACGTCGCAGTACAGGCGGAGGGAGTCCAGGTTCATGCCCCGACCTTAACCCATTAGGATAGCTTATACAATGAATTTGGTATTTTGGGCTTGGCTAATGCTCGGCCCTGGGATAACTTTGGGCTCCAAGTTGGAACGCCCTGACGAGGTCCCCTGACGAGGTCCAAGGAGACGAGGTCGATGACGACGTCCTTCCCCCCCGGCTTGCCCCCCGCCCAGGGCCTCTACGACCCCAGGCACGAGCACGACGCCTGCGGCGTCGGCTTCGTGGTGGACATCAAGGGCCGCCGCTCGCATGCCATCGTCGCGCAGGCCCTGCAGGTCCTGAAGAACCTCCTGCACCGGGGCGCCTGCGGCTGCGAGGTCAACACCGGGGACGGGGCCGGCATCCTCATCCAGATGCCGCATGCCTTCCTCGCCCGTGAGTGCGCGGGCGTCGGCATCACCCTCCCCGCCCGCGGTCACTACGGGGCCGGCCTGGTGTTCCTGCCCCGGAAGGCCGGGGAGGCGGCGCAGTGTCGCGGCATCCTCGAGGAGATCGTGCGCGAGGAGGGGCAGACGGTGCTCGGCTGGCGGAACGTCCCCACCGACTCCTCGGCGGTGGGCCCCAGCGCGCGGGCGGTGGAGCCGGTCTTCCAGCAGCTCTTCGTGGGCCGCGCCCCCGGGGTGCCCGATCGGGCCGCCTTCGAGCGCAAGCTCTACGTGATCCGCAAGCGCGCCGAGCACGCGGTGAACCGGACCACGCTCGTCGAGAAGAAATTCTTCTACGTGCCGAGCCTCAGCGCGAACACCCTCATCTACAAGGGCATGCTCTCCGCGGACCAGATCGAGGGCATGTTCCCCGACGTCACCGATCCCCTCGTGGACTCGGCGCTGGCGCTCGTCCACCAGCGCTTCTCCACCAACACGTTCCCCTCGTGGCCGCTCGCGCATCCCTACCGGATGATCGCCCACAATGGCGAGATCAATACCCTGCGCGGCAACATCAACTGGATGCACGCGCGCGAGGCGATCGTCCGCTCGTCGGTGCTCGGCGACGACCTGAAGAAGCTGATGCCGATCGTGCTGGAGGGGGGAAGCGACTCCGCCTCCTTCGACAATGTCCTGGAATTCCTCGTGATGGCGGGGCGGCCCCTGCCCCTGGCCGTGCTCATGATGATTCCCGAGGCCTGGGCGGGCCACGAGAGCATGAGCGAGGATCGGAAGGCCTTCTACGAGTACCACGGCTGCCTCATGGAGCCGTGGGACGGGCCGGCGTCCATCGCCTTCACCGACGGCACCGTGATCGGCGCGGTGCTCGATCGGAACGGTCTGCGCCCCTCGCGCTACTACGTCACCAAGGACGACATGGTGATCATGGCCTCCGAGGTGGGCGTGCTGGATATCCCGGCCGACCGCGTGCTCCTGAAGGAGCGCCTCCATCCGGGCCGCATCTTCCTGGTGGACACCGCTCAGGGCCGCATCATCGATGACGCCGAGCTCAAGAAGGCCTACGCCGCCCAGCATCCCTACGGCGAGTGGCTGAAGACGCATATCCGGCCCATCGAGACGCTGCCCGAGCCGCCGTACGTGCCGGAGCCCAATCACGAGACGGTGCTGCAGCGGCAGATGGCCTTCGGCTACACCCATGAGGACCTGCGCCTCCTGCTGGCTCCGATGGCCACCGCCGGCGAGGAGCCCGTGGGCTCCATGGGCACCGACACCGCCCTCGCCGTGCTCTCGAACCGGCCGCGGCTCCTCTACGACTACTTCAAGCAGCTCTTCGCCCAGGTGACGAACCCGCCGCTGGACGGCATCCGCGAGGAGCTGGTCACGCAGATCGCGACCACCATCGGCCCGGAGGGCAATCTGCTCGAGCCCACGCCGGAGGCGGCCCGCCAGCTCAAGTTGAAGACGCCCATCCTCGACAACGAGGAGGTCGCTCGGGTGCGCCACTCGGACGTGCCGCATTACACCTCGAAGACCATCCAGATGGTCTACCCGGTGGGCGGCGGCGGCGCCGCGCTCGCCGCCGCGCTGGAGGACCTCTGCCGCCAGGCGAGCGACGCGGTGAACGAGGGGCACGCGTACCTGATCCTCTCCGACCGCGGGGTGAACGAGCGCCTGGCGCCCATCCCGTCGCTGCTCGCCACCGCGGGCGTGCACCATCACCTGATCCGCGAGGGGCTGCGCGTCAGGGTGGGCCTGATCGTCGAGTCGGGTGACGCCCGCGAGGTGCATCACGCGGCCCTGCTCCTGGGCTACGGGGCGGGCGCCATCAACCCGTACCTCGCCTTCGAGACCCTGGACGACATGATCCGGCAGGACATGCTCCCGGGGCTGGATCACGCCACCGCGGTGAAGCACTACATCAAGGCGCTCAACAAGGGCGTGCTCAAGGTCATCTCCAAGATGGGGATCTCCACCATCCAGTCGTACCGGGGCGCCCAGATCTTCGAGGCCATCGGCCTCGACAAGGCCTTCGTGGACAAGTACTTCACCTGGACGGCCTCCCGCATCGGCGGCGTCGGCCTCGACGTCATCGCCGCCGAGGCGGCGGCGCGCCACGCCCGCGCCTTCCCCGAGCGTTCGGTGGCCAAGCCCGAGCTCGAGTGGGGCGGTGAGTATCAGTGGCGGCGGGATGGCGAGTATCACCTCTTCAATCCGGACACGGTGTACAAGCTCCAGCACGCCACGCGGAGCGGCCAGTACAAGATCTTCAAGGACTACTCGCGGGCGGTGGACGAGCAGAGCCGCCAGCTCGCGACCCTGCGCGGACTCTTTGCGTTCAAGCCCGCCGCGCACCCGGTGCCGCTCGACGAGGTGGAGCCGGTGGAGGCCATTCTCCGGCGCTTCGCCACCGGCGCCATGTCCTACGGCTCGATCAGCCAGGAGGCCCACGAGACCCTCGCCCTCGCCATGAACCGGATGGGGGCCAAGTCCAACACCGGCGAGGGTGGCGAGGACGCGGCCCGCTACGTGCCCGACCCGAACGGCGATTCCCGGCGCAGCGCCATCAAGCAGGTGGCGTCGGGGCGCTTCGGGGTGACCAGCGAGTACCTGGTCAATGCCGACGACCTCCAGATCAAGATGGCCCAGGGCGCCAAGCCCGGCGAGGGCGGCCAGCTGCCCGGCACCAAGGTGTATCCGTGGATCGCGAAGACGCGGCACACCACGGCGGGTGTGGGCCTCATCAGCCCACCGCCGCACCACGACATCTATTCGATCGAGGACCTGAAGCAGCTCATCCACGATCTCAAGAACTCCAACCCGCGAGCGCGTGTGCACGTGAAGCTGGTGGCCGAGGTCGGCGTCGGCACGGTCGCCGCGGGCGTCGCCAAGGCGCACGCCGACGTCGTGCTGATCTCGGGTTACGACGGCGGCACGGGCGCCTCGCCGCTGACCTCCGTCACACACGCGGGCCTGCCCTGGGAGCTGGGCCTGGCCGAGACGCACCAGACGCTGGTCATCAACAACCTGCGCTCACGCATCGTGGTCGAGACCGACGGCCAGCTGAAGACCGGCCGTGACGTGGCCATCGCCGCGCTGCTGGGCGCCGAGGAATTCGGCTTCGCCACCGCGCCGCTGGTCACCATCGGCTGCATCATGATGCGCGTGTGCCATCTCAA
>DATEDO010000247.1:0-5820 GCA_035281625.1 Candidatus Methylomirabilota bacterium
CGCGCCGGCGGCGATGGTGTCCGATACCCGCGCCAAGTACCAGGTGGACACGCGCAGCGGCAGGGATCGTCGCGTGCAGGGCGAGCGCCGCCAGGAATTCCGGCTCACGCCCGACCGCCGCTCCGGCCGCGACCGCCGCCCGCACGCCCCCGTCCGCTGCGTCCACCACTGCGCTTGCCTCGGCTCTGCATCTTTCTCTTCGCCACGTGAGGCCTCCTTTAGCGACTAGCGACGAATGGTCCCGAGCCCGAGCTTCTCGGCCGTCTGGGTGTCGAGCCGGCCTGTCTCGGACAGGCCGTTCCTCCGCTGAAACGCGCGGAGCGCGTCCTGGGTCTCCGGCCCCATGACGCCGTCGATGGCGCCGGGGTCATGACCCTGGGATCTCAGCTGCTCCTGAAGTCGGCGTACCTCGGCGTTCGGGACAGTTGTCCCGGACGTACCGACTCCCGGCGCCGGGATAGGCGCTGCCATTCCCGAGCCGGGCTGCTGGATCCGGGCCCCCGAGGGCGCGCTCGATCCCGGCGCGAGCGGCTGGGACGACGTGCCCGTCGAGCCCGGGGTGCCCGGCGTCGCCGGCACCGGAGTGGTGCCGGGCGCGGTTCCCGTCGTGCCACCGGGCCGCGTGGGACCCGGCATCGTGGGTCCCGGAGAGATCGGGCCGCCGGGCGCCGTGGGCCCCGGCATGGTGGGCCCTGGGCTCGGAGGCGTGGGGCCTGGGGTGGCGCCACCCGGCGCCGTCGCCCCTCCGCCCGTCGAGCCGGCCTGAGCGAAGACGGGGCCGGTCCGGGACCCCATCGTCATCGCCACGACGAGACAGCTCGCGCCGAGTGCCACCAGCGTGCGTGCGCGCATCGCGGACCTCCTTGCGCTTGCGTGACTGCTTCTCAGCAAGGCTGCAAGCGAGGTGCCACTCGCGAATGCGGCGGCGCGCGGGGTCGCATCCTGCGCACGCGCGCACTGTCGTTTGCGGCGAAGCGGTGCCGCGTCGCGCGCCGCATGCTTCTTACCGGGTCAAAGCTACACGCGACGCCGCGGCGGAGCCGACGAGCGGCTCAGCGCAGCGCGAAGTCGGTGAGCTCGCGGGACCGGACTCCGGCGGGGAAATATTCCTTCAGGCGCACCCACTGCTTGGCCGCGGGCGCGTACCACATCTCGTACACGAGGTCGGGGGTGGGGTAGAAGCGCGCGGCGATGCGCAGCGTTCGGAACGAGCCGCCATCCACCCGCACGTCCTCCTCGCCTTCCACCGTCCAGTCGATGGCGCGCTCGGCGGCGCTGCGCCCGTCCCCTTCCTCGAGATAGCGCTGACGCCACATCGCGCCCGTGGTCAGCGGCCAGGAGAAGCCGAGACGAGCCGGCAGATTGCGCCGCTCCACGCGGCCCGACAGCGTTTCGAGCGACGTCGCGAGATCGGCCACGCGGAAGTAGATCTCGCGCGGCCCGGAGCGCACGACATAGTGCTCGATCCCGTCGATGCGCTCGATGCGATCCACCGTCCACGTGTACTCGCCCTGCCCGTCCGGGCTCTCCCAGCGGAACGCCCACGCATCGCCCACATGCCACACCGGCGCGGCGGGTCCGCTCAACGGGGACGCGAACGCTGATGACGGCGGCGGGCTCGACGAGGGCGGCGCGACCGCCGAGCCGCATCCCGCGAGGCTGACGGCGCCGATGAGCACGAGCGCGAGCCATGGGACGATCCGGCGGTGATTCACCCGCCGGAGTCTAGGACATGTGGCTCCCCGACCTCAAGATTCGTGTGCGGCGGGAAGATGCGAGGGACTGATCGGTGCTGGCAGTCAGCCTCAGCTCGCGGTGTCGAGCGCGCTCGCCCAGGACGGCGTCAGGCCGAGCTGCCGCACCATGCGCAGCACGCGCGCGGGCGTGCCGAGGTCGTGCCAGCCAATCTCCGGCATCTGGGCGACGGCCAGCGGCTTGGTCGTCATCTGAAGGACCGACCGCGAGAAGTTCGCCGCAGGCGCCAGGGCGTACGCTTGGCCCAGGGCCCAGCGCTCCTCCTGCGGTCCCCGGAAGGCCGAGGCGCGGTCCAGGCGCTCCTCGAGGCGCGGGACACACTCGCGGCCCGCCTCGATGAAGGCCTTCACGCTGCCGGCGACCACGAAGGTGTTCCAGAGGGCGCCGGCGGCCCAGAAGGCGCGGGCGGACTCGATGGAGGGCTTCTCCACGAACCGGCGGATCCGGAAGACCGGCGCCGCCCCGGCCGCCGCCATCCGCTCGCCGGGCTGAATCCACCCGAAATCGGGCTCGGGGCCGGTGGGACACACGCCCAGCAGCACCAGCCAGTCCGGCTGCCGCTCCACGAACCGGCTGAGTATCGCCCCGTGACGGATGAACGTCGCCTCGTCGCGGACGAAGTGGTCCGAGGGGAAGATGATCATCGCGGCGCCCGGGTCACGCGCCTGTATCCAGTGGGCGGCGCTCAGGATGGCCGCCGCGGTCCCCCGATCCTGGGGTTGGGCGAGCACGTGGGGGCCGTTCTGGCTCAGCCGCAGATCACGGTCGAGATAGCGGAGATGGCTCGCCATGGTGGCCACGACCGTGCGCTGAGCGGGAACCAGGCGGGCCACGCGGTCGAGAGTTTGGCCCAGCAGCGACCGGTCACCCGTGAGCACCGCGTACTGCTTGGGCAGATCTTCGTTGTAGAGCTGGCGGATCAGCGGGCGGAGCCGAACACCCTCGCCTCCGGCGAGAATCAGAGCCCAGGTTCTCTCGGTGGCGATCTCGAGCTTCCCGACCTGCAAGTCGGGTCGAATCATCAGCATGTGGGCCTCCTCGGTCCATCCGCCGGCACGGCTCGTCGTAGGGCGTGACCCAGAAGGCAAGGCCCGTGCCATGGACGCATGCCGATGCCCGTCCCGGCGACAGGGCACAAATGCGCGAATCACCGGGGGCGAGAACAAACATCGTCGGGGTCTCGGGCATGGCAAGACTACCCGGCGAAACTGTTACCTAGCGCGTTTTGTGCCCTGATCGCCCTACACCAGGAGCACACCGAGGCGCATCGCGATGGCGACGGCGTCGGTGCGACGCCGCGCATGCAGCTTGTCGAGAATGGCCGCCACGTGGAATTTCACGGTGTGCGCCGTGATACCCATGGCGGACGCGATCGCGCGGTTGCCCATGCCTTCGGCGAGCATGGTGAGGACTTCTAGCTCTCGCGGGGTCAGGGGCTCGCGCGCCGACCGGTCGACGGGGCGGCGCGCACCGTCTCGCGCCGTCGCGGGCGGTACCCACGAAGGATGCAGCACGACGAGGCCGGCGGCGACGGCCTCGATGGCAGCCACGAGCTCGCGCTCCGATGGATCGCGAGGAAGGATTCCCCGCACTCTCGCGCGCAGGAGCCGCGCCACGCTGGTCCCGGCGGGGTCTCCGCCGAGAAGCACGACGGACGGGGCGTCGGCGCCACGTGGAAGGGCGCGCACCACCCTGTCGAGCGGCCGCGAGCCGGGGTCGACCACGAGGACGTCTCCGGCGGCGAGCCGGCCGCGCTCGGCCGGATCCCCCACCCGAAGCCCGGGTCGTCGCGCGATCAGCGCTTCCAGCCGAGCTCGGACCATGGGGCTCGGCGCCTGCACCGACACCGCGATCACCGACGGGAGCGTCCACCCACGGTGCGCGTCACCACCCGGTCATCCTAGCGCGGCCGGGTCGGACGCTCGCCCAGCGCGACGGTGATCTCGAGCGGGGCGCCGGCGCGCAGCAGGGAGACGCGGACCGTGCCGCCCACCGCACGGCCGGCCACCGCGGCCTGGACGTCGTCCGGCTCGCGGAGCGGGACGCCATCGAGGGCGGTCAGCAGGTCACCCAGCATCAGGCCCGCGTGCGCCGCCGGCCCATCGGGCTCGACCTTCACCACGATCAGCGCCCGGCCTCCGGCGCCGGGGGCCACCGTCGCGGTGGCCTCCGGCAGCGTCACCGGCTGCAGGCCCACCCCGAGGTAGGCCCGCCGCACGCGTCCGCCGCTCAACAGCTGCTCGGCGACGCGCGCCACCGTGGCGACGGGCACCGCCATCTCGACGTCCCGCGCGAGCCCGGAGGTGACGATGCCCGCGACCCGGCCGGAGGGATCCAGCAGCGGTCCTCCGGAGAAACCTGGGTAGAGCGTCAGGTCGAGGCGCAGGAACTGATCCACCTCGCCGCCCCGCCAGGTCCGCCATGCGCCGCCCACCGCGCTCACCACCCCGAGACTCACGCGCGGGCCGTAGCCCATGGCGAGGACGAGGTGGCCGGTCCTGAGATCGGGACGCTCTCCGAGAAGCGCCACCGGTCGGCTGGTGTCGTCCACTCGGAGGACGGCGAGGTCCGTGCCCGCATCGCGCGCGAGCAGCGCCGCCGGGCTCACGTGCCCGTCCGCCCAGACCACGCGGATTTCCTGCTCCACGCGTATCGCGTGATCGGCGGTCACCACCACCCCGGGTCGCAGCAGCACACCGGATGACGGCAGTCGCGGGCGGGCGTGGACCGCGACCACTGCGGGGGCGGTGCCGGCCACCGCGGCGGCGAGATCCTCCGAGATCGAGTGTAGGGTCGACATGGGCTCCCTCCTCCTCGAGCCGAGCATGCGATGGGTCGACGCGCGAGGGAATCGCCCGATTGGCTAGGTCGGCGACACGATTCGCACGGGGGGGCCACCGCCGGTGGGAGGCATGGCCCGGACGCGGCGCAGCGAGAGGTGGCGGACGCTCTCCATGATGACCGCGGGGCGCGGATCCGGCATGGCCACGCTGAGGTCGATGTCCTCCATGGCGAGGTGCTCCACGTACCGGCAGTAGAGCGCGTAGGCCGGGAGCTCCCCGAGCCACGCGGCATCCGGATACGCGCGCTCGCGGTCCGGCACGTGTCGTGTCACCAGCTCTTGCTTGCCGTCTCCCCTCGCCTCCACGCGCACGCGCCGCAGGGCCACGCGCGCGACGGCGCGGTCGGCGAGGCCCATGATGGACGAAGAGCCGGAGGCGCCCGTGGCATGGACGTCCGTGATGGCGATCTCGCGCAGCACGCCCGGCGCGGGCTGCTCCTGACCGAGTCCGCGGCGGCCCAGGCGCACGAACAACGGCGCGTACACGTCCACGAGCCGGATGTTGGCAATGTGCACTCGCTCGAGCGTGCCGCCATCCACGGACTGCAGCGCCAGTCCCGAGGAGAGCGCGCCCTTCCAGGGATGGAGCTTCCCCACCACCGTGCAGTCGCGCAGGGTCACGTTTCGAAAGTCACCGCTCGACTCCGTCCCGAGCTTGAGCCCGTTGTGGTGAGTGGTCAGGTGGCACCCCTCGACGGTGACGTTCTCCGTCGCGCGGCGCGCGCCCAGGGCGAGGCTCGCCTTGATGGCGATGGCGTCGTCGCGCGACTCGATACGGCAGCCCTGGATGCGCACGTTCCGGCACGAGTCCGGATCGATGCCGTCGGCGTAGCTGTTCTGGATGACCAGACCCTCGACCTCCACGTCGTCGCAGCCCAGGAGGCTCACCGCGTAGCTGCCCGCGTTCACCAGGGTCAGATCCTGGATGCGGACGTCGCGGCAGGCCTTGAGCGCGATGGGCTTTGGGCCGCCGCGCGCTGACCGGTTGCCGTCGATGCGCCCGCCCCCGGTGAGGGTGACGCGGCGCACGCCGTGCCCGCGAAGGAGCGCGAAGGCGAAGTCGCGCGTCTCGCGGTCGGCGAACGTCTCCCGGCCGGGCTCTTCTCGCGGGCCGAAGTCCTCGTCGGCGCGGCTGGCGACGAGCGTCGCATCCCTCTCCAGCCGAATGGTCACGCGATCCCGGAGCTCCAGGCGGCCCGAGCGGTACTCGCCGGGCGAGAACA
>DATEDO010000248.1:0-3731 GCA_035281625.1 Candidatus Methylomirabilota bacterium
GGATCCAGGTTGTCGCGCAGCCAGTCGCCCATGAGATTCACCGCCAGCACGGTGAGGAGCATGGCCAGACCCGGGAACAGCGACATCCACCACGCGGTGGCCAGGAATCCCCGGCCGTCGGCGATCATGAGCCCCCAGGCGGGATTCGGGGGCGGCACCCCCACCCCGAGGAACGAGAGCGTGCCCTCGAGGAGGATCACGTAGCCCACCTGCAGCGTGGAGATCACCAGCAGGGTAGGGACCACGTTGGGAAAGATGTGCCGCCGGATGATCCAAGCGCTCGAGCGGCCCGCCACCACCGCGAGAGCCACGAAGTCCTGCTCCTTGATGGCGAGCGTCTCCCCCCGGATCTGCCGCGCGAAGCGCGGCCACAGGAGCAGCGCGATCACGAGGATGACGTTGCGGAAGCTCGGCTCCGAGACGGCGACCATCACCACCGCGATGAGGATGGTCGGCAGCGACAGCCCGATGTCGGTCAGCCGCATGAGCAGGGTGTCGGTAAGGCCACCGCGGTAGCCGGCGATGAGCCCGAGCAGCGTGCCGATCGTCCCCGCTACCCCGATGGCCACGAGCGAGACGGCCAGCGAGATCCGGCTGCCCCAGATAATTCGGCTCAGCACGTCGCGCCCGAAGCGGTCGGTGCCCAGGACGTGCTCGGTCTGGCCCTTCTCCATCCACACCGGGGGGATCGACTTCTTCATCAGGTCGCCCTCGGTGGGGTCGTGGCGCGCGAGCAAGGGGGCGAGCACCGCCGCCGCCACCAGGGCGAGGAGGACGGCGGCGGCGAACCAGGGCCAGCCCCGTCTACGAGGCGTGATGGCGAATCCTCGGGTTGAGGTAGCTGTACAGCAGATCGACCATGAGATTTCCGGTCAAGTAGAGCGCGCTCAGCACGAGGACCCCCGCCTGGACGATGGGGTAGTCGCGCGTGGTGATGGATTCCAGGATCAGGCGGCCGAGCCCCGGCCACGCGAACACCGTCTCGGTGACCACGGCCCCGCCAAGGAACTGGACGAAGAGCAGCACCGCGAAGGTGACGACGGGCAGGAGCGCGTTGCGGAGGCCGTGTTTCCAGAGCACCACCTGCTCGTGCAGGCCCTTGAGCCGCGCGAACTTGATGTAGTCGGCGCTGAGCACCTCCAGCATGGCCGAGCGGGTCAGGCGCAGGATGGCGGCGGAGGTGAAATAGCCCAGGGTGAAGGCGGGGAGGATCAGGTGGAGCGGGCCGCCCCGGCCGCCCGCCGGGAGCACGCCCAGCACGACCGCGAAGAGGAGGATGAGCATGAGCCCCAGCCAGAAGGTGGGCATGGATTGCCCGAGCACGGCGAAGACGCGCGCGGCGCCGTCGAGCGCGCCGCCTCGGCGTACCGCCGAGTACACGCCGAGCGGGACGCCCATGAGGATGCTCAGGAGCATCGCCACCACCCCCAGCTCCACCGTGGCGGGGAGCCGCTCCCAGACGTGCTCGGTGACGGGTCGCCGGGTGAGGATGGAGCTGCCGAAGTCCCCGCGAGCGATGTTCCCCACGTAGATGGCGTACTGCACGGGCAGCGGCTGATCGAGGCCGAGATGACGGGTGAGGATCTCCTGATCGCGCGCGGTGGCGTTGACGTCCAGGAGCAGATGGATGGGATTGCCCGACAGGCGGGTGAGCACGAACACGATGCTGACCACGACCAGCATGCTCAGCAGCGTCTGCAGCACCCGCCCGACGAGATACCGCGCCATGCTACTTCCGCGTCACGTACTCCCAGTTGTGGAAGCCCATGTGCCCAGCGATCAGCGGCCAGTCGCCCACCTTTGGTCCTACCCCCGCGATGGCGTGGGCGGCGCCGATGGCGACGCCGGGGATGTACTCGTGGAGCCACGGCCCCATCTCGTCCCGCATAATGCGCACCCGCTCCTGATAGCTCGGCTGCACGGCGAGACGGTCGATGAACTCGTCGAGCTTGGGGTGCTCCATGAACAGGTTGAGGGCCGCCTTGGTGTAGCCGCCGCGGTAGAGCACCTCCCACATCTCCGGGGCCACCAGCGGCGCGGCGTAGGCCAGCGTCACCCCCGAGTAGGCGCGCGCCCGGAAGTCGGCGGCGAACACGGCGCGGTCCAGCGGCCGCCGCTTGACCTTGATGCCGACCTTCTCCCAGTAGGTGGCCACCGCCTCGCCCACGTCGGGCAGGTAGCCCCGCCCGGGCCACGCGGTGAGGTTCATCGTCACCTCGAACCCGTTGGGATAGCCCGCCTCGGCGAGGAGCTGCTTGGCCTTCGCCGGATCGTAGGGGAAGGGCTTCTTCAGCGCCTCGCTCGCCCAGGGATCGGCGGGGTACGCGAGCCAGGAGCCCACGACGGTCCCCAGCCCTCCCAGCACCCGCTGCATGATCGCCTGCTTGTCCACCGCGAGATTCAGAGCCAGACGGACCTTGCGCGCGCGCCCGGCGTCGGGCTGGGCCCAGGGCACCTTCGCGTCATAGGTGGGCTTGGTGGGCCACTGCCCGCCCAGGATGACGTACACCCACGAGACATTGGGCATCACGAGCGTCCGCACATTGACCTTCTTCAGCTCCTCGACATATTCGCCGCCGATCTCGATGACGTCGGCCGAGCCCGCCCGCAGCATGGCCATGCGGGTGGCTGGCTCCGGAACCTTGTTGAAGACGAGGCGCTTCCAGTGCGGCGTCGCCCGCCAGTGGTTCTCGACTGCCTCGTAGACGATGCGGTCGCCGCGGACGTGCTCGACGAACTTCCAGGGGCCGGTGCCCACCGGCTGGCGCTCCGCGCCTTGCTCGCCCGCCGCCTCCAGGTGGCGCTTGGACTGGATGAAGGCGGAGGACGCGAAGAGGCCCTGATTCACCTTGTTGCCGAACACCACGAACGGCTTCTCGAACCGCACGGTGATCGTGTGGGGGCCCTCGACCTCCATGCTCTTGATGGCGCGGAACTCGGGCGCCAGGGAGTTGGCCGACCCCTCCTTGGCTACCGTGGCGAAGGTGAAGCGGACGTCCTCGGCGGTCAGCTCAGCCCCGTTGTGGAAGCGCACGCCCTTGCGGATGTGGAACCTCCAGGTCTTCCCGCCGTCGAGCACCTGCCAGCGCTCGGCCAGCATGGGCGCCAGCTCCCCCGTCTTGGGGTCGCGGGTGAGGAGGTTCTCGTACATCGGCTTGAGCACCACGTCTTCGGCGCCTACGTAGAGATTGGGGAGCCAGCGCTCGTTTCCGAAGGTGGCCACGGCCACCGTCATGGTGCCTTCCGGACGCGCGACCGCCTCGGGCGTCGCGGTCAGGAGAACGCCGAGCGCGGTCACGGTTGCCACGATCGATCCCAGGATCGGCCTCATCGCCTATCCCTCCCTGGCTCGGTATCGGGACGTTAGCGCACGGAGTGAGTGGGCGGATGCTACCCCGGCGTCGCCCGGAAGACAAGGCAGGCAGCGCGGTCCCGCCGGCCGGCACCCGGCGCCGGGGTGCCCCTCGGCGCCGGGTAGAGAGCTCGCGTCCTAGCCGCCCGCCTGCCAGCGGCGGATGATCTCCGCGAGGCCTCCCGCGTAGAGCCAGATGCCGACCGCCGCCCACCGGGTGAGGACGGCGAGCGGCAGGAGCCAGATGTTGATCTTGCCGATGTGGAACTCGGGGTGGAGCCGGCGGTTGTTGATCAGCATGATCTGGATGCAGCCGATGCCCTGATTGATCAGGTAGGCGACCGATCCGGCCAGCCAGATGATGAACGGCGAGGTCTGC
>DATEDO010000249.1:0-14546 GCA_035281625.1 Candidatus Methylomirabilota bacterium
GCGGCATCCTCCGCGAGGGCCTCGTCGAGCCCGTCCGCCGCCTCGCGCAGCCGCGCCGCCAGCTCCTTCAGCGCGTCGCGGGCGGCGACATCCGGCGCCAGCCCGCCCAGCTCATCGAGGAGCGAACCGGCGGCGCCCGCGCTGATCTCCGCGCGCGTGTAATCGTTGAGGCTCGCGAGGTTGAAGAGACGGTTGCGGCAGGAGACGACGAGCACCCCGCCCGGGCGGAGGAGCCGGGCCGCCTCGCCGAAGAACGCATCGTCCTCCTCGAGGTATTCGAGGAGCCCGATCGCCGTGACGGCGTCCGCCTGGGCGGCGGGGAGCCCGCTGGCGAGCGCGTCGCCGATCTGGAACCGGAGCCGGCCCCGAGCGGGCTCGGGAAGCGCGCGCCGGCGCGCCTCCGCCTCGTCGATCATGCCCGGCGCGATGTCCACACCCGTCGTCTCGAAGCCGAGGCCGGCGGCATGAGCGGCGAGCTCCCCACCCCCGCAGCCGAGATCGATGAGGCGGCCTCGCAGCGCACCCAGTCGCTCGAGCGCCGCCTCCATCGTAAGGCGGAGTCGCTGGACGCCGACCGGATACGCGCGCGGGTTCCGACCATCGCCGTAGGCGCGGCGCAGCCACTCGCGTGCGTGCGCGGAGAAATACTCACGGACGTACGCGACGTCGGTCACCGCCCCCCGCCTCCCCGCGTGAGGAACTCGTCGAGGGCGGTGAACGCGATGCCCTCGCCGAACAGGATGCCGCCCTCGGTGCAGTTCACCGTCTCGCAATCCGCCTCGCCGGCCATGCCGAGGAACACGTCGCGGAACCAGATATAGGCGGGATCGCAGAACCACGTCTCCCCGATGTGGGGGTTCGCCACGTGGGTATAGGCGTCGGCAAAGCGATCGCCGAGCATGGCGACCAGCTCCGGGTAGTACTGCGTCTTCTCGTACGACGCGCCCGGCGGATAGGAGAAGTCCATGCCGATGAGGCCGATGCGTGTCTTGCCGAGTACGGCGTGCGCAACCACCCAGGCCGCCGTCCCCACGTTGCCGCCGCCGTTGAGGCAGGGCAGGCGGTTCTGCTCCCAGAGACGCCGGGAGAGCGAATCCGGCCGCTCGTAGTCGTCGAACATGGGGTTCCACCAGTAGAGCTCCATCCCCGCCTGCTCGCAGCGGGCCACCACCGCGGGCGCGGCCGAGGTCGCGGCCGCGACGCGAATCTTGGGGCCGAAGGCGTCCACCAGCTCGACGAGGGCCCGATTCGCCCCCACCTCGTCCTGTCGATGAACGGGATCCATCTCCTGGCGCCGGAAGTAGTCGTCGGCGGAGGGCGCGGTCAGTCGAGGATCACCGAACCAGCGGACGATGCGGTCCGGATGCGGATCCACGGTCACGACGACGTGCGGCACCACCCCGGCGCGGAGGCAGGCGCCGAGGGCCCCGTCGGACGCCACGATGGTGCCGGCATAGCCCGCCGCGTGCAGCCGCTCGAGGCTACGCCGGCGCGCGAGGCTCGGGCCGGCGCCCACCACGATGGCATCCTCCCCCATTCCGAGCCGTGACGCCTGCAGCTCGAGGACCGAACGCCCGATACGCGGCCGGTTCACCTCGGCGTTGGCCAGCCCGATGGCGGCGATCCGGTCGAAGGTCGCCGCCTCGAGGCCACTAGCGATCCGTCGGCCCAGCTCCATGTTCCTTATCTACTCGAGGCTGCGGCTCGCCCGCCTCGCTCCGCTCGGCCCCCTCCACCGTATCCGCTCGCCTCGCCTGCGGCTGCGGCTCGCCATTCCACATGAGCGTCTTCTTGCTGACGAAGCAGATGCTGCCGCCGAGGCGCGACAGAGCCTTCTTCTCGAACTGCTCGGTGGCGTCGGCGGCCTCCGCCTCCTCCTCGATTTTCGCGCCGACCTTGTAGTTCCCCTTGAGGTACTCCGTCATGACGCCTCCCTTCCTCGGCGCGAGTAGAAGACCGCCGTGTTCTCGAACTGCGTGCGCGGGGAGAACTCGGTCAGGTCGTACTCGCGGGCCCAGTCGTCCCACGAGTGGCAGATCTGCTCGCCCATCTGGTACTGGATGGTGCCTGTACGCTCCGCCGAGACCGGCTCGAGGATCAGGAGCGTTTTCGCGATACGCTTCATGTGCGCGAGGTACTTCGACTTCTCCGGGCTCCGCGGGATATGAATGAGGTGCCAGCGGGTCAGCGCGAGGTCGAAGTGTCCGTCCGGTATTTCCTCGAACCACTTGGTCGTGAGGAGATTGTCCAGGTGCAGCGTAACCCGGTCCCGACCCTTCCAGATCTTGTCGCGCGCCATCTCGATCGCCTTGGCGGAGACGTCCATCCCCGTCACCTCACAGTCGAAGGCCTCGCGAAGAGCCCAGAGGTTGCGGCCCAGATTGCAGCCTCCCTCGAACACCCGCGAAGACTTCGTGAGCGGCGAGAGGATGCCCGCGACTGACATCTCCTTCACGAGCTCCACGACGTCGGTGGCGGGGACGAAGTAGGCGTCGGGAAATTTGCGGTACTTCCACTTTACCCAGTTCACCCCGAGCCAGCGGAGCGCCCGCACGCTCTCGAACCCGACGTAGTGATCCTCCGACCACCAGCGCACCGCTTTCGCCGGATCGGGGGGCCCGCTCGTGAACTGGGGGCGGACCCTCACCTTCACAATTCTAGGCATCAGCCGCTTCAATTCCATCGACCTTCCCCTTTTCAGGCCCGGCTCGTCGCTTCAGTCTCGGTGAACTGGATCCGGTAGAGCCGCGTGTAGGTCTCGTTGGCGCCGAGGAGCTCGGCGTGGCGTCCGATCGCCTCCACCCCCCCGCCGCCGACGACCACGATCTTGTCGGCATGGAGCACGGTGGAGAGACGGTGGGCGATCACGATGGACGTCGTCCCCTGGATCACGCGATCGATGGCCTCCTGGACGAGGCGCTCGGACTCGCTGTCCAGCGCGCTGGTGGCCTCGTCGAGCACGAGAAGAGGCGGGCTCGCGACGATGGCCCGCGCGATGGCGACACGCTGGCGCTGACCGCCCGAGAGACGGATGCCGCGGTCGCCTACCACGGTGTCGTACCCGTCGGGAAGCTCGCCGATGAACTCGTGGGCGTTTGCGATGCGGGCCGCGCGCTCGACGTCGGCCGGAGTGATCCCCTCTCGCCCGTAGGCGATATTGTCGCGGATGGTGGCGTTGAAGAGGAGGGCCTCCTGGGACACGACGCCGAAGAGCCGCCGGTAGTCGGCCTGGCGGAGCGAGCGCAGGTCACGCCCGTCGATGGTCACCGTCCCCGCGACGGGATCGTAGAGCCGAAGGATGAGATCGGCGAGGGTGGACTTCCCGCTTCCGCTCGGCCCGACCAGGGCCACCACCTCGCCCCGTCGGATCTCCAGGTTCACGCCCTCGAGGACGGGCTCGGCCCCGTAGTGGAACGTGACGTCGCGGAGCGCGAGCCGGTCACGGAACTCGGCGATGGGCTCTGACCCGTCCTCGACCGCGGGGCGGACGGCGAAGAGGTCGGCGAGCCGACTCCCAGCAGCGAGGATGCCCTGGAGCTGGGTGTAGGCGCCGCCCAGAAGCCCCACCTGCACCAGCACTGCCCGGCCAACATAGAGGAATAGGAAGAAGGTGGGCACGGCGAGCCGGCCCGCGAGCAGCTCCCAGATCGCCACGAGGAGGATGCTCGCCTCGACCACGTAGTTCAGGACGGCCCGCGCCGGCTCCTCCGCATGCTTGTAAATGCCGAACTTCAGGTTTACGCGAAGGGTCTTCCGGAGGAGCTGCTTGAGCCCGGAGAGCTCGAAACCTTCCGCGCCGAAGGACTTCACGACGCGGATGCTCAGGATCGCCTCGTGGAAGTGGGACGACACTTTCGCGAGGAGCGAGAATTGGTCGGTGGCGAGGCGCCGGATCGGACCGCGGATCAGCCGCGTCACGGTCCAGTGCAGCGCGACCGCCCCGAGGGCGGCGACGACCATCTTGGGGCTGGTGCGGACCATGAGGAAACCGTAGAACGCGATGAGGACGGGCGCGGTCAGGGCCGTGCCGACGATGGTCTCGAGCCCCTGGGAGGCGGCGTGGGTGTCGGTGCCGAGTCGGGAGACCAGCTCGCCCGTCCGCTGCCGCGTGAAGAAGCCCATCGAGAGCCCGAGGAGATGCCGGAAGAGGTCGACCTGCATCGACGCCGCCGCACGCACGCGCACCCAGAGGGCGAGGAGGTAGTTCCCGAAATCGGCGGTGGCCTTCACCACGCCCACCGCCACGTACGCCAGGCAAAGGTAAAGGATGGCGCGAAACCGATCCTCCACCGCGTAGATCCCCGTCCATTGGAAGAATGCGGTGCCGAGGTTCCGGAGGCTCAGCGTGCCCGGCGTGACGGGCGTCCCGTCGGGCGCCGGGGGTGCCCCGAGCGCCAGATCGAGGATCGGGGCCATGAGGACGGGCAGGAGACCGGCGAGGATGGTGGCGACGGCGCTCGAGAGGACGAGCAGCGCCACCGCCGGCCAGTAAGGCGCGAGGTAGCGGCGCAGCAGCCAGGCGAAGCGCTGGAGGTCGGTCACCGACTGCCTCGTCCAGACGCGGGGCCCGCAAGCTTTCGCAGGGTGAGACACTTCTCGGGCGGGATGCCGAGCCCCCTCAGGGCCGCCACGAGGTGCTCGGGCCGGTCGAACGTGGCGACGATCACGCCGTCGAGGTCCTCGCCGGCAAGGTCTGCGACGGGCCGCACGGTGGCGCCCAGGAACAGGCCGCCCGCCTCGGGCGCGAAGACGCCCACGGGCTCGAGCCCGAACTCCCGCAGCGTGAGATAGGCGAGCTCGGCGGCCTCCCCCGTGCCGAGGAGCGCGATGCGCTTCATGCCCCGCTCGGGCAGCCCCGCCATCGCCTCCCGCAGGTTGGTGCGCGCCCGACGGTAGAGCGACAGGGAGTAGGTCATGTAGTCGTAGGTGAGGCGCGACTTCTCGGCCACTCCACGCGGCGTGAGCACGTAGCGGAAACGCTTGCGGGCGGCGGGCTTGCTGGGAAACTCGCGCACCTTGACGTAGCCCTTGGTGACCAGGCGCTTGACGTAGAGGTTGGCCAGCCCCAGGGCCACCCCCAGGCGCTGGGCCAGCGCCCGCTGCGTCAGCGGGTGCCCTTCCTCGATGGCGGTGAGGATCTCGAGATCCCGCTCGGCGTCGCGCCCCATGCTCATGACGTTCAAAAGATGAACACGGAGGCGGCCGGCGGGTCAAGGAATTTTGGCGGGGCCTTCCTCGCTCTCATCGGGCCTGACGACACGGAAGTAGGCTTGACAGTTGAGAAAGCCAGGCAGTAGGCTCCCCAGATGATGGGCTCTTCTGGCCTGCTCTCCGCCACCTTTCACGAGCCGGGACACCGGCATCTGCTGGAGCTCGTCCATCAGCGGGACCTGGATGCCCGCCGCCATCTGGACTCCCTCGAGCTGACCGCCTATGACGCGGCCGGCACCCTCCGCCGGACCGCCGCCGTCGACACCCGGCGTGGCGTGGTCGACCTGGCCGAGCTCCTGGGCCCGCCCGCCCGGGAGCGGCTGCTGGTCCTCCTGGACGCGCGGTACGACCCCGCGATCTTCCCGTACCGGCCCCATCACTACGCCTACCTCCATCGACGCGGGTCTCCCCGCCCCCCGCTCTACTACGCGGTGAACGCGACCCTGGGCGGCGTGCCCGACCGGATCGGCGCGAGCCGGTTCAACCACTTCGAGACGTATCTCTTCCTGCGACGCGGTGTGGCCCCGCGCGCCGCGCTCCTCCTCGGCAACCCGTCGCGCTTCGCGACGGCGCGCGCCGAGGTGACGATCCATTACGACGCCGGCCGCGTGGAGCGCACGGTGGAGCTGCCGCCGAAGAGCCATGCCGAGGTGGCGCTGCCTCCCGCGGAGGACGGCGGGCGCGTGGGGCGCGTCGAGCTCAAGGCGCCGTTCCGGCTCACCAGCTACGTCACCGGGCGCGACGCCGGTACCGGCGACCTCGTGCTCTTCGACCACCTCTTCACGTACTTCCGATGAGCGCGACCGACATCCCCCGCACCCTCGACGCCGTCCTGCTCTGCTACTGCACGGACCTGACGCTCGGGGCCCTCCGCGAGGCCTGCCGCGAGGGGCGCTGGCCGCTGCCGGGCAAGGAGCGGACGGGCAAGCTCTGTACCGGTTGCCAGGGCGACCTGGCCATCTGTCTGCGCGACTTCGGCGGGCGGGACGTCGAGTGACGGGCGGCGTGGGCGTTGTGTTACGTTCGGCAGTCGTGATCGTGGAACACGGTCGTCCCGACAGCCACGACAAGATCACCGCCCGGTGTGCCCCACGATGAACCGCTACGACGACTTCCGGCCGGAGGTGGACGTCCTGCTCCGTGCGCAGAGCGCCGCTCTGCCGCCGCCGGACCCGGCGGCGCGCAGCGGGGACGGTCTCGGGCCCATCGGGCGCTTGCGGAGCCGGCTCCGGCTCTACGCCACCGCGGCGCTGGTGAAGTCCGGCCTCCACCAGCGCCTGATCTACGCCAATCTCCGCCTGGACTGGTTCCGGCAGTTTCGCGACTACTGGACCACGGAGCTGGGATGCCGGCCCATCCACCCCCAGGACTTCTACTTCCTCATGGGCGTGTATCGCCAGCGCCTGCAGACCATCGACTTCCCGCAGCTCTCCGATCTCGAGACACCCTCCGACCGGCGTCATCTGGAGGCCTGGCGCGACCCCCGGACCGTCTACTATCTCTTCGCGCACACCTTCCGCCTCGCGCTGTCACCCCTTCGCGTGCACCGCCTGAGCCGCTGGATACCCCGGGGCGGCCGCGTCGCCGAGTTCGGCTGCGGGGCCGCGCCCATCGCCACCGGACTCGCCCGTTACTACCGGCATCTCGACATCTCCATCGTGGCCGCCGACATCCCGCACCTCCTCTTCCACTACGCGCGCTGGAAGTTCCGTGGCCAGCCCTTCGTGACCCTGGTGCCCGTCCTGCCCGACGACGACGCGCCGCTCTCCGGCGACTTCGACACGATCTTCTGCCTCGAGGTGATGGAGCACGTGCCGCGCCCGCTCGCGGTGCTGGCCCACTTTCACAAGGTCCTCCGGCCCGGCGGCCATCTCGTCTTCGACTACATCGAGTCGGAGGCCACCGGCTTCGACACCGCGACCGCCCTCCGGGACCGCCGCGCCACCCTCGAGTTCGTGCGCGACCACTTCGACGTGGTCGCCGGGACGATCCCGCTCGACGGGGACACGGGGGAACCGGTCGTCGTCCGGAAGCGGGGCGGACGCGGCTGACCGCCGTCAGCCCGTCTGCTTCGGATCCAGCAGGTCCCGCAGCCCGTCGCCGAGGAGGTTCAGCCCCAGCACGGTCAGCGCGATGGCGCTGCCGGGGAACACGGCGAACCAGGGGTTGGTGGCGAGAAAGGCCTGGGACTCGCGCAGCATGAGCCCCCACGAGGGATTGGGCGGCTGGGTCCCGAGGCCGAGATAGGCCAGCGCGGCCTCGGCGAGGATGGCCACCGGAAAGCTGATCGTCGCCTGCACGATGAGGGGCGATAGCGTGTTGGGCATGATGTGCCGCCGGATGATGGTGCCGTCCCCCGCCCCGAGGGCGCGGGCCGCGTTGACGAAGTCCCGATCGCGCAACTCGAGGAACGAGGCGCGGGTGAGGCGCGCGAACACGGGCAGGAAGGCCACGCCGATGGCCACCATGCTGATTGCCACGCTCGGCCGGAACACGGCGGAGATGAGAAGCGCGGAGAGAATCGCGGGAAAGCCCTGCACCGCGTCCATGAGCCGCATGAAGCCCTCGTCGAGCCAGCCGCCGAAGTAGCCGGACAGCACGCCGAGCAGCACGCCGATCCCCATGCCGATCCCCACCGCGATCACGCCGACCAGGATGGACGTGATGGCTCCGCGCATCACGCGCGAGAGGAGATCGCGGCCGAACTGATCCGTGCCGAAGGGGTGCGCGCCGGTCGGGCCCTGGAGCCGACTGGTGATCGACATCTCCAGCGGATCCCTGGGCGTGTAGACCACGCTCAGCGCGGCGGTGGCGAGGAGCGCCACCGTGACCGCGAGGCCGATCATGAACGTGACGTGGCGCGTCGCGCGTCCGGTCAGCACGCTCGCCTCGCCTCCACGTCGCCATTCGACGCGCGCGTCTGGCCCTCGCTCCGCTCGGGCGCCTGATTGACCATCATGGCGATCATGCGCGTCTGCGTAAGGGTGACCGTCCGTCGCTGCGCGACGGGGTGATTTGATCTACGGTCGCCCCAAGGGCGACCTCTGTAGGGTCGCTTCGCGTCTTTTGGAGTTGCGCTCGGTTCGTTGCCGTCATTCGTAGCGGATGCGTGGGTCGAGGACGCCGTAGAGCAGGTCGACGGCCACGTTGATGGTCACGATGACCGAGGCGACGAAGAGGACGACGCCCTGCACCACCGGCAGGTCGCGCGCGGAGATGGCGCCGAGGGCGAGGCGGCCGAGGCCGGGGAGGTAGAACACGGACTCCAGCACGATGCTCCCAGCCATGAGCTGGCCGAGCTGTATGCCCGCCACGGTGAGGATGGGGATCATGGCGTTCCGCAGCACGTGGCGGAAGAGCACCCGCCGCTCGGCGAGGCCCTTGGCGCGCGCGGTCTTCACGTACTCCTCGCGCAGAACCTCGAGCATGGCGGAGCGCGTGGTGCGCGCGAGCACCGCGAACTGAAACAGCCCCAGGGCCACCGCGGGGAGGAGCAGCGCCTTCACCCCCTGCCCCACGCCCTGCTCCCACCCGTCGAAGCCGCCGGACTTGAACCACCCGAGCTGCACCGCGAAGAGGAGGACGAGGAGGAGACCGGCCCAGAACGCGGGCACCGCCACGCCGAGCTGGGAGAGCGCCATGACCACGTAGTCGCCCCAGCGCCGCTGATGCGTGGCCGCGTAGACCCCCACCGGGATGGCCACCAGGGCCATGAAGAGCGCCGCCATCAGGGTGAGCGGCAGGGTGACGGACAGCCGCGACACCACCAGCCCCGCCACGGGGACGTCGTACTGGATGGAGCGGCCGAGATCGCCCTGCAGGGCGCGGCCGACCCACTCCACGTACTGCACGACGAGGGGGCGATCGAGGCCCAGGGCCTTGCGGATGCGCTCGACCGCCTCCGGACTGCCCTCGGTGCCCACGATGACGAGGGCGGGGTCGCCGGGGAGCACCCGCACCACGAGGAACACCAGCAGAGACACGAAGAGGAGGGTGACCGCCAGCGTGGCCACCCTCCTCAGGATGAATCGCCGCAACGGCCGCCCGCGCGGCCCCGCCTACTTCTGCCAGGCGACCTCGGAGAGGTCGAGCACCGGCAGCGGCAGGTCCTTCCAGATGCCGGTCACGCCCTTCTTGGCGACGACCAGCCGCGGGTGCATGTACAGCCACACCGCGGGCGCCTCGTCGGCCAGCATCTGCTGCATCTTCACGTAGAGCTCTCTCCGCTTCTTGTCGTCCACCGTCACCTGGGACTCGGCGTAGAGCTTCTGGAAGTCGGCGTTGTCCCACCGGAAGTAGTACTTCGGGTTGGCGAAGTTGCCGATGTCCCAGGCCTCCGCGTGCCCGATGATGGACATGTCGTAGTCCGGGTTCTGGCACGGGGCCAGGCAGAACACCTGCTGGAGCCACGTCGGCCACTCGATCTGCTCGATCTTGGCGCGGATGCCCACCTTGGCGAACTGGCTGACGATGACCTCCGCGCTGCGCACCGTGTAGTAGTACTGCGGCGCCACGCGGAAGGTGACGTCGAAGCCGTTGGGATAGCCGGCCTCGGCGAGGAGCTTCTTGGCCTTCGCCGCATCGTATGGCACGCGCTTGGACACGTCGACGAAGAACGGGTTCAGCGGGTCCACGTTCGAGCCCAGCACCTTGCCGTAGCCGAACATGGCGCCCTTCAGCACCTCGTCCTTGTTGATGGCGTGGGTGACGGCCAGGCGCACGCGCCTGTCCGTGAACGGCTTCCGGCTGTTGTTCATGGACAGGGTCACGTCATTGGTGGTGTCGCCCACGATCACCTGAAAGCGCGCGTCCTTCTTCAGCTCGTCCACGCTCTCGGGCCCGATGCCGAAGGCGGACACGTCGACGTCGCCGGCCTTGAGGGCGGCGATGGCGGCATTGGGGTCGGCGATGAAGCGGTACACCACCCGGTCGAGATGGGGCAGCCCTTTCACCCAGTAGTCCTTGTTCTTGGCGAGGACGATGCGATCGCCCCGCACCCACTCCGCCACCGTGAACGGGCCGGTGCCGAGCGGCTGGGTCTTGAGTGAATCCACCGCTTCACGGGGATAGATGATCGAGCCCTGCCGCGCGAGCGTGTAGAGGAAGGTGGCGTCCACCTTCTTGAGCGCCACCGTGATCGTGTAGTCGTCCTTCACGATCACGTCCTGGATGGCGTCGTACTGGGTGCGATAGGGATGTTTGGTCTCCGGGTTCACCGCCCGGTCCAGCGCGAACTTCACGTCGGCCGCCTTCATCTCGCGGCCGTTGTGGAAGCGCACGCCCTTCCTCAGGAAGAACGTGTAGTTCTTGCTGTCGGTGGTGTACCAGCGCTCGGCCAGCCACGGGACCATCTTCCCGGTGCGGTCGATCTTGACGAGGCCTTCCTGGACGTTGTCGAAGACCACGCCGGCGATGGCCGAGGCCGGATTCGTGGTGAGGTCGAGCCCGGGCGGCTCGGTGGAGACCTGCACCACCAGGGTGCCCGGCGCGCTCTGCGCCGCCGCGCCCGGAACGCCCAGCCCCAGCCCGAGAATCATCATCAGCACCGTGGTGAAGATCCCTGTCGCGATCGTCATGCCGTTTTCCCCCTGAAGAATCCCACTGTCCGGCGGAGCCCTTCCTCGAAGCCCACCAGGGGCTCGTACCCCATGTCCCGCTTGGCCGCGCCCACGTCGGCGAGGGTGTGCGGCACGTCGCCCACGCGTGCGGGCTCGTGCTTGCGGGTCAGGGTGCGCCCGAGCATCGTCTCCAGCATGGCAATGATCTCGAGCAGGCTCGTGCGGGTGCCACAGCCGACATTGTAGGACTTGCCGGCGACGGCGCGCGCCTCTGCCCGGGCGGCGAGGAGGTTGGCCGACACCACGTTGTCGATGTAGGTGAAGTCGCGCGACTGCGTGCCGTCCCCGTGCACCTGCAGGGGCTTGCCGCCCATGCCCCACAGGATGAACCTGGGGATCACCGCCGCGTACTCGCTCTTGGGGTCCTGCCGCGGGCCGAACACGTTGAAGTAGCGGAGGCCCACCGTCTCCACGCCGAAGAGCCGGCTCCACACCGAGGCGTACAGCTCGCCCGCGACCTTGGTGGCGGCGTAGGGGGAGATGGGGGCGGTGGGCTGGTCCTCCCGCTTCGGCAGATCCGGGCGCTCGCCGTACACCGACGACGACGACGCGTAGACCAGGCGCGGCTTCTGCTTCTGCCTGGCCGCCGCGAAGAGGAGGTGAAGCGTGCCCGTCACGTTGGACGCGTTCGCGCCGAGGGGATCTTCCACCGAGCGCGGGACCGAGCGCAGCGCGGCCTGGTGGAAGATGACGGACGCGCCGCGCACCGCCTTCTGGACCGCGCGGAGGTTCGCGAGCTCGCCCCGCTGGATCTCCAGGCGCGCCCCTCTCCCCGCGAAGGCGAGGTTCCTGCGGCTGCCGGTGGAGAAATTGTCGAAGACGCGGACGCGATAGCCTTCGGCGAGCAGACGTTCGACGAGATGCGAGCCGATGAAGCCCGCTCCACCGGTGACGAGAGCGAGAGGTGGGGTGGCCATGAGGTGCGCGACGGCCCTCATTATGGTTGCCCCCCTCGCGGGTTGTCAAATCATGGGGGCCCGGAAAAGGTGTTGACAGGGCGGGGGCTTGCCTGGCATGATCCCCCCGTGATCAGCCGGTTCCTCGGCCTCCTACTTATGTAGCGACGAGCGCGCTTCCCGCGCTCGTCGATGACCTCCTGCGCAGTCCCGCCAGGAGGTTTTTTGTTTCTATGGATCCGATAGACCACCGCGACGAAAGAGGGAACAGGACATGCCGCCAAAGCCCGTGACGCCGACCCCGATGCCGTTCGACAAGTACCGGCCCTTCGTGCCGCTCGAGCTGCCGGACCGCCGCTGGCCCGACGGAAAGCTCGTGGCGGCGCCTCAGTGGTGCTCGGTGGACCTTCGGGACGGCAACCAGGCCCTCATCGACCCCATGGACCCGGAGCGCAAGCGGCGCATGTTCGAGACCCTCATCCAGATGGGCTTCAAGGAGATCGAGGTCGGCTTCCCGTCGGCGTCCCAGCCCGACTACGACTTCGTCCGCATGCTCATCGAGGAGGACCTGGTCCCCGACGACGTCCTCATCCAGGTCCTGGTCCAGTGCCGGCCCGAGCTCATCGAGCGGACGTACCAGTGCCTGCAGGGCGCCCGCCGCGTCATCGTGCACTTCTACAACTCCACCTCGATCCTGCAACGCCGGGTGGTGTTCGGGCTCGACAAGCCGGGCATCACGGAGATCGCCACCAGCGCCGCCAGGCTGTGCAAGCAGCTCGAGCCGACGCTCGTTGGCACCGAGGTGCACTACGAGTACTCGCCGGAGAGCTACACCGGCACCGAGGTGCAGTACGCGGTGGACATCTGCGAGGCGGTGATGGACGTGATCAAGCCCACGCCCCAGCAGAAGATGGTGCTGAACCTTCCCGCCACGGTGGAGATGTACACCCCGAACCTCTACGCCGACACCATCGAGTGGTTCCTGCGGACCATCAGCCGCCGCGACTGCTTCCGCCTCTCCCTCCATCCCCACAACGACCGCGGCTGCGCGGTGGCGGCGGCCGAGCTCGGCGTGCTGGCCGGCGCCGATCGCGTGGAGGGCACGCTGTTCGGCAACGGCGAGCGCACCGGCAACGTGGACGTGGTGACGCTGGCCATGAACCTCTTCATGCAGGGGATCGATCCCAAGCTCGACATGTCGGAAATCGACAAGCTCCGGCGGGTCGCCGAGTACTGCAATCGCCTGCCCGTGCACCCGCGGCATCCCTACGTGGGCGACCTCGTCTACACCGCGTTCTCGGGCTCGCACCAGGACGCCATCAAGAAGGGCATGGAGGCCCTGCCCAAGGGCTACGACGTGTGGGAGGTCCCGTATCTCCCCATCGATCCCAAGCACGTGGGGCGGACCTACGAGGCGGTGATCCGGGTCAACAGCCAGTCCGGCAAGGGCGGCGTGGCCTTCATCATGAAGATGGAGCACGGCTTCGACCTGCCGCGGCGGCTCCAGATCGAGTTCTCCAAGACCATCCAGGCCATCACCGAGGACAGCGGGACCGAGATCAGCCCTGCCGCCATGTGGGAGGCCTTCCAGAAGGAGTACATGCCGACGGCGCCCGCCTTCGCGCTGCGCGGCCACGAGCTCAAGTCCGAGGACGGCGGCGAGGGGACCCGCATCACCGCCGACCTCCTGGTGCGGGGCGAGCCGCGCACCGTGTCGGGCACCGGCAACGGCCCCATCGCCGCCTTCGTGGACGCGCTCCGGCGCGGCCTCGGGGTGGAGCTCGACGTGGTGGACTACGCCGAGCACGCCCTCGGCCAGGGCGCGGACGCCAGCGCTGCCGCCTACGTCGAGACCACGGGGCGCGACGGGGTCATCAAGTGGGGCGTGGGCGCCCATCCCAACATCATCACCGCCTCCCTGCGCGCGGTGCTGTCCGCGCTGGAGCGGCACGCGCGCTGAGACGCCGACCGCCCGCGGCCACGGCGGCCGCGGGCGTGAATACACGCCGCCGATAGCACCCGCGTGGTCGTGATACCTCAGAAGTAGGTGTTACCGGGCGCCTGGGGCGTGGCCTCAAAATAGTGTTACCCGCGGGGCGGCCGGTCGAAGGGGAGTGTCGGCGAGTTTCCAGAGCATGTCCAGCGTCGGCTGGATGTCGTGGGCCAGGGCAATGGCATCCAGCGTCGCCTGCTGGGCCTCGAGCTGGATGCGCCCCTCGCCGGGCAGGTCGGGCCGCGCCATCACCCGCTGGGCCGGCGTCTGTGGCGCGTCGTAGCGTTTGACGACGCGGCTGCCCACCCGGCGCTTGCTCAGGAGCTTGCGTACCGGGCGGAAGAAGTTGTGCTGCAGCCGCAGCCGGTCATAGAGCCGTTGCAGGACCCGCCACGCCGCCCGCGTGGTGTAGCGATCGTAGCCGACGAGGCGTCGGACGAGCAGCCCGTTGCGCTGCTCGACCCAGGCCTGGTCGTTCTTGCGATACGGCCGGCCCCGCGTAAACCGCACGCCGTGCCGCTGGCACCAGCCGAGCAGACAGGCATTGACGAACTCGCTGCCGTTGTCGCTGTGCCAGGCGCGGAGCGGAAACGGCAGCCGGCCCGCGACCTGCTGGATGGCCCCCGTGACCCGCTGCTGGTGCAGCCCCCAGAGGGCCTGCAGCTCCGTCCACGCTGTCGCCACGTCCACCGCGACGAGGGTGGCACAGTACCGCCCGGCCGTCGTCTCCCCACAGTGCAGGACCAGGTCCCCTTGCAGCGCCCCGGCCGGCACGTCCGTCCACTCACTCCACGTCCGCAGCGGGACCTGGGCCCGTAGCACCGCCAC
>DATEDO010000250.1:0-38107 GCA_035281625.1 Candidatus Methylomirabilota bacterium
CAGGCGCGCGCTCGCCCCCGCGAGATCGAATCCTGGCGCGGCGCCGCCCGCACCGTCGAGCGCGCGCAGGAGCGCGGCGACGTCGGCGGGCGCGCCGGAGAGGATGGCCACCGGCAGGGTCCGGGTCTCGGGCCGGCCGCGGAGCGCGCGCTCGAGGCCGGCGGCGCCCATCCCGGGGAGATCGGCGGCCAGGAGCACGAGGCCGAACGAGGCTTCACCGTCGCGGGCGAGACGGAGCAGCGCTTCCGGTCCCGATCCGGCGCTCGCGACGGTGATGCCGAGCGCGCCGAGGCTCACCGTGATGGAGCCCGCCGCCTCCGGATCGCGCTCGACCACCAGCACCGAGCGGCCCCGGAGCGCCTCGACGAGCGCCGCGCGTGGCTCCATGCTCCAGCATGTTAGCCCAATTCTTCGCTTGCCCCGCGCCGCCGTCGAGCCTACTGTGAGGGCCATGGCCACCCAATCCGACGACATCCGGCATCTCTGGACGCACAAGACGCAGGATCATCCGTTCCTCAGCGACGGCGAGCTCGTCATCGATCGCGCGGAGGGGGTCTGGGTCTGGACCGAGCAGGGCAAGAAGCTGCTGGATGGCTTCGCGGGGCTGGCCGTGGTGAATGTCGGGCATGGCCGGCGGGAGATCGCCGAGGCGGTCGCCGAGCAGACGGTGCGCCTCGCGTACTACCCGACGACGCGGCAGTTCTCCAACAAGCCCGCCGCCGAGCTGGCCGCCCGGCTCGCCGCCCTGACGCCCGGCGATCTACGCTACACGATGTTCGCGGTGTCGGGCTCCGAGGCCAACGAGCGATCCATGCAGATCGCGCGGCAGTACTGGCTGGCGCGCGGCCGCTCCGGCAAGCACAAGGTGATCGCCTTCCAGGGCGGGTATCACGGCGCCACCATGGGGACGTTCGCGATCTGCGGCCTGCCCCACATGACCGCGGCCTACGCTCCACTACAGCCCGCGGGCTTCGCCAAGGCCGCGCCGCCGCACCCCTTCCGCGACCGCGGCACCGGCACCGACGCCGAGCTGGTGGAGCGACGGGCCCGCGAGCTGCGCGAGATCATCCAGCGCGAGGGGCCGGACAGCGTCTCGGCGGTCATCCTCGAGCCCATCCTCTCGTCGGGCGGCTTCATCATCCCCCCGCTCGGCTGGCTCCGGGCGGTGCGCGCCGTGTGCGACGAGATGGACGTACTGATGATCGCCGATGAGGTCATCACCGGCTTCGGACGCACCGGGCGCTGGTTCGGCGTGGACCACGAGGGCGTGGTGCCGGATCTCATGTCGGTGGCCAAGGGCATCACCTCCGGCTACATCCCGCTCTCCGCGAGCATCGCGCGGGCGCATCTGGCCGACGCCTTCCCCGACGACACCACGCAGGAGAACGTCCACCCCAATACCTACGCCGCCCATCCGGTGGCGTGCGCCGCGGCCCTCGCGAATCTTCGCATCATGGAGCAGGACCGGCTGGTCGACAACGCCGCCGCCATGGGCACGCGCTTGCTCGGGGGGATCCGGGAGGCGCTGAAGGGCGTCCGCATCGTGGGCGAGGTGCGGGGCCGGGGCCTCATGGTCTGCGTGGACATGGTCGACCCCAACGGCTCGGGCAACCCGCTCGATCCGAAGGCGGTGGCCGAGCTGGACCGCGAGGCCTGGAGCCGGGGCGCCATCGTCTATGCGCGGGGCAACGTGCTGCGCTTGGCGCCGCCGCTATGCATCACGCCGGAGGAGACGGATCAGCTCGTCGGCGTCGTGGCGGATAGCGTGCGGGCGCTCAACAAGAGCGTCGGCGGGTAGCGGCGGGCCGCCGATAAGAGCCCATCGGCTTCGTTGCCGCCCGGGCCCGGGCGCTCAACGTATGCGGCATACGCCTCGCGCCCGGGCCGCGGGCGGCGCCTCGCCGCTGGACCCTTCTCGCCGCCCCGACCTCGCGGGCTAGAGACACGCTGCGGTCGGCATGCGCCGACCGCAGCGATTGAGAGCCAGAGGGGGGTCAGCAGGCGGTTGGGGTCGGTAAAGCGCTACTCTCAGGCGCTTGGGCCTGTCGCCGCGGGTCAGCAGCGATTGGGGTCGGTGAACCGCTAATCTCTGACGCTTGGTTCGGTCGCTGCGCGTTAGCAGCGATTGGGGTCGGTGAACCGCTAATCTCTGACGCTTGGTTCGGTCGCTGCGCGTTAGCAGCGATTGGGGTCGGTGAACCGCTAGTCTCTGACGCTTGGTTCGGTCGCTGCGCGTTAGCAGCGATTGGGGTCGGTAATCGTCAGGCGCATGGCGCCGGTGGTCGCGTCGTATTCGAAGTCACCCCCCTCGCACTGGAACCTCGGCGGGCCGGCCAGGAGGGCCACCACGCCGGTCTTGTCGGGCGGTAGCTTCCCCTCGTTGGTGGCGCGGTAGGTCTGCAGCGCCTGCTGCATCGACGCCAGCGTCGCCTGGTCGGCGGCGAGCCGGGCGTGGGCGAGGGGGCGGTCCTCCTTGAACTTCTCCACCTGCTTGGCGGTGGAGCCCACGTAGCGATAGAGCAGCGACCCCACGATCGCCACGATGACCAGCACGAGGGCGATCTCGATGAGGCCGAGACCGCGCTGATCGCGCAGCCCGAGGCGCCTCATGCCATGGAGATGGCCGCGCGCGAGAGGCGCGGGCCATCACCGCCGCGCTGCATCCAGTCGGCCTGCTGGAAGGCGTCGGAGATCTTCTCCAGCGGGTACACGTGGGAGACCAGGCGCGCGAAGGGATACCGCGCCTGGCCACGGCGCAGGAACGCGAGGGCCTGGGCCAGCGCCCACGGCGAGTAGTTGGACGTGCCGACGAGCCGGATGTTCCCGCGCACCAGGGCCGTCGCGTCGAAGGAGAACACGTTGCCGGGCGCGATGGAGCCCACTTCCAGATAGCACCCGCCGCTCCGGAGCATGCGGAGCCCTTCCGGCACCACGTCCGGATAACCGACGAAGTCGGCCACGACATCGGCGCCGAAGCCGCCGGTGAGGTCCTGCACGGTGGCGATACGCCGCTCGGGGGTGGGCAGGTCCTCGAGGCCCAGCGTGTGATCGGCGCCGAACTCGCGGGCCAGAGCCAGGCGCGCCGGCACGCGGTCCACCACGATGATGGTGCCGGCGCCCATGTCGCGGGCCACCGCCACCGCGTTCAGCCCGAGCCCGCCCGCCCCCTGAATCACCACCGAGTCGCCCATGCGGAGACCGGCGCGGGTGAGCCCGTACAGCACCTGGGCCAGCGCGCAGTTCGCGGGTGTGGCCATGTCGTCCGAAACTTCGTCGGGGATCCGGTAGACCCAGCCGCCGGGGCGCAGATAGTAGTAGTCGCCGTAGGCGTTGTTGAAGTACGGCGGGGTGCCGGCCACGCGGTTGGCGCGTCCCTTGCGCGGGCAGGAGCCCATCTCGTCACGGGTGCACACCGGGCAGCGCCCGCAGGGGAAGAAGTAGAGGAAGGTGACGCGGTCCCCCTCGCGCAGCGGGAGCCCCGCGGAGTCGGTGGTGACGCCGGCCCCGAGGCGCTCCACGCGGCCGCACATCTCGTGGCCGAAGGTAAGGTCCTTCGGGGGCGAGCCGTACACCTCCTTCATCTCGCCGCGCCAGATGTGCAGGTCCGAGCCGCACACGCCGGCGCGCGTGAGGCGGACCAGGACGGCGCCGGGCTCGGGATCGGGCACCGGATACTCGCGCAGCTCGAAGTCACCGCCGTACGCGGGCAGTACCGCGACGCGTCCCTTCATGACTAGATGATCCTCCGCTGTCTGAGACCGGCGATCTCGCCGGGGGTGTAGCCCAGCTCGGCGAGGATGCCGTCGGTGTGCTCGCCCAGCGTGGGCGCGCGGTGGCGGAAGCGGCCGGGGGTCTCGGACAGATCCACCGGGGTGGGAGCGAGCGGGACTGGCCGCGGGAGGCCGGGATAGTCCTGGTCGACGAGCAGGCCGGCGGCGCGGATGTGCGCGTCCTCCAGCGCCTGCTGCGGCGTGTAGAGCGGGCCCGCGGGGATCTTCGCCCGCTCCAGCTCCGCGAGCGCCTCCGCGGTGGTGCGCGTGGCCGTCCACTCGCTCATGCGCTTGGAGATCTCCTCACCGTGGTCGCCGCGGACGCGATCGTCGGCGAAGCGCGGATCGGTGAGCCAGTGCTCCTCGCCCATGAGCGTGGCCCAGCGCTTGAACATGGGATTGCCGATGGCGTACGCGATGATCCAGCCGTCGCGGGTCCGGAAGAGATCGGACGGGGCCGAGGTCTGCCCGCGGTTCTGGGTGGGGATGCGGTCGGGCCGGATGACCTGCTGCTCGACGAGCGTCGGGTTGTTGAACGCCACCGCGGTGCGGAGCAGCGCGCCCTCCACCTTCTGGCCCCGGCCGGTGCGGTTCCGCTCCATCAGCGCAGCGAGGGTGCCGAAGGCGGCCAGGGAGGCGGTGCCGCAGTCCACCCAGGCCACCGCCGCGCGGTACGGCTGGTCGGGCGTGCCCGTCAGATAGGCCGAGCCGCACATGACCTGGCCGATGCCGTCGAAGCCGTGCTTGGCGCTCCACGGCCCGCCCGCCCCGAAGGCGGTGACGGTGGTGAGGATGATGTCGGGCTTCACGCGGCGGAGGCTCTCGAGATCGAGGGCGAGCGAGCGCAGCACCTCCGGCGGGAGATTGGCCACCACGACGTCGGCGGTGGCCACCAGCCGCTCGACGACGGCGCGGCCCTCCGGCGCGCTCGGGTCCAGCGTCATGCCCCGCTTGTTCCGGTTCATCACCACGTACATGGCGCCCACGCCGTCGTCGCCCACCGGCGCCACCCAGCGGTCCTCCCCACCGTCCAGCCGCTCGATGCGGATCACGTCCGCGCCGAGATCGCCGAGCAGCGCTGCGCAGTAGG
Source organism: Candidatus Methylomirabilota bacterium (assembly GCA_035281625.1). Classification (GTDB taxonomy): domain Bacteria; phylum Methylomirabilota; class Methylomirabilia; order Rokubacteriales; family CSP1-6; genus DASRWT01. The sequence continues at coordinate 4,861 of DATEDO010000250.1, forward strand.
GGCCCGCGATGTAGCGACCGAAGTCGAGCACGCGCACTCCCGCGAGCACGCCCGTCATGCCGTCATGTGAAGCGCTCACCGGTCGTCTCCTTTCGTGGTCGGAGCGATCTTCGCCCATTCACGCCCGGATGGCAAACGGGCGGCGCGCTTCCCTCCGCGCCGGCGGTATGATCGGGCCATGACGCCGCTCGCGCGCGCGCTCGATCACCTGGCCGCCGGCGAATGGGAGCAGGCCCACGGCATCGTGCAGGGCGACGAGTCCACCCTCGCCGCCTGGCTCCACGGCATCGTGCACACCATCGAAGGCGATCTGGACAACGCCCGCTACTGGTATCGCAAGGCGGACCGACGCTTCCCCGGCCCCGACGCGGTGGCCGCCGAGATCGCGGCGGCGCGCGCCCGGCTCGGCTCCCCCGGCTAGGCCGGGCTCCATCCATTCCGGCGGCCGCGCCGACCGCCATTGACGAGGCCCCGGCCGCGATGCCATCCTGCGCGGGTCGCGGCGCCCCCGCGCCGCGTCGAGCGCACCCTACCCGGGAGGTTCGAGCCATGGCGATCATGACCGCGCAACCGCTGGGAGGCCCGGCGGCCTGGACCGGCGCCGATCTCGCCCGCACTACCGACTGGATCTGGCCCATCTCCGCCGCGGCGGTGGCGGAGCTGGACGCCGCGCTCGCTTACGTCGAGCGCCGCGGGATCCCGTGGCGGAACATCCGGAGGGAGGACTTCCCGCTCGGCGACTTCGCGCGCACCCTCACCGACGTCCAGCGGGAGCTGGAGGACGGACGGGGGGTGGTGTTGCTGCGCGGGCTACCGGTGGAGCGCTACACCGAGGGTCAGCTGCGCGCGCTCTACTTCGGCCTCGGCTGGCATCTCGGGACGCCGCGCTACCAGAACTCCCGCGGCGAGCTGATCGGCGAGGTGCGGGACGAGCTGCGCGTGTACGGCGAGGTGCGCCAGCCGGCCATGCCGGGGCGGGAGGCGAGCGCGCCGCCGACCTCACGCTACAAGGCGCGGTCGGCCGGGCCCCTCCGCTTCCACACGGATCGCTGCGATGTGGTGGCGCTCCTGTGCGTGCGGCAGGCGCGGGCGGGCGGGAAGAGCAAGGTCGCCAGCTCGGTGGCCATCCACGATGCCATGGCCGCCCGGCGGCCCGACCTGCGCAATCTCCTTCTCCAGGACTATCACCGCAGCCGCGAGGGCGAGGAGGCGGGCGGCGAGTCGCGCACCTACGCGCTGCCGGTGTGGGGGATTCGTGACGGGCGCTTCACCAGCCAGTACTCGCGCACCTTCGTGGAGGCCGCCCAGCGCCTGCCCGGGGTGCCGCGCCTGAGCGCCGCGCAGGACGAGGCGCTCGACCTCCTGGCCGAGCTGGCCGAGGAGCTCTGCTACGACATGACGCTGGTGCCCGGTGACATCCAGCTCCTCAACAGCCACGTGACCTATCACGCGCGCACCGCCTACGAGGACGACGCGGCGAGCGGGCAGGACCGGCTGCTCTACCGGCTGTGGCTCTCCATGCCGAACAGCCGCCCGCTCCCGCCGGGCTTCCAGGTGCTGTGGGGCCGCATCGAAGCCGGCGCGCTGCGCGGCGGGATCGACCAGGTATGAGCCCCGCGGCCCGGACCCTGGCGCTGGGCGCGGCGCTCGCCCTGGGGCTGGTCACGGCAGCAGGGCCACCGCCGGCGAGGGCGCAGGCCAAGCCCGAGGGCGAGATGCGCTGGGCCGTCTACGTCTCGATGGTCCCGGCGTGGAACGACCCCGCGGAGGTGCTGGGCGTCCTGACCCCCTTCTGGGTCCTGTACGCGCTGCACGACGCGCTGGTGAAGCCCATGCCGGGCAATCAGCTCACGCCGAGCCTGGCCGAGTCGTGGACGGTGAGCGCGGATCAGAAGACCTACGAGTTCAAGCTTCGCCAGGGCGTGAAGTTCCACAACGGCGATCCCTTCACCGCCGAGGACGTGAAGTTCAGCTTCCACCGCGCCAAGGGCAAGCTCATCCACGACAAGGTGAAAGACGTGGTGATCGTGGATCCGCACCGCGTCCGCTTCGTGCTCCATGAGCCCTGGCCCGACTTCTTGACGTTCTACGGGACCTTCGCCTCGGGCGCGGGCTGGGTGGTGCCCAAGAAGTACGTGGAGCAGGTGGGGCCCGAGGGCTTCAAGAAGGCGCCGGTCGGGCTCGGACCCTACAAGTTCGTGAGCCAGAACCCCGGCGTCGAGCTCGTGATGGAGGCCTACGAGGGCTACTGGCGGAAGATGCCCTCGGTGAAGCGGCTCGTCTACAAGAGCGTGCCCGAGGCCACGACACGCATGGCAATGGTCAAGCGTGGAGAGGTGGACCTCGCCTACCTCATCGACACGCCCATGGCCGATGAGGTCAAGCGCGATCCCAATCTCAGGCTCGTGTTCTCGGGTGGGATCGGGACGACGTACCTCGACTTCCTCGACATGTGGGATCCCAAGTCCCCGTGGGCGGACAAGCGTGTGCGCCAGGCCGCCAGCTACGCGATCGATCGACGCGGGCTCTCCGACGCGGAGACGGTGGGAGCCTCCATCCCCACCGGCGGCATGGTGCCCAAGACCTTCGAGTTCGCGCTGCAGATCGAGCCCGACCCGTTCAACCGTGCGCGGGCCAAGCAGCTCCTCGCCGAGGCGGGCTATCCCAACGGCTTCGACGCGGGTGACCTCTACCCGTGGCCACCGTACGCCTCCACGGGCGAGGCGGTGACCAACTACCTGGCCGCCGTCGGCATCAAGACCCGCGTGCGCAACATGGAGCGCGCGGCGTTCTACTCGGCGCTGGGGTCCAAGAAGCTCAAGGGGCTCTGCGTGTGCATCAATGCGGTGTACGGCAACGCCGCCTCGCGGCTGTCCGAGACGGTGCCCGCGGAGGGGATCTACACCTACGGGGCGTGGCCCGACATCGACGCGCTCTACGCCCAGCAGAGCCGCGAGACCGACCGGAAGAAGCGCGAGGCGCTGCTCCATCGTATACAGCGGGAGCTGGCCGAGCGCGTGCGCTTCGCGCCGCTCTACGACTACATCTGGCCCAGCGCGATGAGCACCCGGGTGGCCGAGCCCGCGCTCATGCTGATCAACCCGTACCCCTGGTCGGCGCCGCTCGAAGAAGTGCGCCTGAAGAAGTAAGCCCGGGGGACAAGGAGACCGCGATGCTCGCCATCTGGGTGAAGGTGCGGATCAAGCCGGATCAGCGGAAGAAGTTCCTCGACGCCATCGAGGTGGACGCGCTGGGATCGGAGCGAGACGAGCCGGGCTGTCTGCGCTTCAACGTGCTGCAGGACGAGCAGGACCCCAACGTGTATTACTTCTTCGAGGTGTACAAGGACCAGGCGGCGCTCGAAGCGCACCGGAACATGCCGCACTACGCCACCTGGCGGGCGGCCGCCGACACCCTCGACGGCCCCACCGAGCCTACCCGCTGCACGACGGTGTTCCCGTCGGCCCGGGCTTACTGGGGAAAAGTCTAGCCCCTAGCGCTGGCCCAGGGCCCGGTTGGCGAGCTCCACCGTCTGCTTCTCGGGGTCGAAGCGCAACGTCTGCTTGGACTCGACGTCGCCGCCGGTGACGCGGATGAAGATGGTGTCGTCGCCGAACTCGATGGAGTGGATGTCGCCCACCGCGAACACTGCGGCGTGACCAGGCTCGTTGAGGAAGTCCTTCGACATCTCGAGCCGGGCGTGGCCCGGGCGGCTCCCGTCGTCGAGGCGGCGCCACCGGCGCATCCGGGTGGGATTCCGGTAGTTCCCGTACACCACCCAGCACGGCCCGTGATCGTGCACCGAGGACTTGCCTGCCTTCTCCCGCCCGTGCACCAGGACGTGGACGTCGGTCTCGGGATCGTGGCCGATGGTGGCCCGCTCCGTGTAGGGGACGGGGTCGCCCAGGTGCTTCTTCAGGAGATCGGGATTGTGGAGGAGCTTCTCCAGGTGGCCGCGGATCTCGGCGAGTCCCGAGGGGACGCCCTTGGTCCGGATGGTGGCGCGGGTGTCGGCGAGGAACTCGTCGAGCGAATAGGTCGTCGGCGTGGTCATGAGGGTCTCCTTTGGGACGCGGCTAGGGCGCGGCGATCCCGCGGCGGGCCAGCTCGCCCTCGAGGTCGAGCGCGCGCGTGGGCGTGGGCTCGCCGTCGGGCCGCGTCCAGAAAATCTCGAACTCGAGCCCGTCCGGATCCTTGGCGTAGAGCGACAGGCTCGTCCCGTGATCGGAGGAGCCCACCAGCGCGCCCGCCTCGACGAGCCGGCGCCGCGCGGTGGCGAGATCGGTGAGGGCGCCCACTTCCCAGGCCGAGTGATACATCCGCGCCACGCCTTCGTGGGGCGGCCGCACGCCCGGCTGCTCGAAGAGTCCCAGGTGATGATCGTCCGGCGTGCCGGGAATCTTGAGAAAGGCCGCGCGGGGGTAGCGGCGCTTGACCTCGAAGCCGAGGAGCTCGCAGTAGAAGCGCACGCTGCGCTCGACGTCCCCGACCCAGAGCACGAGGTGCTGGAGACGCCTGAGCCCGATGCCGGCGCCGGCGATCGTCATGTCCCGTAGTCTACGCTCACGGTGATGGCCGCGCACGCGATCAGGGTGTCCGAGCCCGGCACGCGGAGCCCGCCGGCGACGGCGCGCACGGTGACCTCGCCGTGGGGCAGCTCCTTGCGCACCCGCTCCACGTCCACTCCCGCCGGATCGGCGACGCCCACCGTGACGTCCACCAGCATGCGCCCGCCCTTGGCGCGGATCTCCTGGAACAAGGGCAGGCTCGAGTGGCGAATCGCGTCGGATACCGCGCGGCACGCCGCCTTGGTGCCGTCCTGCCCGTGCACGTCCACACCCATCCCGAACTCGAGGACCATCGGTGTCGGAGCCATGGCGCCATGGTTTCCGATGGCCTCCCCACGTGTCAAGACCGCGTTGTATGATCGGGCCCTCGGGGGCGGGCAGAGTCCCCATGCCGTTTCCACAGGAGGGCACCGTGAAGATCCTCTTCTTCGACGACTGGCGGCTCGGTGTGCTCACGGGCGATACCGTCGTGGACGTCTCCGAGGTCACCCGCGACCTCCCGCGGCTACAGCCCCAGGACGTGATCCGAGGACTCATCACGCGGTTCGATGCGTATCGCGGCCGGCTCCAGGCGGCCGCCGACGCGGGCAAGGGCGTGCCCGTGAGCCAGGTCCGGATACGCCCGCCCCTGCCCAACCCCGGCACCATCGTCTGCATGGCGGTCAACTACATGGAGGACGGCACGCGCAGCGAGCCCGCGCCCATCAATGCCTTCCTCAAGTCGCCGGGGGCCATCATCGGGCCCGGTGAGACGATGGTGCTCCCCGACGTGCCCGCCACCATCTTCGAAGGGGAGGCGGAGGTGGCGCTGGTGATGGGCGCACGCGCGTCGAAGGTGCGGCAGGCGGATGCGATGCGCCATGTCTTCGGCTACGTGAATTTCATCGACGGCTCCGCGCGCGGCTTGCTCCCGCCGGGAAATACCTTTTACCAGATGAAGAGCCGGGACACCTTCGCGCCCATCGGGCCCTACATCGTGACCGCCGACGAGGTCGCCGATCCCCACAAGCTCCGGGTGCGCCTGTGGGTGAACGGCACCCTCATGCAGGACTTCAACACCGCCGACATGGCGCACAAGATCCCGCGCTGCGTCGAGTGGGTCACGTCCATCCACGCCCTCGAGCCGGGCGACATCCTCGCCACCGGCACGAATCACCGAGGACTCTCCGGCTTCCAGGACGGCGACGGCATCGAGCTCGAGACGGAGGGGCTCGGCCGCCTACGGTTTGGAGTACGGGATGACCTCAAGCGCGTGTGGTCTCGCGAAACCCGCCTCGACCGCCAGAACAAGGGGCAGGAAGGCACCACCCCGCAGATCAGCGGCAAGTACGCGAAGTCCGGCTAGGCGTCGGCTTCGATCGCCTCGATCAGCGCGCCGGAGCGAATGAGGCCGGCGACGGCCTCGATGTCGCCGCGAAGCTCGCGGTCGAAGTCCACGAAGGGCGAGACCGTTCTGATCGCGCGGTAGATTCTTTGGCTGCCCTCGCCCAGGCGGTCGGGGCCGCGGAGGTCGGCGGCCTGGCAGAGGATGAGCAGGTGCATGGCCGCCACCCGCTGGGTGAGATCCACCACCTCGCGGGCCTGGCGCGCCGCCGTGGCGCCCATGGAGACCTTGTCCTGGTTGTGACAGGCGGTAGAGCGGCTGAATACCGTCATGGGCGTGCAGGCGTTGAGGGCCTCCGCGGTGACCGCCGAGATGGCCAGCTGCATGCCCTTGAAGCCGTGATGGGTGCCCGCCTCCGGATGGTCCTCGGGCAGGGGATTGGTGCAGCACATCCCCAGGCCCATGTTGTACTTCTCATCGTTGAGCAGCTCGAATTGCCGGTCGAGCAGGTCGGCCACGCTGGCCACCGCGGTCTTGAGCGTATCCATGGCGAGCGCCACGTGGAAGCCCGAGAAGTTGCCGCCGCTCCGCACGGTCCCCGCGTCGAGATCGTAGAGGGGATTGTCGTTACTGGAATTGAGCTCCACGGTGAGGATCTGCCGGGCCCATGCCACCGCGTCGTGGAGCGCCCCCACGCACTGGGGCGCGCAGCGGATGGAGTACTTGTCCTGGATCTTGGCCTCGAGTCGGCGGAAGCCCTTGTCGAGCGTGCCCATCTCGCGCACGAGCTCCGCGTAGTCGCGGGCCAGGCGGCTTCCGCGGAGAAGGCGCCGCGTGCGCGCGGCGGACGCGACCTGGCCGGGATGCGGCTTGGCGGTGTCGTGGAGGAACGGATCGAAGGGCCCGGTGATGCCGGTCAGCGCCTCGGTGGCGAGGGCGGTGCATGCATCGGCGATGACGGCGAGGCGATGCGCGTCCAGCAGCGCGAGCACCCCCACCGCGGTCATGAAGTTGGTGCCGTTGACCATGGCGAGCCCTTCCTTGGGCTCGAGGGCCATGGCCGCGAGCCCCGCCTCGGCGTAGGCGGCTTCGGTGGGCCGCCGTCGCCCCGCGTGATAGACCTCGCGCTTGCCCATCACCACCGCCGCGATGTAGGAGGCCGGGATGAGGTCGCCGCTGGCGCCCACCGAGCCCATGGCGGGGATGCAGGGAATGATGTCGCGGTTCAGGAGCTCGATGAGCCGCTCGATCAGGCCCGGGCGCACCGCGGAGTAGCCCTTGGCCAGGCAGTTCACGCGCGCCAGCAGCATGGCGCGGCAATCCTCCACCGGCATGTACTCACCCACGCCGCAGCCGAGATACGCGATGAGATTGCCCTGCAGCCGCGCCGCGCGATCGAGCCCGATGTGACGGTCCACCGAGTCGCCGAGGCCCGTCGTGACGCCGTAGATGGGCATGCCCTGGCCCATCAGCTCCTGGTTCAGCCGGTACGAGCGCGCGATGCGGTCGCGTACGGCGGGCGCGCCACGCAGGCTCACCCGCGCGCGGCCGCGGGCCACCGCGTCCACGTCTTCCAGGGTCAGTGAGGCCCCATCGACGGCGATCGTGCTCATGATGTGTCCTCTCCTTGTCGCAAGGCCTGCTCGAGCCGGGCCGCGAAGGCGGCCACGTGCCGAGTGATGCAGGTGAGATGCTCACCGGGGATCACGTCCACCTCGAGATGCGGGATCAGCCGTCCCCAGCCCAGGTCCGGACGATAGGCGGCATCGTCGGCGGCGCGCAGCAGCAGCACCCGGCCCTCATAGGGCTCCGGCGCGTAGCGGCGAAACGAGCCGCGGTACACGTGACGACGCCCGAAGGCCGGTGGGGCAGCGGGGCCGGGCTCGTCCGCACCGAGCCTCCCCGCGAGGACGGCGCGGGCGGTGGACGCCAGGCCCCGCCGCACGAGCCGGCTCCGGCTGGTCTCTCCGGGAGCCTGGGCGGTGCGCCACCGCCCCTCGTAGTAGCGGGTCAGATGCGCCAGCTTGGTCGACGCGCGGTCCAGCCGGCTCGACAGCCCCTGCCGCACCGGCGTGGACAGTCCCGCCATCCGCCGCACGAGGTCGGACATGCGCTGGAGCGCGCGCTGGCCGCGCACCGGGGCGTGCGCCTCGACCAGGACCGTGAGGTCCACTCGCTCGCCCCCCGCCCGCAGCCGCCGCGCCATCTCCAGGGCCACGAAGGCGCCGTTGCAGTAGCCTCCGAGGGAATAGGGCCCGCGCGGCCGCGCGCTCCGCAGCACGGCGAGCCTCTCCGCCGCCATCTCCTCGATGGTCTCGGGCACCGGACGGCCGTCGAGGCCGTGGGGCGTGAGCACGTAGAACGGCCGGTCGGGATCCAGCCCGCGCGCCAGTCCCTGGCAGTAGAGACCGCCCCCGTTGTAGTCCCCGTGCAGGTAGAAGAAGGGTATCCGCCGTCCCGCGGGGCGCAGCGCGAGCAGGGGCGTCACGTGGGCGGCGGTGTCACGGGCGAGGGCGGCCGCGACCGCCCCCACCGTGCTGCCCTCGAGCAGCGCGCTGGGCGACAGCGCCCGCCCGCAGGCGCGCTCGAGCCGCGCCGCGAACGTGGCGGCGAGCAGCGAGTTGCCGCCGAGCTCGAAGAAGTCGTCGCTGGCGCCGATGGGGCGGGTGTCGAAGAGCTCTTCCCACAGGGCCGCGATCTGATGCTCGAGCGGGTTGCGGAGGCGCACGAAGTCGCCGGCGCGCTCGCGCGCGTCGGGCTCGGGCAGGGCGGCGCGATCGAGCTTGCCGCTGGGCGTGACCGGCAGGGCCGGGAGGCTCACGAAGGCCGCGGGGACCATGTAGTCGGGCAGGCGCTCCTGGAGGTGGCGGCGCAGGGCGGCCGGCGCGGGCCCCGCCGGCGCCGCCGGGACCACGTAGGCGATGAGCCGCGTGTTGCCCGACAGGTCGTCCCGGCCGATCACCGCGGCCTGGCGCAGGGCGGGGTGCTCGAGCAACCGCCGCTCGATCTCGTCCGGGTGCACGAGATAGCCGCGGATCTTGACCTGATGATCCAGGCGCCCGATCAGGTCGAGGCAGCCGTCCGGCGCCAGGCGGCCGAGATCGCCGGTGCGGTAGATGCGGGGCGCAGCGCCCGTGCCGTCCCCGACGAAGGTGGCGCGCGTCCGGTCGGGGCGCCGCCAATAGCCCGGCGACAGATAGCGGCTGCGCACCGCGATCTCGCCGGCCTCGCCCACCGGGAGCGGCGCGCCCTCGCCCCCCAAGATCAGGATCTCCACGCCCTCGAGCGGGTAGCCGGCAGGCACGCGTCCCGGGGGGAGCGGCGTCCCGGGGCCGATGCGGTACTCGACGATACCGCTGGCCTCGCTGGCGCCGTAGCCCGCGACGATCACGCAGCCGGGCGCGAGGCGCGCGCGGAGCCGGTCCACGTCCTCCCGGAACAGCGTCTCGCTTCCGAGACGGACGATTCGGATGGACGGGAAACGCCGGTCCGCGTCGAGGGTCGCGAGGAAGTGGCGCAGCGTGGTGACCACCGCGCAGAGCACGGTGATGCCCTCGCGGTCGATCCAGTCGCCCAGCGCGGTCAGCCCCGCGCGCCGGAGATCGAAGGGGCAGAGGGTGGCCCCGCCCAGGAGCGCCGCGAGCACGTCGCGGAGACCCGCGCCGAAGGCGGGCGAATGGAGCGCGCTTACGCGGTCGCCCTCCCGGATTCCCAGCGAACCCACCGCGCAGCGCGCGCGGTGGAGCAGGTTGCGATGGGTGCGCACCACGCCCTTGGGCTCACCGGTGGAGCCCGACGTGTAAAGGAGGCAGGCGAGGCTGTCGCCGGCGAGCGCGGGCCGAGGCGGCGGGCCGGGCGCCTCGAGGTCCACCGCCCCAAGACGAAGCATGTGACGGTCCGCCGCGGGGGTGAAGGCAGCGGGATCCTCGGCGACCAGCAGCCCGGCCTCCGCGTCGCGCAGGATCACCTCGAGCCGCGCCGGCGGAAGCGCGGGGTCCAGCGGCACGCAGAAGCGCCCCGCCTTCCACACCGCGAGCATGGCGACGATGGTGCTGAGGGGGTCGGCGGCATGCACCGCCACCGGCGCGTCGGCGGGGCCGCCCGCGCGCGCGATCGCGCCGGCGAGGGCGTCGGATCGGCGGTCCAGCGCCCGATAGCTCAGCCGCTCGCGCTCGGTGACGATGGCGAGGGCGTCCGCGCGGTCGGCGGCCACGCGCGCGAAGCGAGCCGGGACGGAGCCCTCGACCTCGCCCGCGGAAAACTCGTCCGCCACGGGGGATCAGGCGGAGGCGGTGTCGTGCTGCACGAGGGCGGCCGGCACGGGACAGTAATCCAGGCACACCGCGCAGCCCGTGCACTCGTGCGGCAGCACTTCGAACCGGTGGTGGACGTCCTGCATCCGCGGGTGCACCGCGCCCTCCGGGCAGGCCTCCCGACAGAGGCCGCAGGCGATGCACAGGGCGTCGTCGATGCGCACCTTCACGCGCCGCCCTCCCGCCGGGCGCCGAAGGCCGGGTTCATCGTCGTGGCCCAGGGCTTGAGGAGAAAATCGAACGCCTCCTCCACCGGCCGCTGCTCCGCGGGGGTGAGGCAGTACGCGTCCAGCTGATACTTCCCCTCCATGAAGTGCATCAGCTCCTCCGCCTGCTGGCTCTTCATCTGATGACGGATGAGGGGATCGTCCACGGCCTGGAGCGTCGCGGTGATGCCGAGGCAGGCGATGGCCTCCACGAAGTAATTCTGGGCGGCACGGGCGAGGGGATGGAGGTGCGCGAACATCGACGTGAGGCCGAAGTAGGCGAGGTTGTCCTGGGCGTTGGCCGCGACGCTCTCCATCAGCTCGTCTTCTCTCTTGATCTTCCGCGCGCGCAGGAGCACGTCGGCGTTGAGCTGGCCGTGCTTCATCTCGTCCCAGACCTGCCGGGCCCGCATGCGCTGGAGGTCGATGAAGCGCGCCTGCTGGTCCATCGGCACCGAGAGGAGCTGGGTGGACATCTGTTTGATGGACATCTGCGGGCCCTCGAGGGCGTAGCCGGCCAGGGCCCGCTCCATCTTCCACTCGTCCCCGGTGGCCCGCCGGTCCTCCTCGCCGCCCTTCACGGCGCGGGCGGTGGCGCCGTTCCACACCGGCAGGCAGCGGGCGGTCATGCGCATGCGGAACTCCACGCCGGGGCCCGAGAAGCCGGTTGGCGTGACCCAGGCGTCCAGGAACTGCTGCACCAGCGGGTGATTGGGGCGTGGCATCAGGCGGCTCCGCGGGCAATGCGCCGCTCCGGCGCCCAAACGCCGGGCGGCGGCGGAACCAGGGAGCGGCCGCTCGCGACCTCGACGATGGAGCCCGGGGCGGGACAGTACATGAGGCAGGCGGTGCATCCGGGATAGCGACAGCGGCCGGGGTCGATCTCGAGGCGGTGCCGCGAGTCGGGAGCCACGTACACCGCGTTGAGATCGATCTCGCGGCAGACGACGTAGCACATGCGGCAGTCGGTGCAGGCGGCGTGGTCCACCGTGATCGCGATTGTTGGGTCCGTCATCCGGGTTCAGTCCTTGGGCACCACGACTTCACCCTTGGCTTCCGCGAGGCCCAGCGTGGCCGCGGCGATCTCGTCGAGGGCGAAGAGATAGTTCTGGCGGACCACGCCCTGGTCGAGCCGGGCCAGTCCCTCGTCCACCGCGCTCGTCACGCAGCGTTCGACGATCAAGCGCCCCATCAGCACGTGGCTCCTGGTCTCCGCGACCTGGCCCGCGAAGAGCGCGCGCAGCCCCGCGTCGGGGAGGTCGCGACCGAACCGCTCCAGCCAGGCCAGCTCGATCACCTTGGCGCCGAGGTTGAAGGCGGCGATGCGGATGTTCTGCCGGTAGTTGGTCAGCGCGCGCAGCGCGAACACGAAGTAGGCGAGGCGGGTGGCCGGGACGAACGCGCAGTACGGGTGCGCGAAGGCCGCGCGCTGCGTCGGCGCCCACCCCCGGCGCAGGATCTCATCCACGTACTGCATCTCGTGGGTGGAGTCGTCGTAGATCTGCTTGCCGAAGAGGTACGCCACCGACGGGGGGAACTCGTTGACGTTGAGTCCCATCGCCCAGGCGCCGTAGACGTAGTACATCGCGCGCTTGAGCGTCCACAGCCGGCCGAGGAGGCGGAACCCGCGATCATCGCTCAGGCCCTCGCGGCACGCGGACTCGAGGAGGACGTCCATCGGAGTCAGCCGCGCGTCCGCCTCGGCGAGCGCGCGCAGGTCGGCAGCCAGCGCCGCCCCCCTCGCCTGGGTCACCGTCTCCACGTCGCCTCCACGGGTGCTGTCTGGGACGGACGAGAAAGCTGTCCGCCCAGTCTATCCCATGGAAGGCGTTATTCCGCGCGTTCGCCGGGGAAGCGGAGCGGGGAACTCCCGGGGGGATGGGGCGACTACGGAACGTCGACGATGCCCGCGCGCCGCAGGGCCTCGATACGCTCGGCGCTGTAGCCGAGGTCGCGCGAGAGCACGTCCCGGGTGTGCTCGCCGACGCGATAGGCGGCCGGCCCCCGGGGTCCCAGCGGCCGGTGGTCCAGGTGATAGGGCGTCGACGTCACGCGCACGGTCCCCCGCGCCGGGTGCGGCACGGCGGGAAAGAAGCCGCGCTCCGCCAGGTGCGGCTCCGCCACCAGCTCGGCGGGCCGGAGCACCGGCGCGCAGGGAATGCGCGCCTGGGCCAGCGCGGCCAGCGCCGCGTCCACGCTCGGATACGTGGACTGGAGCCACCCCACCACGATGTCCCGGAGCGCCCGCCAGTTGGCGCGGCGGCCGTCCGCGGTCTCGAAGCGCGGATCCTTGCCCAGCTCCGGGCGCCGCATGAGAGCGAGCAGACGCGGCCAGAGCTCGCCCGAGCCCACGAACTGCATGGCGAGGGCGCGATCCCCGATGGCGGCGACCACCATGCCGGGCCGCGGGTTGCCCGCCTCCTCGCCCCCGTTCAGCACCGCAGCGTAGGTGACGCTGTCGGCGCTGATCAGGGCCTCCAGCATGGAGACGTCGAGATGCGCCCCCTTGCCGCTGCGGCCGCGGCGGAGCAGCGCGCCCACGATGGCCCCGACCGCGTGCGTGCCCGCGAGCACGTCCGCGGCCTGCAGATTGGAGGCGCGGGGCGCGGCCTCGTCACCCTGCTCGAGGTGCATGAGCCCGGAGGCGGCGTTGATGATGTGGGCGAAGGCCGGACGGGCCCGCCAGGGGCCGGTCTGGCCGAAGCCGGAGATGGAGCAGTAGACGAGGTCGGGCTTGAAGGCCCGCAGCGTCGACTCGTCGCAGCCCAGCTTGGCGGCCACGCCGGGCATGAAGTTCTCCACGAACACGTCCGCGCGACGCGCCAGCTCGTGGATGACGGACTGGCCTTCGGGCTTGGCCATGTCGATGGCCACGCTTTCCTTGCCCGCGTTGACGCGCGTGAAGTAGCTCGACTGGTCGGTGCGGCCGGGCTCGAGCTGCATGTAGTTCCGGCGCATGTCGTCGCCCTCCACGGGGCGCTCGATCTTGATGACGCGGGCGCCCATGTCGGCGAGGATGCGCGTGCAGTAGGGGCCGGCGAGGACCCGGGTGAGGTCGAGGACGGTGTACCCGGCGAGCGGCAGCTCGTCGGGGGGGCGGGCGAGGGCAGTCACCTCAGGCGACGAGCGTCGCGGCCTCCGCGCGCGAGAGGCCCACCGCCTCGCCGGCGGCGAGCATCTCCTCCCAGGTCGTGTCGTCCACGACGATGCCGTCGCGGCTCCGAGTGGCCCGCGCCTGGCGCTCGGGATCGCCGGGTACGAGGACGGGCGCGTCGCCGCGGGCGGCCGGGGAGCCCTTGACGTAGCCCACGAAGCCGTCCAGCTCGCGGCGGAACCACTCGATGCCGGCCAGTCGCCCCGGGTCGAGGAGCACGCAGAGCATGTTGTTGACGATGCCGCCCAGCCGCGGGTTGTCGGGCTGAATGCTGGGACCGCCGGTGAGCGCGGTGGCCAGCAGCTCCGTGACCACGGCGAGGGCATAACCCTTGTGCTCACCGAAGGCGCGAAGGGCGCCCGACGGCTCCTGGTACATGACGTTGGGATCGCGGGTGGGGCGGCCCTGGGCGTCGATGAGGGCGCGTTCGGGCACGAGCTTTCCCTCGTTCTTCGCCACGCGCACCTTGCCCATGGCGATCTCGCTGGTGGCCATGTCGAGGACCACGGTGGGCTGCCGCTCGGTGGCCGGGAGCGCGATGCACACGGGATTCGTCGAGAAGCGCCCATCGCTGCCCCGGAAGGGGGCCACGAGGGCGCGATGATCGGTGACGTTGACGAAGTGGAGCGAGACGAGGCCGGCGCCGGCGGCGAGCTCGCCGTAGGCGCCGACCCGTCCCACGTGATGCGAGTTGGCGAGCGTCCCGACGGCGACGCCCGTCTGACGGCACCGGGCGATGGCGGCGGTCATCAGCTCGCCGCCCACGCATCGCCCGTAGCCGCGGAGTCCATCCATCATGATGATGGGCCCGTCGTCCTTGACGACCTTGGCCCGGGAGTTGGGGACGACGAGGCCGGCCTCGAGGTTGCGGACATAGGTCGGCATCATCCCGACCCCGTGGCTGTCGTGCCCGGCCAGGTTGGCCTGGACGAGATGGTCGGCCACGAGCTCCGCCTCCTCGGTCCCGCTGCCGCCGGCGCGCAGCATCGCGCTGGTGAGCCGGCGCAGCGCGTCCGCCGTCGCCCGCATGCGCGATCTACTTCTTGGCGTCCGGGGGCAGGAGCCCGAGCCGGATCGACAGGACCTGGCGCACTTCCTTCACCGCCTCGCGCCAGGGGCTATTGGGGCCCTCGTGGAGAGCCTGGTACTGCTTCCGGAACTCCGCGGTCGCCGCCTCCTGCTGATCGGCCGGCGCCACGTCCACCGTCTTCGCACGCAGCGCCATCATCTTCTGGGTGGCTGCGCTCGCGCGCTCGATCCAGTGGCCGATCTCGTTCCAGTTCTGGTCGAAGAACACGATGACCGGGATGGAGCGATAGCCGTTGTTCAGATAGAGGTCGGTGATGTCGAGGTTCTGGTCGCGGAAGAAGACCCGCATCTCGCAGTTTGGCATGGCCTCGCAGATGTGGGCCAGGAGGGGCGAGTTGCGGTGGACGTCGCCGCACCAGTTCTCGGCCAGCATGAGGGCGTACTTCACCTTGCCGAGCGCCGAGCCCTTGAAGAAGGCGCGCTCCTCGTCGGTGAGGGCGGCCTTGGCGTAGTTGTCCTCGGTGCGCGCCCGGGTGTCGCCCATCTGGGCCATGTAGTCCTTCCAGCTGAGACCCTTCGCGAAGCGGGCGGCGTCGAGGGGAATGGAGAGCTGTGCCATGCCGGATCTCCTTGCGTCGGAGGTGAGGGGTTGAGGTCGAGGGCTCCGGAAACCGCCGACCAGCATACCTCAGGTCATCGGCGAAGGGGAGGGGCGGCGGTTCCTGTCGGTCGGCTTTACGAACCGCCTCGTGCAAGGGATTCATAGCGGATAAGTGCCCAGAATGATGGGTATGGGCCAGAGGGCGCGGCGTGGCACGGCGCCTGCTCTGATCCCGTGTCACGCGGAACAGCGACACCAAGTGGGCGTGACCCCATACACGAAGGAGCGACGATGATCAGAGCACTCGCGGTGGCGACGGCGATCTTGCTGGGCGCCTGGACCCAGATGGCTGAGGCGGTGCCGATCGTGTATCTCGGCACGCTGCAATCCGGCGTCCCGGTGACCGACACCGTGCCGGACGGGGGACCAAACGATCCCCTCCTGGCCGACTACTGGCAGTTCACGCTCACTCAGGCCGCCCAGGTGACCATCACCGGCCATCGGCTCGAGGGCGGGCTCGACCCGGCGTTCTGGGTCTACCGCGGGACGTTCAGCGACACTGACCAGTTCGGTGGGGACCTCGACAACATCGCCTCGCTCGATTTCGGCGACGACGAGCTGTCCCCCGCCATCGCTGGTCCCTTCGGCGATCCCTTCTCCAGCCTGCAGCTTCCGGAGGGCACCTACACGATCGCGTTCGTCAGCTACGCCAACAGTGGGGATGGCCCCTGGGGTTATTGCCTCGAGCTCAACGGTCCGGCCACCAACTGCTCGGACCGGCAGGTGCCGATCCCGGCTACCCTCGCGCTTCTGGGCCTGGGCGTGGGGACCATCGGCATGGTGCGCCGGCTCCGCTACGGCCGCTTCTAGCGGGCTGCCGTAGTCGCAACGACGGGCGGCGCCCCACGACTGGGGGCGCCGCCCCTTGTTGTTTGTACGCGCCGATGGGGGCTACTGCTTCTGCCAGTAGTGCTTGACCGCGATGTCCATGGGCGGGGTCATCTTCTGCGCGTGAGCGACCGTCTTCCTGGCGTACTCCTTCTGGGCGGCCAGCACCTTGGCGAAGAAGGGGTTCTTCTGCGATTCGGCCTCGAAGGCTTTGTCGATGCCCTCGAGCTCGGCGCGCAGCACCTCGTCGGGCGTGCGCAGGATGTTGACGCGGTGCTTGGTGGCCAGCTCCTCGGCGGCCTTGCTGTCCTGATCCACCGTGTAGGCGCCGAGGCGCGTGATCTCGGCCATGGTCGCGTACTTCACGATGGCCTGGAGGTCCGGCGGGAGCTCCGCCCACTTCTTCCCGCTGATGATGAGCTCGTGGAAGGTGGGAGGCTGGCGGAAGCTCGGCATGTAGTAGTACTTGGCGGCCAGCTGAAAGCCCATGACGATGTCGCGGCTCGGAATGGCCCACTCCGCGCCGTCGATGAGGCCCCGTTCGAGCGAGGGGACGATGTCGCCGCCCGCCATGCCCACGGTCGTGATGCCCATGCGCTTGAACATCTCGAGCCCGATCCCCGATGAGCGGAACTTGAGCTTCTTGAGATCGTCGAGGCTCTTCATGGGCTTCTTGAGCCAGCCGAACGCCTCCCAGAAGGGCTGGATGGTGGTGAAGTGGGCCACCACGTCCATCTTGAGCTCTTTCTGGAGCAGCTCGTTGTAGAGCTCCTGCCCGCCGCCCGAGAAGAGCCAGGCGGTGAACTCGTTCTGCCCCATGCCGTACGGCCCGCCCAGGGGAGAGCCGAAGAGCCCGGCGGCGGAGTTCTTGCCCGCCCAGAGGCCAGGCCAGGTAAGGCCGCCGTCCAGCGTGCCGCGATTCACCGCGTCCAGCACCTCGAAGAAGCCCACCACCGCGCCCACCGGCAGCGGCTCGATCTTGAGCCGGCCGCCCGACATCTGCTCGATGGACTTGGCCAGCTCGAGGAGCGACCGGTGCGGGTAGTCGGTCACGGGGAAGGAGCTCTGGACTTTCCAGGTGAACGTTCGCTGCTGCGCGGGGGCGGGCGCCGGCGTGAGACTCCAGACGCCGAGGACGACGAGCGCGACGATGGCGGTGCACGTGACGAACCAAGTGCGAGCTCTCATCGGTTCCTCCTTGAAGGGTGTCGGCTCAGGGCTCCTTCAGGAACGCGCGGACGGTGTCGAGGAAGACATCCAGCCGGTCGTGGTGCAGCCAGTGTCCGGCCCCGTCCACGCCGGACACGCGGACATGCGGAAAGTGCCGGGCGCGGCCATCGGCCAGGGGATCGCCGGATCGGCTCTCCTTGCCGTAGAGCAGCAGGGTGGGGCAACTGATGCGTGACCACAGGCGCTGGATGTCCTGGCCGCGCATGTCGTAGGGGAACCAGGCGCGGACGTAGTTGTCGAACTTCCAGCTGTAGGTGCCGTCCTCGTTCTGGTTCACCCCGTGCACGGTGAGATGCCGGGCCTGCGCCGCGGTGAGATGCGGGTTCTCCTCCTGCATGCGCCGGAAGGCGTCCTCGATGGAGGGATAGCGGCGAGGCAGCCGGCCGGCGAGGCCCCGCTGCTCCTGTATCCACCTGTCCATGCGCGCCTCGATAGGCACGTCGCGGAGCGCGGCGACGGCGCCGGGCGGCGGCCCCAGCCCCTCGATGGCGACCAGCTTGGCCACCGTCTCCGGATAGATCCCGGCGTAGCGCAGCGCGATGGCCCCGCCGAGGGAATGGGCCACGACCGTCACGGGCGCCAGGCGCTGCTGATGGATGAGCTGGGCGAGGTCGTAGACATAGCCGGCCATGGTGTAGCTGCCGTCGGGCGACCACTGGCTGTCGCCATGGCCGCGCAGGTCCGGGGCCAGGATGTGCCAGTCGTCGCGCAGCGCGGCCGCCGTCCAGTCCCAGTTGCGGCAGTGGTCGCGGCCGCCGTGCACGAGGAGCAGGGGCCGCGCGCCGGGATTGCCCCAGTCCACGTAGTGCAGGCGCAGGCGCTGGGAGAAGTACGTGTGCGAGGCGGGGCCCGGCGTGCGCTCGGCGTGCACGGTGGGCGGACTCAGAACGCGAGGAAGGCGCGGAGCGCGGCGAGCACGGCGTCGGGATTGTCCTCGTGGAGCGTATGGACCGCTCGTGGGATCTCCACGAAGCGGCCGTCGGGCAGGGTGGTGGCCATGCGCTCGGCGACGCCGCGGTCGAGCACGGTACTCTCGGCGCCCCGCAGCACCAAGGTCGGCATGGGAAGCGTCTTGAGCAGCCCCCACCAGTCGATGTCGGATACGGTACGCCGCTCCTTGATGCTCGGATGCCACTGCCACACCAGGCGGCCGTCGGGCCTGGCCTTCAGGCTGTGGGACGCGACCCAGCGGTAGTAGTGGATGCCGGGATAGGGATTGCCGCGGTAGAGATGCTGCGCCGCCTGCTCGATGGAGTCCCAGGTCTCGGGCTCGGGCGGGCCGGGCGCCGCCGGCGAGGCCTTCTTGCTGATCTCGGGCCCGATGTCCACGATGACGAGCCGCCGCACCGCCTGCGGACGCTTGGAGGCGAAGTACATCGCGTTGCGCCCGCCCATGGAGAGCCCGATCACGGTGAGCGTGGTCAGTCCCAGCTCGGCGAGCACGCCGCTGATGTCGTCGTAGGCGACCACGGGGTTGTAGACCTCGGCGGGGTCGCTCTCGCCGTGGCCACGCTGGTCAAGGGCGTACACGTGGAAATGCGCCTGGAGGGCGATGGCCAGCGTGTCCCACGCGTGCGCGTGGCCGGTGAAGCCGTGCAGGAGGAGGAGCGGCGGACCGTCGCCACCCCAGTCGAGGCAGTGGAGCCGGAGGCCATTGACGGTCATGTATCGGTCGAGCGGCCGGAGCGGGTTCATCGCCGCCCAGAGTAGCGGGGCCGGCGGGGGAGTTCAAGACACCGTGCTGGACGTGGCGCACCGGATCGACGAAGGGGACCCCCGCGATTCCCGAGCGACGAGGGGCTCGCCACCCGCGGCATGGCGGCGGCCTTCGTGGCCATGACCGAGGTGTACGGCCGCCGCTTCGACGCGAGTCTGGCCGAGGTCGCCGACTCCGACATGGGCCCAGGCCTAATGCATGATGACGCCGCCGGTGACGTTCAGGGCCTGGCCGGTCATGTAGGCGGACTTGTCGGAGCAGAGGAAGCCGATGACGTTGGCCACGTCCTCCGGCTTCTCCATGCGGCCCAGCGGCACGGATGCGGCGCGGTGGCGCGTGAACTCCTCGGCGCTCATCCCCAGCAGCGCGCCCTGCTCCTTCGCCACCTGGTTCCACATGTCGGTCTCGACGAAGCCGGGGCACACGCAGTTCACGCGGATACCGTCAGCGGCGTGGGCCAGCGCCAGGCTCTTGGTCATGCTGACCACGGCGGCCTTGCTGGCGTTGTAGGGGAGATTGGTCTTGCTGCCGATCTTCCCCGCCAGCGAGGCGAGGTTCACGATCACCCCGCGCTTCTGGGCGATCATGAGAGGGAGCGCGGCCTGGCTGGCGAAGAACACCGCCTTCGCGTTGATGTCGAGCACGGCGTCCCAGTGCTCCTCGGTCACGTCGAGGGTGGCGGCGGCGCGGTAGATGCCCGCGTTGTTGACCAGGATGTCGAGGCGGCCGAACTCGCCTTGCGTGCGCTCCACCATGGTGCTGAGCGCAGCCCGCGAGGTCACGTCGGTCGGCACCACGATCGCGCGCCGCCCGAGCCCCTTCACCTCGCTGGCGGTGCGGTCGGCGGTGACGCGATCCAGCTCGGCCACGACGATGTCGGCGCCCATGCGGGCGAGGGCGAGCGCGGTGGCGCGGCCGATGCCGCGCCCCGCGCCGGTGACGATGGCGACCCGAGAGGCCAGGTCCATGGCGGTTCTCCTCGCTACGCCGCGTTGGGCGTGATGATGGTCTTGGCGCCGCGCCCGGCCGAGGCATGGGCGAAGGCTTCCTCCACGCGCGCCAGAGGGAAGCGCGCGGTGATGAGGCGGCGCACGTTGAGCGCGGGCAGCATCGCGAGCGCGCGGCGGAAGGCGGTGCCCCGGCCGTAGGCGCCGTGGATGCGCAGCTCGCGGTAGTGCACGTCGTAGAGATCGATGGGCAGGCGCGCGCCCTTCGGGTTCACCCCGACGAGCTGCACCACCCCGGTGGCCTTGACGAGGCCGAGGGCTTCCCCCACCAGCTCGGGCTTGCCCACCGCCTCGCAGACCACGTCGGCGCCCACCCCGCGGGTGAGGGCGGCCACGCGCTCGCCGAGGCTCTCGCGAGTGGGGTCGACCAGCACCGAGGCGCCGAGACGGCGGGCGATGGCCCGCCGCTCCTCCAACGGGTCGGAGAGGATCACGCGCTTGGCGCCGCGGCGCTTTGCGATGGCCATGGTGAGAAGCCCCATGATCCCTCCGCCCATCACCACCACGGTCGCGTTCCGGGGCATCGCGTACATCTCGAGGCCGGCCAGGCAACAGGCGGCGGGCTCGGCCAGGGCCGCGGTCACCGCGTCGAGTCCCCGGGGAAGGGCGTGCACGCACGAGGCGGGGAGGAGCACGCGCTCGGCGAAGCCTCCGATGCGCCTGGCGCCGGGGCACTGGGAGATGCGCCCGGCGGCGCAGGCGGGACACTTGCCGCAGCCCTGGGAGGGCTCGCAGGCGACGGCCCGCCCGATCAGCTTCGGGCTCACCCCGCGGCCGACCGCGCGGACCACGCCCGAGTACTCGTGGCCCATGACGAGCGGCGGCTGCCAGGGGAAGAGCCCCTGGGTGGCGTGGACGTCGGTGCCGCAGATGCCGGCCGCCTCCACCGCGACGACGACCTCTCCCGGGCCGGCGACGGGCTCCGGGGCCTCGTCCACCGTGAAGCGGCTGCCGCCTCGCCACGTCGCGAGCTTCATATCCCTCCCCCTTCTGTTGCAAGGGTCGCCTCGCCGGCGGCTGCGGCTCCCCCTTCCATTGGCGTCATGAGGATGACGTCGGCGTTGTCGGGGAGCACGGTGTCGGGCGCGGCGAGGTCGCCGTTGACGGCGGCGGCGACGTCGAGGTCGCGGGCCAGCCCGAGCGCGTCGAGGAGATCGGCGAGCGTGGCACCCGCGGGCAGCGCCACCCGCTGCGGGCCGTCGGGAACGTCGGGCCGCCGGCGGCGCAGGCTCGCGAACAGCGTCGCGTTGACGGAGATACCCTTTGTTGAAATGGTCGCCTCGCCTTCGGCTGCGGCTCCGCCCGCCACACCCGGAGTGTTCACCGGCCCCGCCAGACGTGCGACACGCGCCCGAGCCTCAGATGGGGAAGCGGCGGCGGAACACGCGCCGGATGAGATACGGGTTGGCGCCCAGCTCGTAGAGGGCGCCGATGTCCCCGGTCCGGAGCGCGTCACGCTCCGCGGGGGTGAGGTCGTGGCCGGCCATCTCCTGCTCGGTGAGCGATTCCTTCATCTGGTGCTGGCGGGCCACCGCGGTGAGGAGCCTATTGAGGGCGTACGACACGCGGATCGTCGTGCCGCCCTCGGGGGACGCCGTCATGGGTGCACCCAGACGGTGGCGCAGCCGGTGATCCACTCCGCCACGGGCTCGTAGGCGAGCACCTCGCCCTTCCAGCCCGGCACCGCCCCGAGAAGCGCGATCCAGTTGCGAATCTCCTGCCCGCCGTTGCCGCCATCACGCTCGATGTCCTCCCAACGGAGGCGCGTCAGCGGCTCCACGTCGCCCCGCGTGACGTGATCGAGCACCCAGTGGTCCCAATCGGGATTGATGCGGCCGGTCTGGGGGGTGCCCACCCAGTGGGAGAGCCCGCCGGTGGCGAGGAGGGCCACGCGCTCGGCGCCCGGACGCCGGCGGATGAACTCGCCCACGAAGGCGCCCACCTCGCGGCAGCGGCGCGGGGCCGGCAGCGGTGGCGCCGCGCAGTTCGTGTACACGGTGACGAGGGGGACGTCCCCCCCGGGCATGAGGAACGACAGTGGCACCGACATCTCGTCCCAGCTCTCGATCTCGTACGAGTATGCGAAATCGATCCCCGCCTCGAGGCCCGCGGTGAGGAGGGCCATGCCCCAGTCCGGCCGGCCGCGCAGGGTGCGGGGCGTGAGGCGCATGAGCGCGGCGCCGCCGGGGCTGGGCGCCTGATAGCGGTCGGCGAGGCCCACGCAGAAGGCCGGAAGATTGTCGTAAGCGAAGTTCTGCAGGTGATCGTTCACGAAGAGCACGAGGAGATCCGGCCGCGCCGTGGCGAGGCGGCGCTGAAGCTCACGGAAGCCCTCGTAGAGCCGGTCTCGCTGATCGGGCCGCGAGACGTCTGGCCTGCCGGTGATGAGGGGCGCGTGCGCGGTGAGCGCGGCGGCGACGATCTCGGCCATGCGGGGGTCCCTCCGAGAGCGAACTTCAACACCCCGGCCTCCGAGTGTCAAGGCGCGTGGGTCTGCGCTATGATGCTCAGCACCATGTCGGCGAGCGCGCGGGGACTGCGCCAGGTCGCATATGTGGACTGTCCCGGCGGCGGCCAGGTGGTGGTGGACGGCACCCTCGCGTGCATCGCGCACATGAAGCACCCGCACGGGACCACCCTCGTCGACGTGCGCGATCCCGCCTCGCCGCGTACGCTCGCCACACTGGAAGTCCCGCCGGGTACCCATTCCCACAAGGTGCGCGCGGCGAACGGGTTGATGCTCGTCAATCGGGAAGGCCACGGGGCCGATGCCGCCAAGGGCGCGGGCGGGCTCCTCGTCTTCGACGTGTCGAAGCCCAGCGCACCCCGCGAGCTGGCCTTCTGGCGCTGCGGCGGCCTGGGCGTCCACCGCTTCACCTTCGACGGGCGCTACGCCTACATCTCGCCCGAGATGGAGGGCTATCGCGGCAACATCGTGATGATCCTCGATCTCGCCGACCCAGAGCGACCACAGGAAGTGGGCCGGTGGTGGATGCCCGGGCAATGGGAGGCGGGCGGGGAGACGCCAGGCTGGACGGGACGACATCACCGCTGCCATCACCCTATCCGTCTCGACGATCGCCTCTACGTGAGCTACTGGCACGGGGGCTTCGTCATCCTCGACATCGCCGACATGGCCAAGCCGAAGCACGTCTCGGGGCTGGACTGGAGCCCGCCCTTCATCACGCCCACCCACACCGCGCTGCCGGTGCCATTCCCGCTCCAGGGGCGGCGCGTGCTGCTGGTCGCCGACGAGGACGTGGCCAAGCTCGAGCCCGGCCCGCCCTCCTTCCTGTGGCTGGTGGACATCACCGACGAGCGCCGGCCCACGCCCTTCGCGAGCTTCCAGGTGGAGGGCGTGGACGGGAGCCCCCAGCCCGAGTTCACCGGCTGCCATCAGCCGTCGGAGCGCATCACCGGCCCCGAGGTCCCGGTGGCGTGGTTCGCCCACGGCCTCCGCATCGTGGACATCTCCCGGCCGCACGCGCCGCGCGAGGTCGCGCACTTCCTGCCGCCCGTGCCCGAGGGCTCCTCGCGCGTGTCGAGCAACGACGTGTGCGTTGACGATCGCGGGCTGCTCTATCTCATCGACCGAGGTCGGGGCCTGCACATTCTCGAGCGAGTGTGACCACCGCCGCGGAGGTGCCCGCGGCCGAGGCGCCCGTGGGGGCGGCCCGGAAGTGGGCCATCACGGGCTCGGTGATGCTGGTGACGGTGATGCAGGTGCTGGACGTCACCGTCACCAACGTGGCGCTGCCGCACATTCAGGGCTCGCTCTCGGCCGGGGTCGACGAGGTGTCCTGGGTGCTCACGTCCTACCTCGCCGCCAACGCGGTGGTGCTGCCCGCCACCGGCTGGCTCGCCGGGGTGTTCGGGCGCAAGCGCTTCTTCCTCGTGTGCACGGTCACCTTCACCCTGGCCTCGGTCCTGTGCGGGCTGGCGCCGAACATCTGGGTGCTGCTGGTCGCGCGCATGATTCAGGGCATCGGCGGCGGGCCGCTCATGCCGCTGTCGCAGGCCATCATGTGGGAGATCTTCCCCCTCCGCCAGCGCGGCATGGCCATGGCCGCGTGGGGTATGGGCATCATGATGGCGCCGATCTTCGGCCCCACCCTCGGCGGCTGGATCTCCGACAACTGGTCCTGGCGCTGGATCTTTTACATCAACGTGCCCATCGGCCTCGTTGGCGTGCTCGCGGCCAGCGCCGTGCTCTTCGACCCGCCGTATCTGCGCCGCCCCGAGCGCGTGGACGTGCTGGGGCTCGTGCTCATGGCGGTGGGCTTCCTGTCGCTACAGCTCTTTCTCGATCAGGGCGAGCGGAACGAGTGGTTCGAGTCCTCGGTCATCGCCGCGCTCGCGGCCCTCGCCGCTGCCGCGCTCCTGGGCTTCCTCATCCGCGAGCTGACGGTGGACGAGCCCATCCTGGACCTCAGCGTCTACACCGATCGCAACTTCGCCGCCTCCAGCCTCATCATGTTGGTCGTCATGATGGGCTTCTTCTCGAGCATGGTGCTGCTGGCCCTCTTCACCCAGCGTGTGCTCGGCTACGACGCCTGGACCTCCGGTCTCGTGCTGGCGCCGGGTGGGGTGGGGAATCTGTTCTCCCTGCTCATCGCCGGCCGCCTCATCACGAAAATGGACCAGCGCTGGCTGCTCGCCCTCGGCTGTGTGCTCAACGCCTACGCGGCCTGGGTCATGGCGACGGTGAACCTGGAGGTCGACTACTGGACGCTCGCCTGGCCCCGCTTCGTGCAGGGCGTGGGGGTGGGCTTCATCTTCGTCCCGCTCAACACGGTGGCGCTGGCCACCATTGCCCGGGAGAAGATGGGCAATGCCACCGCCGCCCTCAACGTTGTCCGGAACCTCGGCGGCGGCATCGGCGTTGCGCTGATGACGGCGCTGCTCGCCCGCCGCAGCCAGGAGCACCAGACCACCCTCACCGCGCACGTCAACGTGTGGGATCCGGAGACCGCGGACCGCCTCCGTGTCTGGGCGCAGCACTTCGCCGCGCAGGGGGCCGATTCGTTCACGGCCGAGCGGCGGGCCCTGGGGACCCTCTATCGGGAAGTCACCCGTCAGGCCGAGCTGCTCGCCTTCAGCGATGACTTCTGGATTCTCTTCGTCGTCTTCTGCGCGTCCATCATGCTGCTTCCGCTCCTGCGCCGGGTGCGTATCGAGCCCCCCTCCCGAGCGCGGGCCGACGACGGGGCGGCCCCCGCGCCCATTCACGCTGAATGAGGGGAGGGCCATCGTGTAGGATTTACGCGACGACCCGGTCCCGGCTCCGCGATCTCGGCCTCGCGGGGCCAAAACGGGACCGGTTTTCAACGCGTTCTAGGGGGCATGGGCCGCAGCCGCCCCCGTGGCATGTGCCTTGCTCCGGCCTCAAATGGCAAGTATGGACACCGCCTGGCTGAGACGTGAGATCGCCGCATCGTACGCAGGCTTTCGCCAGCTCGTCCGCGCACTCGGTTATTGCCGGCCTGACGCCGGCCGGGTCGGGCTGACCCTCGGGCTGCTCCTCCTCAGCATCGGCTTGAACCTCCTCAAGCCCTGGCCACTGGCACTGCTGGTGGATAGCGTCCTGGGACCCAAGCCCTATCCCGACTGGCTGCCGGAGGCGGCACACCAGTGGAGCCAGCCCGCCCAGATCACGGCCTTGGTGGCCGCGGCGCTGGGTCTTCACCTGATACATGCCGCGGCGAACGCGGGGCATGTGTACGTGGCGCTCGGGGTTGGGCTCCGGGGCCTGCGCCGGGTTCGCGACGAGGTGTTCGGGTGGCTCCAAAGGCTATCGCTGCGCTACCACCATGGCAATCAGGCGGGCGACATCATCTTCCGGGCGGGCACCGACACGACCGCCTTCCAGACGCTGTTCGTGGACGGCTTCCTGATCTTCATCAGCGCGACCGCGACCCTCGTCTTCATGGCGGTGGCGATGGCCCAGTTGAATCTCTATCTCACGGGCGTCGCGCTGGTCGCGGTCCCGGTGCTCATGCTCTCCATGAAGGTGTTCGGGCGCGCGCTCCGGCTCCGCGGCACTGCCGCCCAGCAGGCGGAGGGCAAGGTCTACGCCCTGATCCACCAGAACATCACCGCGCTGCCCCTCATCCAGAGCCATGCGCGGGAGGATCACGAGCAGCGGCGCTTCACCGCGCACACCGAGCAGGCGCGCCACCACAAGATGGCGCAGCAGGGGCTCGAGGTCTTCTACTGGGGCTCGATCTCGGTGATCCTGAGCGCCTGCACCCTCGCCGTCACCTGGGTCGGCGCCCGGCAGGTGCTGGCCTCGAACCTCTCCGTCGGCGAGCTTCTCGTGTTCCTGGCCTACGTGACCCAGCTCTTCGACCCCCTGAACCAGCTGTCCCGCGTGGGCGCCACGCTGTCGAGCGCGCGGGCGAGCACCTGCCGGGTGTTCGAGATCCTGGACACGCCCGAGGACGTGAAGAGCCGGCCGGAGGCGCGGGCGGTGGTGGCGGGCCGGGACGACGACGGCGCCGGGCTGCCCACCTCGGCGGATGACATGTTCGCGCCCGCGGGGGCGCGGGCGAGCCGGCCCGGCGCGCCGCTGCCGGTCTACGGCAACATCAGCTACGACGACGTGTCGTTCGCGTACGACCCGCGGCGCCCGGTGCTCGACCACGTGAGCTTCAAGCTCCTCGCGGGGACGTCGGCGGCCATCATCGGCCCCAGCGGCGCGGGGAAGACCACGCTCCTGAACCTGCTCCCGCGGTTCTTCGACCCCACGGCGGGCGCGGTGCTGGTGGAGGGTGTGGATCTCCGCGATCTGAAGCTCGAGGACCTCCGGGCACAGGTGGCCCTCGTCCTGCAGGAGCCCATCATTCTCCCGACCACGGTGGCGGAGAACATCGCCTACGGCAACCCCGGCGCGAGCATGGCGGACATCGAGGCGGCGGCCCACGCCGCCCACGCCGACGAGCTCATCGAGCGGCTGCCCCAGCACTATCAGACGGTGGTGGGCGACGGCGGGGCTCGGCTCAGCGTGGGCGAGAAGCAGCGGATCAACCTCGCCCGGGCGTTCCTGAAGAACGCGCCCATTCTCCTCATGGACGAGCCCACCAGCGCGCTCGACGTGGAGAGCGAGGCCCAGGTCGTGGCAAGCCTCTTCGCCCTCATGCGCGGCCGCACCACGCTGATGGTGGCCCACCGCCTCACCACGATTCGCCGGGTGGACAAGGTCCTGGTGGTGGAGGGCGGCCGCTTGACCGAGATGGGGGCCCCTGAGGATCTGCTGGCCCAGCAGGGCTACTACGCCCGGGTCGTCGGCGGGCAGCTCGCGCTCTAGCGAACACCCCGCTCGCGCTCGCCCGCCTGGCGTTCGCGCTGCAGCCGATCCCGCTCACGGGCGGCCTGATCCAGCTGCCACTGGACACGAGCTCGCTCCTCGTCCTCGAGCCGGCGGAACTTCTGGAGCAACCCGGAGCGCGCCAGGCGGTGGCTCGCGGCCTCGGCAACGTCGGTCGTGCGGCCCAGGCTGGCGTTGGCCCGCTCGAGATTCTTCTGGAGCGTGGCGAGGCCCTCGCGCAGCGCTCGGCGCTCCGGGCCGTCCGCGCGCCACTCGTTGGTCACCGCGGCGAGCCGCTGGGCCGGGTCGGGGGGGATGCGGCCGCCCTTGAAAACGGCCTCCAGCGAGGCGGCGCGGTCACGTGTGATCTTCTCGGCGCGCCGCTCGGGGTCTCGCACCCCGCGCTCCCGGGCCTCGAGCTCGGCGATCCGGGTGGCCTGCGCGCGCACCGCCGCCTCCAGATTGTCGCGCGCGGCCTCCCATTCGCCGGCCTGGGCCGGGCCCACGATGAGCCAGGTGAGGAGGAGCGGCGCGCCGAGGAGCCGGAGGGGTGCCGTCACTTGAGGCTCGAGACCTTGCCCTGCAGGGCGTCGAGTCGATTCGACAGCTCCCGGAGCTGCGCGCTCAGGGTCTGGGAGAGCTGTCGGATGGTGTCCTCCAGCTTCGCCGAGCTCGAGGACAGCTCCTGACTGGCCGAGGCCACCTTCCGGACCGCGTTGGCGTTCTCCACGTTCGTCTCGTGGTTGAGCCAGGCGAGCTGCGCGGTCTGTAGCATGAACCGCCGCGTCGATGCGAGATCGTCGGCCACCCCGGTGAGGGCCTTCTGGAGCTCGGCCCGGGTGGCGGCGAGGGCCGTGTCGGAATCACGCTTCGAGGTTTGCACGGACTCGGTCAGCTCGCGCTGCACCGCGGCGACTCGCTCCTCGAGGCGGCGATGCGTCTCCTGAAAGTCGGACTCCAGGGCGGCGAGGGACGTCCGCAGCGCCTGCTGCCGCTGGACTGCCGCCAAGGTCACGGGCTCGGGTGCGATGGGGATGTCGGCGCGGTGGACGAAGGTGAGGACGGGCGGAGGCGAGGGGGCGGCTGCGTCCGGCTTCGCGGCCCGGCGCGCCCACGCATCCGCGGGGCTGTCACCCGGCAGCGCCACGAGGCGCCCGGTCGAGGTGTCGAGGAAGGCCAGCGCGCCCTCCGCCCCGGCCTCGCGGATGGCGAGCTGGATGGCGGTCCCGTGCGCGGCGAGCGCCCGCTCCCGGTCCCGGATGCCCCGAGCCTGCTCCGGCGTCACGAGCGAGGGCC
This sequence comes from Candidatus Methylomirabilota bacterium, assembly GCA_035281625.1. Classification (GTDB taxonomy): domain Bacteria; phylum Methylomirabilota; class Methylomirabilia; order Rokubacteriales; family CSP1-6; genus DASRWT01. Next base: position 33,500 of record DATEDO010000250.1, read on the forward strand.
CCGCGCAGCCGACAAGGGCCAGGGCCAGCAGGACGGCATACAGGCCGCCCATGGGTAACCAGTACCTCTCGGGTGACTCCCCCGGCGACGGTCGAGCCGCTTGGCGCTCCATTCGTCCCTCGGTGGCCTGTAGAATCAATTCGTGAGATCTCACTATGGATCTTGCCCGCGGGCGTTTCAAGCGGATGCCTGACGCCCGCGAAATTCCGGAGCTCCCGGCCCGGATGAACCTCCGCCAGACCCTCCGGCGGGCTTGGGGCCTCATCGGTCCCTACTGGGTCTCGGACGATCGGTGGCCGGCGCGCGGCCTCCTCCTCGCGGTGATCGCGCTGACGCTCGGCATGGTGTATCTCACCGTACTCCTGAATCAGTGGAACAACGCCTTTTATGGCGCGCTACAGGACAAGAACCTCACCGCCTTCCGCGCCCAGCTCTTCCGCGTCACGTACCTGATCGGCATCTTCATCCTCCTCGCCGTGTACCAGGTCTACCTCAATCAGATGCTGGAGATCCGCTGGCGACGGTGGCTCACGGACCGATATCTGCGCGCGTGGCTGTCCGACGACGTCTACTACCGCATGCAGCTCACGGGGCGGGAGACCGACAACCCCGACCAGCGTATCGCGGAGGACGTGCAGCAGCTCGCCACCCACACCCTCGGCCTCTTCACCGGCGGGATCCGGGCGACGGTGACGCTGGTGACCTTCGTGGCCATTCTCTGGAGCCTCTCCGGGAAGTTCACGGTCACCGTCGGCGACGTCTCGCTCGACGTGCCCGGCTACATGGTCTGGGTCGCGGTGTTCTACGCGGTGTTCGGCACCTGGCTCACGGACCTGCTGGGCCGCCCCCTGGTGCGGCTGAACTTCGACCGCCAGCGCTACGAGGCCGACTTCCGATTCAGCCTCGTTCGCTTCCGCGAGAACACCGAGGGCGTGGCGCTCTATCGCGGCGAGACCGACGAGTTCCGGACGTTCCGGCAGCGTTTCGAGGACGTGGTGGCCAACTGGTGGGGCATCATGCGCCGGCAGAAGCGCATGACGTACTTCACGTCGGGCTACGGCCTGGGGGCGTGGATCGTTCCCTCCATCGTGGCGGCGCCGCGCTACTTCCGCGGCGAGCTCGGCCTCGGCGGGCTCATGCAGACCGCCCAGGCGTTTCAGCAGGTGCAGGACGCCCTCTCCTTCTTCGTCCAGTCGTACAAGGAGATCGCAGCGTGGCGCGCGGTGGTCGAGCGGCTCGCCGGCTTCGAGCTCGCGCTCCAGCAGGCCCACGCGGACGTCGGCGGCATCGACCTTCGCCCCACCGCGGCGGGGTCGCCGCGCCTCTTCGTCGACGGAGTCGATCTCCACCGGCCCGACGGCCAACCGCTCATCACCCGAATCGATCTGTCGCTGGGTCCCGGAGACACGGTGCTGCTGGGCGGGCCCTCCGGGTCGGGGAAGAGCACCCTGATCCGCGCCATGGCCGGCATCTGGCCATTCGGCCGTGGGGAGATTCGCGTGCCGCCGGACTCGCGGATGCTCTTCCTGCCCCAGAAGCCGTATCTCCCCATCGGGCCCTTGCGCGAGGTGGTCACGTACCCGACGCCGGCGGGCGGCGTGGACGACAAGATGCTGCGCGAAGCGCTGGACGCGGTGGGGCTGCCGCAGCTCGCGAGCCGGCTCGACGAGAGGGCCCACTGGGCGCGCGAGCTGTCGCCCGGCGAGCAGCAGCGCATCGCCTTCGCCCGCGCCCTGGTGCAGCGGCCGGACTGGCTGTTCCTCGACGAGGCGACCTCCGCGCTGGACGAGGCAACAGAGGCCCGCCTCTATCGGTTGATCCGAGAGCGGCTCCCCCAGGCCATGATGTTCAGCGTCGGCCACCGGGCGACCCTCGGAGGCTTCCACACGCGCCGGCTCCAGGTGCAGGGGGGTGGCAATGGGGTGCCCGCGTCCATCGTGGAGCTGCCGCCGACCCGCGAGCGCGCGCCCGCGCCACCCGGCGCCCGGGAGGCGGGGCGCGCCTAGAACCAGTGCGCCTTGTCGACGACGTTTCGTAACGGCTGTCCGGCGAGGAAGCGGCGGCTGTTGTCGAGCAGGATGTCGAAGCGCCGGTCGTCGAGATAGGGCCCGTAGCCCGCGGTGTGGGGCGTGATGAGCACGTTGGGCAGCGTCCAGAGCGGGTGATCGGCGGGCAGGGGCTCCTGCTCGAACACGTCCAGCGCGGCGCCCGCGATCTCACCGGCGCGGAGCGCGGCGACCAGATCATCGAGCCGAGTGGTCATGCCCCGGCCGATGTTGATGAAGAAGGCGCCGCGCTTCATCCGCTGGAAGCGCGCCCGGTGCATCAGGCCCTCCGTCTCCGGCGTGTGGGGGATGGTGAGGACGACGAAGTCAGCCAGCGGGAGCAGCGAGTCGAGGGCCTCCGGCCCGTCGAGCTTCCGCACGCCGGGCGGCGCCTCGCGGCGGCGCGCGTCCACGCCCATCACCTGCATCCCGAACTCCGCGGCCAGCCGCGCGGTCTCGCCACCGATGCCGCCCACGCCCACGATGAGCGCGGTGGCCTCGGGAAGGTGGATCACGCCGGTATCGAGGGGAAGCGGGTGCCATTCGCGCCGGAGCTGCCGGGGGAAATAGTGATGGAGCCCACGCGCGAAGGCGAGGACGAAGGCCATGATGTGCGCCGCGATGTGGTCGTTGTAGATCTCGCGGAAGTTCGTGACCACGACGGGGTGGGCGACGAGCGTCGCGTGGTAGAAGCCGGCCGGCGGCGCGGCCTGCGGCGCCTGAAGCCACCGCAGGCGGCCGGCCTTGGCGAGCAGCTCGGGCGTCGGCGTGCCGAAGGCCGCCTCCGCGTCCGGGATCGCGACCGCCGCGGCGGCGGCGTCTTCGGCCACGACGACGCGAAGCTCGGGCACCGCCGTGGCCAGCCGGGCCGCCCAGTCGCGGGTGGTCGACGTCTGGGGCGGGAGCATGACGAGGGTGGAGGCCATGGCGGCGGGATTGTACCGCGCCCCTTGCTCAGCGAATAGCCAGGGCTGCCCAAGTCTTGGGCACGTGGGCGGTCGACCGAGCGGGCCGTCCGCGCCCCGCCTCCTTTGAAAACCGGACGTTGTGGGGAGTGTCTCCCTGGCATGGGCGTTGCCTGCTTCCGGGCCTGAGAGCCGCGAGGCCATCGACCCCCTCTTTGCCAAGGAGCGATACATGAGCGACGCGAGAACGCGACTCGATCGGCGTGCCGTCCTGAGGGGCCTCGGTGCGGCCGGCGCGCTCACCGCGCTGGGCCCGCTGGGGGCGCGGCGCGCCGCCGCTGCCGGCAAGCTCGTGGTCGGCGTGATCTACGTCGGGCCCCGCGACGACTACGGGTACAACCAGGCCCAAGCGCAGGCGGCCGCGGCGGTGAAGAAGCTGCCGGGCGTGACGCTGGTGGAGCAGGAGAAGGTGCCGGAGACCACCGACGTGCAGAAGACCATGGGCTCCATGATCGAGCAGGACGGCGCCACGCTACTCTTCCCCACGTCGTTCGGCTACTTCGATCCGCACATCCTCCGTATGGCGGAGAAGTATCCCAAGGTGCGCTTCGCCCACTGCGGCGGCCTCTGGACCGACGGTAAGCACCCCAAGCACGTGGGCAGCTACTTCGGCTACATCGACGAGTGCCAGTACCTCAACGGCATCGTGGCCGGCCATGCGTCGAAGTCGAAGAAGCTCGGGTTCATCGCGGCCAAGCCCATCCCGCAGGTCCTGCGGAACATCAACGCCTTCACCATGGGCGCGCGGAGCGTGGATCCCAAGATCACCACCACCCTCATCGTCACCGGCGACTGGTCCCTGCCGGTGAAGGAGGCGGAGGCGGCGCAGAGCCTCATCGATCAGGGCGTGGACGTGCTGACGTGCCACGTGGACAGCCCCAAGGTGGTGGTGGAGACGGCGGAGCGGCGGGGGATCTTCGTGTGCGGCTATCACGCCAATCAGGCCGCGCTGGCGCCCAAGGGCTATCTCACCGGCGCGGAGTGGAACTGGACCACGCCCTACACGACGCACATCAAGGACGCCATGGCGGGAAAGCCCCTGGTGAACTTCCTCCGCGGCGGCCTCAGGGACGGGTTCGTGAGGGCGTCCCCCTACGGCAAAGCGGTGTCGGAGGGGGCCCGGAAGAACGCCGACGGGGTGAAGGCGCAGATGATGAAGGGCGACTACGTGATCTTCAAGGGCCCGCTCAAGGACAATACCGGCAAGACGGTCATCGACCAGGGCGTCAGCCAGAAGCAGACCGACGTCGTGCTGGAGCAGATGAACTACCTCGTGGAGGGCGTGATCGGCAAGGTCTGACGGCCGGCTCCGTCGTGAACGCGCTCGCCGGCGGGTGGCGCCGCTCCGCGGAAGCGCTCGCCATCCCGGTGGGCGCGCTCGCGGTGGCCCTGTTCCTGTTCGGCCTCTTCATGGCCGTCCTGCAGCACAATCCGCTGGAGGTCTACGCCCTCATCTACCGGGGCGCCTTCGCCAGCGCCTTTTCCTGGCAGAACACTCTGGCCCGGGCCGCCCCCCTCGTGCTGACCGCCCTCTGCGTCGCGCTGCCTGCGCAGGCCGGGCTCATGGTGATCGGCGGGGAGGGCGCGCTGGTGCTGGG
>DATEDO010000251.1:0-8938 GCA_035281625.1 Candidatus Methylomirabilota bacterium
TGGTGACCCCGGCGGGATTCGAACCCGCGATCTCGACCTTGAAAGGGTCGCGTCCTTGGCCAGGCTAGACGACGGGGTCCCGGGCGTGCCGCGCGGACGTGACGACGCTCGCCATCCTAGCACACCCGCTCAGGCGGGCGGAGTCCACTCCCGCGCCCAGCGGGGAAAGTCCGCCAGCGACATCGGCTCGGCGATGAAGTAGCCCTGGCCCATGCCGCAGCCGAGATCGCGAAGCAGCGTCCAGTCGGCGTGAGTCTCCACGCCCTCCGCCACGGTCTTCAACTTGAGCCGCCGGGCCATGTCCAGGCAGGATTCGATGATGGCGCGATGCTGGGCGTGGGTGGCGCAGTTGGTGACGAACGACTGGTCCAGCTTGAGCTCGGTGAACGGAATGCGGGCGAGCTGCTGCATGGAGGAATAGCCGGTGCCGTAGTCGTCGATGGAGAGCCCGAATCCCTTCACGCGCAAGCGGGCCAGGTTCTCGAGGCTGCGGCCGACGTCGGTCATCGCCGCCGACTCGGTGATTTCCAGGATCATGGCGCGCGTCTCGAGGCCCTGCCGGCGCACGGTGTCGGTGATGCGGTCGGCGAGCGTGGGATCGCTCAGCGAGGTCAGCGAGAGGTTGACCGACACCGACGCCCGCAGCCCCTCGGCTTGCCACTCGGCCGCCGCCGCGGCCGAGCGCTCGAGCATCACCCAGGTGAGCGCGTCCAGCTCGCCGGCCGCCTCGAGCGCGCCGACGAAGGCGTCGGGCGGCATGATCCCGCGCTCCGGATTCCGCCAGCGGGCGAGGGCCTCGGCGCCCGCCACCGCGCCCGAGGCGAGGTCCACCTTGGGCTGGAAGAACGGCTCGAGCTGGCCGGCCCGCAGCCCCGCCACCGCCTCCTCACCGGGGACGCGGGCGGCCGGCGCCCCGAGGCGGCGAGCCGGCGTGCGGCCGTGGCGCGCGATCAGATCGCGAAGCTTCTGGGGGGTCGCGGGCTTCTCGATGGCGCCGAGGAGATTCATGCCGTAGGCGGTGGTCATGGTCTCGACCGACGCGACGAGGTGCCGGTCGAGGGCGCTGGACAGGATCACCGACACGTGCGCGCCGGTCGCGCCCACGTGCCGCAGGAACTCCATGCCGTCCATCTCCGGCATGTCGAGATCGCAGAGGATGATGTGCACGGGGCGCGCGGGGTCGCGGAACATCGCGAGGGCGGCCCGGCCATCGGCGGCCTCCAGCACCTCGCGCGCCCCGAGCCCGGTCAGCATGCGGACGAGCGTGCGGCGCTGGAAGTCGTGGTCCTCGGCCACGAGGAACCGGAGCTCGGCGATGTCCATCAGGGCCCGCCCGCCACCGCGGTGTCGAGATACGCGTTGAGCCGCGTCAGCTCCGCCCGGAACGCCCCCTCGTTGGCCAGAACGGCGGAGAGATCCGCGGCGCGGCCCGACTGCTCGATGGCCGCGCACACCGCGGCCAGGTCCCGCGCGCCGACCATGCGGCTCGCTCCCTTGATGCGGTGGGCGGCGCGAACGACGTCGCCGAGGTGGCGGCGGCCGAGGGCTTCCTCGAGGGCGAGCGCGTCGGCGTCGTTGGCGGCGCGGAACTCGCGCAGGATGTCGCGCTCCACGCTCCGATCGCCCCCCGACAGCTCGGTGAGGGCCGCCACGTCCACGGGGGAGGCGGCGGCGGATTCGGCGGGCGCCTCGTCGAGCGTCCCGGGCAGCGGGAGCCACCGGTGGAGCGCCTGGGCGAGGGCCATCATCTCGACCGGCTTGGCGAGGTAGTCGTCCATGCCGGCGGCGAAGCACACCTCGGCCTCGCCGGCCAGAGCGTTCGCGGTGCAGGCGATCACCGGCGTGCGCCGGCGATCCGCCGGGCGTGCGCCCTCGTCGGCGCGAATGGCGCGGGTGAGGTCGTAGCCATCCATCTCCGGCATGTGGCAATCCGTCACCACGATGCCGAAGCGGCCCGTCCGCCACGCCTCGAGGGCCTGCACGCCGTTCTCGGCGGACTCGACGGCGTAGCCCAGCGCCCGGAGCTGCCGCTCGAGGAGCGACCGATTGGTCGGATGGTCGTCGACCACCAGCACCAGCGTGCCCTCCGCCTCGGCCTGGGCCACCGGCGGCGAGGCCCGCCGGCTGCGCAGCATCGCGACGGTGGAGGACGGACCGCTCCCCGGCCCGGGCCGGCGTACGAGCGCGGGATCCCCGATGGGGAGCGACACGGTGAAGCTCATGGTCGTGCCCTTCCCCACCGCGCTCTGCATCTCGACCGTGCCCTCCATCATCTCGGCGAGGCGGCGACAGATCGCCAGCCCGAGGCCGGTGCCCCCGAAGCGCCGCGTGGTATCGGCCTCCGCCTGCACGAAGGGCTGAAAGAGCTTGCGCTGATTCTCCGGCGACACGCCGATGCCGGTGTCGGACACCGCGAAGCGCACGGTCTCCCGATCGCCCTGCCGCTCGACCAGCTCGGCGCGTATCTCGACGTGCCCCTCGACCGTGAACTTCAGGGCATTGCTGGTGAAGTTGTTGAGGATCTGCCGCAGTCGGAGCGGGTCCACCACCAGGGCCGGGCTGAGCCGCGGATCGACCGTTCGCATGAGGAGCAGGCTCTTGGCGCTCGCCGCCACCGAGTACACGAGATAGACGCTCTCCACCGCATCCGCCACCGACGACGGCTCCGGACGCAGCTCGAGCCGGCCCGCCTCGATCTTGGACACGTCGAGGATGTCGTCGATGATGCCGAGCAGCGAGCGGGCCGACTCGCGGGCGGTATTGAGCGTCGCCCGCTGCTCGGCGTCGAGGCGCGTCAGGGACAGGAGCTCCAGCATGCCGAGCACGCCGTTCATGGGCGTGCGGATCTCGTGGCTCATGGTGGCGAGGAACGAAGTCTTGGCTCGGTTGGCCTGCACCGCCGTTTCCGTCGCCTCGGCGAGGGCGCGCTCGGCCCGCTTGCGCTCGGTGATGTCGGTGTAGAACCGGACGAAGCCGCCGTCCGGCAGCGGCGCGCCCCGGATGTCGAGCACGGTGCCGTCGGGACGCGTCCGCTCCTCGTGGTGGGGCCCGGTGCGGCGAGCCGCCTCGAGCACTCGCTCCGCGACCACCTCCGGACTCAGGGGACCGTACTCGCCGCGCTCCACGTTGAACCGCACCAGCGCCTCGAAGGGGACCGGGTCCGGGCCGAAGCGCGCGCGGGGAAGGTCGAGGAGCTTCCAGAAGCGCTCGTTGCTGACGGCGACCTGGAGGCTCCGATCCACGAGGGCCGCGCCGTCCGGCATGGCCTCGAGAATGGTCTGAAGCGTGCGGAACTGCGCCGACAGCGCCGCCTCGGCTTCCCGGCGGCGCCTGACCTGGCTCCGGAGTTGCCGATTCCAGATCGCGATGACGAGGATGATCAGCCCCACCCCGACGCCGACGGGGATGATGACGCCGAGGTAGCGCCGCCAGTCCAGCGTCAGGCGATAGGTGACGCCCAGCCACTTGTTCCGGATGGCCGCGTGCTCGTCCTCGGTGATCGAGCCGATCCCTTTGTCCAGGATGGCCCGAAGCATGGTCCAGTCATCCCGGATGCCGAAGACGAGGTCGGGCGAGATCTCGGGAAGCGGCGCCGCCACCCGCACCGTCGAGGCGTACTGCTGCTGGATGAGCGGGCTCACGACGGCGAGCGGCGCGACGTGCGCGAAGGCCGTCCCGTCTGCGACCGCGTCCAGCCCGTCGGCGTCCGACGGGACGACCAGCACCGAGACGTCGCCGTAGCGCTCCCGGATCAGCGCGTGCGCGATGCTGTTGTCGGTCATCGCCACCCGCTTGCCGCGCAGGTCCCGCATGCCGGCGACGGGGGTCGCGCTGGCCCCGGTCAGGATGACCCAGGGCATGGAGAACACGGGGCGGCTGAACACGAGATAGCGCCCGCGCTGCTCGTTGGGGGCGATGAGCGCCACCGCGTCCAGCTCGCGGAGGGTCAACCGGGCGGCCAGCTCGGTCCAGCCCATCACCGGCTTGGCCTCGAACTCGATGCCGAGCCGTTCGCGCAGGAGCGCGGCGTAGTCGGCGGCGATGCCGGAGTAGCGACCGCTGCTGTCCAGGCTCTCCAGCGGCTGCTGGTTCGGCCGGACGCCCAGCCGGATCTTCGGATGCTCCCGTATCCAGTCGCGCTCGGCGGCCGTGAGCGACACGGTGGTGACGGGCGCGACCCCGCGGCCCGGCAGCCAGCGAGCCCGGATCCGATCGTGGTCTCCGCTGGAGAAGGTGCGGATCACGCCGTCGGCGATCCGCTCGAGCGGCGGCAGATCCTGCCGCACGGCGAAGCGCAGCTCGCTGGTGGGGAAGCCGCTGGACCCGCGGACCTCGAGATTGGTGAGATAGCTCTTGTCGATGAGATAGGAGGCGGTGACGAGGCTGCCGACGTAGGCGTGCGCGTCCCCCGACGCCACCGCCTGGAGCGCCTCCAGTGAAGACGTCACCTCCAGGATCGCCACCGCGGGCTGGGCCCGGCGCATGAACTCCACCGCGGCATAGCCCCGCTCGAGCGCCACCTTCTTGCCGGCGAGGTCCGCGAGGCTCCGGACGGTCGAATCCCGGCGGGTGATGATCACGGAAGGGCTCGTCGCGTACGGCGCCGTGAAGCGCACGACCTTCTCCCGTGCCGGCGTCCGCGCCATGGAGCCGACCATGTCGATGTCGCCGCGCTGTAGCGCGTCGAACGCCTCCGGGAAGGTCTTGAAGCGGACGCGCTCGATGGGGAAGCCGCCTCGCGCCGACAGGAGATCGAGGTAGTCCGGGGTGATGCCTCGGTGCTCGCCGTCCTCCGACATGATGTCGTAGGGGGGCCAGGGTGTGTCGTTGATGCCCACGCGAACTGGGCCGTGGCTCCGGAGCCAGGTGCGGTCGGCAGTGGTGATTTCGAGGTCACGGCCCCGCGACGCGGGGTCGGCCGCGGCAACTCCGCACAACAGGATGATCGCGACCGCATGCGCGCTCAGCCGTCGGAGCGTCTTCATCCCGTGCTCCTCATGTTCGCCCAGCCCCGTCCCCTTCCTCAATGGCCCCTGGGGCCTGTTCGATCCCCGAACGGTGAGGAACTCCTCGGCCCCGCCCCTCGGATTTGTAGCCACCCGTCGTGGCGCGCCCATGCAAGCGCCTGATTTATTGGGGTTGGCGGGATGGCTCAGCCTTTGCTCTAACCCCGGCCAAGGAGACCACAGCGATGAAGCTGAGCCTGAGCCTCACGGGACCGGGAAAGATCACCGCGGGAGACAAGCGTCTCTCCGATGGATACGGCAGAGCGAAGGATGTGGAGCTCACGTCCCCCGGCGTCCACGGCTACGAGCGGGTGCTCGTGCGCCACGCGTGGGTGCACGTGCCGACGAACTCGCCCATTCGTTACTACTCGCACCCCTTGCGCCCCATGGATCGCATCCAGGTGTTCAACGAGGTGTGGTCGCACGCTCATTTCGACGGGCAGTCCTGGCTGGTCACCTCGCGCACGCGGGGTAATGATCCGGCCTCGCTGGACGCCTACCTCGGCCGACTGCGCTAGCAAGACACCCCCCCTCACCCCGCCCGCTCGTCCGACGGGACGCGGGATGGAGTGAGGGGGCTGTCGTTCAGCCGAGCTAGTTGCAGGCCTCGAAGAGTCCCGCCGCGCCCTGACCGCCGCCCACGCACATCGTCACCACGCCGTAGCGCGCCTTGCGCTTGAGCATCTCGTTGGCGAGCGTGCCCACCATGCGGGAGCCGGTCATCCCGAAGGGGTGCCCGATGGAGATGGAGCCGCCGTTGACGTTGAGCTTGGCGGGATCGATGCCGAGCCGGTCGCGGCAATAGATCACCTGCACCGCGAAGGCCTCGTTGAGCTCCCAGACGTCGATGTCGGACACCTTGAGCCCGTGGCGCTGGAGGAGCTTCGGCACCGCGAAGACGGGGCCGATCCCCATCTCGTCGGGATCGCAGCCCGCCACCGCGAAGCCGCGGAAGATGAGCTTGGGGGTGACGCCGAGGGCCTTGGCGCGGTCCATGGACATGAGGAGCGTGGCCGAGGCGCCATCGGAGAGCTGGGAGGAATTGCCCGCCGTCACCGTCCCCTGGCCGCTGGCCTTGTCGAACACGGGCGGGAGCGACAGGAGTCCCTCGAGGGTGGTATCGGCCCGGTTGCACTCGTCCTTGTCCACGTAGAAGTCTTCCTTGCCCACGATCTCGCCGGTCTTCTTGTCGAGCACGCCCCGGACCACCTGCATGGGGGCCAGCTCCTCCTTGAAGAACCCGTCCTGCTGAGCCCGCGCGGTGCGCTTCTGGCTCTCCAGCGAGTACTGATCCTGGGCCTCGCGACTGATCTTGTACCGCTTCGCCACCACCTCGGCGGTCTCGCCCATCACCATGTAGGTGCCCGGCCAGTGCTCCTTCACCCACGGGTTGGGATCGGCGTCCCGCTTCATCATGGTGATGCTCTCGACGCCCCCGCCGATCGCCGCGCTCGCGCCGTCGTTCATGATGTGGTGGGCGGCCATCGCGATGGCCTGGAGCCCCGAGGAGCAGAAGCGGTTCACGGTGGTGCCGGCGACCGAGGAGGCGAGCCCCGCGCGCAGGGCGGCCACGCGCGCGATGTTGTGCCCCTGGGAGCCGTGCGGCTGGCCGCAGCCCAGGATCACGTCCTCGACCTCCTTGGGGTCGAGGCGCGGCGCCTTGCCCAGCACGTCCTTGATGCAGTGGGCCGCGAGGTCGTCCGGGCGGGTGAGGTTGAACGAGCCGCGGACGGACTTCGCGAGCGGGGTCCGGGAGCTGGCGACGACGACGGCTTCCCTCATGGTGGCTCCTCTCTGGGCGGTAGGGCGGTTACGCGACTTGCCGGAAGTATACGCGATTCGGGTGCGGGGGCGCGGGCGCCACCGGACCCCTTGGTACCGCGGGCGACATATTCCGGCTGGGGTGACCGAATTTTGTAGGTACGGCCCCGAATTCCGGCGAGGGAGCGACCCGCCACAGGTGGTAACCGATTGAATTGATGTTCATTCCCGGCGTCCCCGGGGGTGGCACCCCGGTTGCTCCCCTACCGTGCAGGTTCGAACAATGGGCCAGAACGACATCCGACGGGAAGTGGCCTTCGGGGGCCAGCGGGTCCGGCAGAAGATGATCCTGGCCCTCACGCTGTCGTCCGTGATCCCGCTGCTGATCCTCACCTACTGCTTCTACGTCTACGTCTGGCCGCTCTTCGAGGGCAGCCGGCCGACCGGCGACGCGTTCGCGGTGCCGATCCTGCTGCTCTTCACCGCCCTCCTCATGGCGGGGGGCGCCTACGTCGTGTACGACCTCGCCACCGCGCTGTCGCGCGCGGCCAGCATCGTCGCCGACGCCAAGCCGGACGCGGCCCCCGTGGTCGACCGCCGGGACGAGATCGGCACCCTCATGGCGTCGTTCTCGAAGATGATGGCGACCATCGAGCAACAGGCGCAGGAGATCAACCAGTTCCCGCAGAAGCTGGATCTCCTCACGCGCCAGGCCTTCCACGATCCGCTCACCGCGATGCCCAACCGGGGCCTCTTCATGGACCGCCTCGCGCATGCGCTGGCGCGCACCGAGCGGCGGCCGCAGCACGTGGCGGTGCTGTTCCTGGACATCGACCGCTTCAAGGTCATCAACGACAGCCTCGGCCACCACGTGGGCGACCAGATCCTTCAGGAGCTGGCCCGGCGTCTGGCCGAATGCGTGCGGCCGGAGGACACCGTCGCCCGCCTGGGCGGTGACGAGTTCGCCATCCTCCTGGAGGATCTCGACGACGTCGAGGGCGCCACCGCGGTGGCGGAGCGCGTGGGCCGGGGGCTCGAGACGCCCTTCGTGGTCGAGGGCCGGGAGATCGTGGCCACCATGAGCGTGGGGGTGGCGCTGAACACCCGGCGGCCGATCGCGCCCGATGAGCTGCTGCGCGACGCCGACATGGCGATGTACCGCGCCAAGAGCCAGGGCCGGAACCGCTACGAGGTGTTCGACACCGACATCGACGTGGCGGCGCCCGCCATTCACCGGCTCGACCTCGAGCTCGACCTGCGCAGCGCGGTGGCGCGCGATGAGTTCCGGCTCCACTACCAGCCGGTGGTGCACCTCGAGACGGGACGCGTGGCCGAGTTCGAGGCGCTGGTCCGCTGGCAGCACAAGGACCGCGGCCTGCTCGCCCCCGAGGCCTTCATCAGCCTCACCGAGGAGACCGGCCTCATCATTCCCATCGGCCAGTGGGTGCTGACGGAGGCCTGCCGCCAGGCGCGGGTCTGGCAGGAGCAGCGCCCCAGCGACCCGCCGCTGACCATCGGCGTGAACCTCTCGGCGCGCCAGCTCCAGGATCCGAACCTCGTGGCGCTCGTCTCGCGGGTGCTCACCGACAGCGGCCTGGATCCGCGCAGCCTCAAGCTCGAGATCACCGAGAGCGTGGTCATGCAGGACGCGCCGGCCACGCTGACCACGCTCCACACCCTGCGCGATCTCGGCATCCGTCTCGCCATCGACGACTTCGGCACCGGGTACTCGTCGCTGGGCTACCTCAAGCGCTTCCCCATCGACACGCTGAAGATCGACCGCTCCTTCGTCGAGGGCATCACCAGCGACCCGGAGGACACCGCGATCGTGCAGGCGGTGATCAGCGTGGCCAAGAGCCTCGGGCTCTCCGTGACCGCCGAGGGCATCGAGACCGAGGAGCAGCTGCTCCGGCTGCGCGAGCTCGGCTGCGACCGCGGGCAGGGCTTCTACTTCGGGGAGCCGCTCGCCGCGGAGATCGCGTTCGAGTCGCTGGATCGGCATCCCGCGGTGGTGACGCTGCCGCGCGTGGAGGCGAGCGCGGAGCCGGAGCCGCGACCGGCCCTGGCCGCCCTTCCCGTCGCCGTGGCCGCGGCCGTCGCGCCGGAGCCCGGGGCCGCCCCCGCGGTCGTGGTCCCCGCGGTCGTCGAAGCTCCCGAGCCGATCCCGGCGC
>DATEDO010000252.1:0-35233 GCA_035281625.1 Candidatus Methylomirabilota bacterium
CCCCGGCGCCCGGGGCCGAGGTACACCCGCCCCTCACCCCGCCCCCGGGGCCCAGATGAGAGCGGTCGCGCGCACCCTCCTGATCGTGCTGCTGCTCGCGGCGTCCGCGCCGGCCGCCGGGCAGGTCACGCCCGGCCCGCCACCACCCCCACCGCCGGTCCCCTCGACCGGCACGCCGCCGCGGGGAGTCATCCTCAACTTCGACAACGCCGATATCGAGGTCGTGACCCAGGCCGCCGCCGAGATCGCGGGCTTCAACTACGTGTTCGGCCCCAACGTGCGCGGCCGCAAGGTCACGGTGCAGACGGTGGGACGGATCCCCCGCGAAGAGGTGCTGAACCTGTTCCTGACCGTGCTGGACGCCAATGGCCTCGCCGCGGTGAAGTCGGACAATGTCTATCGCATCATCGTCCGCGAGGGAACGCCCACGACGGCCGTGCGCACGGTGGTGGGGCGCGACCCCGCGCCGGAGCTTTCGGGCAGCGAGGTGGTCACCCAGGTGGTGCCGCTGCAGTTTCTCGCCGCCTCCGACGCGATGGCGCTGCTGCGGCCCTTCGTGGCCGCCGAGGGCGCGGTGAGCGCGCATCGCGAGAGCAATCAGGTCATCGTGACGGACACCGCCGCCAATGTCCGGCGCCTGCTCGACATCATCAAGGTCATGGACGTGCCGGTGGCCCTCGAGGCGCCCGAGATCATCCCTCTCCACCACGCCGATGCCCAGGAGGTCGCCCAGCTCCTGACCCAGCTCTTCGGCGCCGGCCGCGCTCCGGGTGCGACGGGCGCCGCCCCACCGCCGCCACCGCCCCCCGCCCCACCCGCCCCTGGTGCAATGCCGCGGGTCTCGGTATCGGTCGGGGAGAGCGTCGGCGGGCCCGACCGGCCGCCCCTCATCGTGGCCGAGCGGCGGTCCAACTCGCTGGTGGTACACGCCCGCAAGCAGGACCTGGCGGCGATCAAGCGCCTCGTGGAGCGCCTCGACGTCAACCTCCGGGGAGGCCAGCAGGTGTTCGTGTACTTCGCCGAGAACACCAAGGCCCGGGACCTCGCCACCACCCTGGACGCGATCTACGGGAAGGGGGATCGAGGACCCGCGATCACCGGAACCCAGTCCACGCGCCTCGCCGCTGCCTACCCGCCGTCGGTCAGCACGCTGACGGCGCCGCCGCTGCTGCCGGGGCCGCCGCCCCCGACCGCCGCGCCGGCCACCGCCGCCGTGCCGCCGACGGAGGGGACCGGGGTGAGGCCGGACATCCGCTTCATCGCGGACGAGGTCACCAATGCGGTGATCGTGACGACCTATCCGCGCCTTTGGCGTGAGATCCAGGAGACGATCAAGCAGCTCGACAAGATGCCCCGTCAGGTGCTGATCCAGGTGCTCGCGGTCGAAATCACCCTCACCGACGACACGAAGCTCGGCATGGACTGGGCGGTACGCAGCGGGAAGTTCACCGGTACCTCGTCGCCCTCGGGCCTGATCCCCGGCATCCCCCCGCAGAGCCTCATCCCGCTCGGCGGCCCGGTGCCCGCGGGGCTCACCCTCTTCGCCTTCGCGACCGACCGATTCCTCGCCGCGCTGAACGCCCTGGCCACCCATAACCTGGTGAACGTGCTGTCCAACCCCTCGGTCATGACCACCGAGAACAAGCGGGCGGTCATCAATGTCTCCCAGTCCGTCCCCATCGTGACGTCGGCGCAAGTCCCGGTGGCCACCGGCGGCATCACCGGTAACTCCATCACCCAGACGGTGGAGTACCGGGACGCCGGCGTCATCCTCACCGTCACGCCGCGGATCGGCGAGCAGGGCACGGTGGCCATGGACGTGAAGCAAGAGGTCAACGAGGTGGGCGAGAACGAGCCACCGCCCATCAACTCGCCACGCTTCCTGAAGCGCGAGGCGGAGACTTCGGTGGTGCTGCTGAACAATCAGACCCTGGTGCTGGGGGGCCTCATCCAGAACCGACGCACGTCGACCAGGAACGGGGTCCCGCTGCTGCACCGCATCCCCGTCATCGGCTTCCTCTTCGGGTTCAGGGAGGAGCGGATCGAGAAGACCGAGCTGGTGCTGGTGATCACGCCGCGCGTGGTGGGCACCGCGCTGGAGGCGGCCCGCATCACCGAGGAGATGCGGCGGGCCACGCCGGACCTGGAGGACGCGATCCGCCGTGCGCCGAGGCCGTTGTCACCCTCGGAGCCCCCGATGATCCCGCCGGCGCCGCCGCTGCGCCCGCCCGCGCTCGACTAGGACGACTCGCGGAAGACGGCGCGCCAGCCGCTGGCGCCGATCTCGATGCGCTCGACCCGCACGAGGGCGAGCGTGCGCCAGGCGGTGTTGAGCAGGGCGGCGAGCGCGGCATTCTTGCCGGGGTTCGTCGTCTCGCTGTCCGGCTCGAAGAGTGACGTCTCCGTCAGGGCGACCGAGTCCTCGAGCATGGCCGCGGCGCCCGGCGTCGCCTTCTTCTTCTTGGGCTTGCCCATCGCCTATCCCTCCACGCCGGCGAGGTACACCTTGGTTCGGCTCAGCAGGGCGCGGTGGCGCTGCATCTGGTCGTCGAGGGCCTTGAGCGCCGCCTCGTTCGCGACGAGCTGCTCGCGCAGGAAGGCATCGGCCGCGGCCCCGCGCGCGGCGAAGCCCTCCACCGGCGCGACGGGATTGGCCTGGGCCCGCCTGATCGCCGCGACCGAACGGTTGAGCTGGCCGCGATACGTGGTGATGCGCTCGAAGCCGGCGCCCACGTCGGTGGGACGGCCGGCCGCGGTGACCACGGTGAGCGGGCCCGCGGGGTCACGCTGCCCCAGCAGATTGCAGGGATAGGTGGCGGGCACCAGCGAGGCGAGAGCGTCCAGCTCGGTGACGAGGCCCCGGGCCCCCGCATCGCCCTGCGCGGACAGGGTCTTGAGGGTCTGGTAGTCCGCGGCCAGTGCGGCCGTCGAGGCCAGCCGCACGGCGAGATCGCCGCGCACGGCCGGGCTCACTCCCCGTTCCAGCACCGCATGCGTGGGAATAGGCGGGCCGAGCACGCCGCCCGGGCCGATGGCCATGTCGAAGCCGAGATAGCCGATGACGAGGGGCCGGGCGAAGTCCTCGGCCAGCGAGATGCTGCTGGACGAGGCCGAGACCACCTTCACGGTGCCGCCGGGCGCGAGATTGCTGCCGCCGGCGCGCTCCATGGCGGCCGCGATCATGGCGTTGAGCTTCTCGATATTGCTGGTGTAGGCCTCGAGCGTGTTCTTCGACGGATCGGTCCCCGCGTTCGGGACCACGAGGTCCACGGGCTTGGCGGCGCCGCCGGTGAGGGTCGCGCCGGAGCTTCGCGAGCCCTGGAGCGACACGTTGATGCGCCCGGTGAGATACACGCGCGACACGACGCGGACATAGTTGGTGTGCTGCGGGTCACCGCCGAAGTACTGGAGGAACGCGCGATTGGCCGGGATCTCCGACCAGGCGCGCACGTTGTCGTGGAGCGACATGGCGTCGACGCCGTACGTGCGCGCCTCCGCGATGGTGATGGTGCCCTGGGTGGCGTCGCCACCGAGGAGGCTCAGGCCCACCGGGATCCCCTGCACCGGGAGCGCGACGTTGAAGCCCCCGCCGCGCCGCGCCGAGAAGGCATAGGTCGGGAAGCTCGCATTGGGGGCGAGCGTCCAGGAGTCGGGCTTGCCGGGAGCGAGCCAGTGCTTGGGCAAGCGGTGCTCGGCGCCCCCGGCCTCGAAGGAGTGCCGGTAGAAGTCTTCGTAGCCCTGCGGGTCGAGCCGGAAGATCAGGTTGTCGAGCGGCATGAAGCCCCGCTCGCGATACGTCTTGGCCTGGTCCTCCACCGTGACCTGGACGAGGAAGATGTCGCCGGGCTGGAGATCCTCGGTGAGCGGATACACGGGCAGGATCTGGCTCGCCCGGATCACCATGGACCAGTCGCGGGCCACCCGCTGGAGCTCGCGGTCGGAGACGTTTCGCGCGCATCCCGACGCCGCGGCCAGCGCCACCAGCAGCCAGACCATTCGACGCATGCGCCCCTCCTTGCCGGGGTTCACTGCCGTGCCACGCATTCGCAGACCGCCTTCACCATGTCCGCGTCGAAGATCTCTCGGACGGGTATCCCCTCTTTCTCCTGGAACATGGCGAGCGCGGAGCGGGTGAAGCGGCCGACCACGCCGTCGACGGGGCCGGGGTTGTAGCCGAGATAGACGAGGTTGGCCTGGATGGCCCGGACGTCGAGGTCCGGCAGCGCCCCCGTCATGTACTTCTGATGAGCGGCGCGCAGCCGCTCGTCGTAGGAGTTCTGGGCGTAGGCGGGGCCGTTGTAGGCGGCGGCGAAGGCCGGCCAGTTGTGCGCGCGCAGGTGCTTGTCCGCGCCGATGGCCCCGATGAACCGGGCCATCCCCTGGAGCTGGGCGTTCTCGGACTTCACGAAGGCGGCCACCATGGCCTCGACGTCGCTGAAGCCGGCGGCCTTGAAATTGTCCCCCATGACCTGTCCGAGGCCCCAGGACGCGCTCCGCAGCGCCGCCGGACGGTCCAGCTTCAGCGCCCGGTCCAGGCGATCGTACTCGCTCGCGCCGCCGTGGTATCCGCCCCACTTCGGATTGCTGATGTCGGGCGCCTTCGCGTCGTATTTCTTCCTGGTCAGCCGGCTGAAGTAGTGCCGCTCGAAGAGGATGAGGGGGCGGCGGTCGGGGAGGAAGCCGCAGCCCCGCGTTTCCACGGTCAGCACAGCCCACAGCTCGGCGGCGTGCACCCCCAGCGTGTCACAGGCAGCAGCCACCCCGGCGGCATCGAGCGCCTGGCCCGCGCCCTGGAACGTCGTCGCCATAGCGCTACCTCCCGGCCGCGGTCTCCGCTTCCGCGAGCCAGCGCGCGTCTCGCGCCGAGGCGCGGCGCCCGAGGCGCCGGCGCAAGAGCCGCGCGGCCTTCTCGGGACGGCCCAGCCGCAGATACGCCACGACCATGGTCTCCTCGAAGATCTCCCACTGCGCGTGACTGCCGCCCATGCGGTGGATGTCCCCCTCCACGGGCTCGAAGTGCCGGAGGGCTCCCGCGTAGTCGCCCGCGGCGAAGGCGGCCACCCCCTCGACCAGCGGCAGGCCCACCTCGGCGGCCAGATTGCCCTTGCCGGCGAGCGCCCGGAAATTGTCGATGAGCGCGGTGAGGGCCCGCGTGTTCGCGGTGGCGGCATACGCGAGCGCGGCGTGAATGTCGCCGAAGACGAAGCCGGGGCGGGCCACGCGTCCGGCGAGGGCGGCCAGGGGCTCCCAGCGCGCCGGGCTGTCGTCCAGGCCGTAGAGGCGCAGGCGCCAGAGGGTGGCCGGCCCATCCATGACGGCCAGCCGGGGATTGGAGGCGGGTTGAATGTCGCGATCGAAGATCTCCAGCACGCGATCGATGTGCCCGCGGTGAAGCTCGAAGAGCGCCAGATGCCAGATCAGGTGGCAGTGATACGGCGCCGCGCGGCCATAGCCGGCCAGCCACCGCTCCAGGAAGGTGACGCCGCGGTCGTGATCGAGGGTCTCGAAATAGACGTGGGCCACGTTATGGCTGGCATTGGCATTGCCGGGGTACTTCACGAGCGAGCGCTCGGACAGGCGCAGCGACTCCGCGAACCGCTGGGTCTCGTGGTAGACGAACGCCAGCTCCGACTCGTACCACCAATCGTCTCCAAAGGCCGGCCGGAGTCGCTCGAGATACGCGGTGCGATAGGCCTCGCGATCGGCGCGGCCGCTGAAGCCGATACTGCTGCTCGCCTGCTTGACCAGGAGCGCGTCCCGGGGAAACTCCTTGCCGTGCTCCTCGATCAGCGCCAGCCCGCGCGCCGTCTCCCCGCTCACGATGGCGGTGAGGGCGTCCACGTGCTGACGCTCCCGCCGGGAGGCCCCGGCGAGGCGCGCCCGCGCGCGCGCCACCGCGGCCCGCGCGGCGTGGCCATCGGCCTGGAAGAAGTGGAAGAGCGACATCCCCGCATGGCCCATCGCGAAGCCATCGTCGGCGGCGATGGCGGCGGCGAAGGCGGTGTCGGCGCCCTCCCCGTAGGCGAGGAGGCGGTCCATGCCGAGCTGATACTGCTCGAGGGCCGCGGAAGAGGCGGTCGTCAGGGGGAGACCATAGCGGTCGGATGAGGTCATGCCGACAGTCTTGACGGAAAACCGGGGGAAGATCAACCGTCTGGTCGGGGCGCGCCCCCGTGCCCCTCACCGGTGGGCGGCGAGGAGAGCGTCCTCGAGCATGCTCCGCCAGAGCTTCTCGGCGAGGCCGTCGAGTGGAATCGTGCGGCCCACGGTGAGCAGCGCGCTCACCGCCGCCACCTCACCCGAGGACTCCCAGGCGAGGCGGCCCGATCGCGCGTCCCAGAGCTGTAACCAGAGGCGAAGCACCGCGACGCGGTTCCGGACGAGCTTGAAGCCGGCGATCTCGAACCGGTCGACCACCGTGTCGTCGAAGCCGCCCAGACCCGGGAGCAAGACATAACGACTCCCCAGGGCCCCGGCGATGCGCCCGAGCCGCTCGCGCTCGAGGATGCCGCTGCGGCCGAATTCGGCGAGTAGACCCGCGTACTCGGCGGCGAGCCCTCGCTCGTTGAGCGTGCTGAGGGCCTCGATGGCGCTCGCCGCGCGAATAGGGGGCGAGGTGTCCGCGAGCGCGCGGGCGAGCGCCTGCGACACGGCGGGGCCGAGCCCCTGGAGTGCCGCCGGCGCGATGATGCCGAGCGTGGCCACGGGCTCGCGGGCGAGGTCCGTGACGTCGAAAGGCACCGGGCGCGGCCTGGAGCTGGTGTGTGTGTCCCACGTATAGATGGGCGCGATGCACCCGGTGGTGAGCGCCATCGCGCATGCGGCAATCCCGTGCCGGAGCCGTGGGCTCACCATGCTGGTGTACGCGGAGCCGCGGCCGCTGTCGCTGGGACCTTGGTCCAACACCGTCGCGGGGGGCCGCCTTGGCAAGACCCCCCGTTCCGGGTGAGGATGGGGCCCGGAGGAGACCCCGGATGATCACCAAGTTCTCCAATGTGTACGCCGGCCACGTGGACCTGGGCGACATGGGGCAGGACGCCACGCCCGCCAACGAGCGCCGCTATTCGAACGCGCACCTGGCGTCGGTGTTCGAGAAGACCGAGGCCATCGCGCGGGTCATGGACGATCACGGCTTCCACACCCTCTGGCTGGCCGAGCATCACTTCCAGCACGAGGGCTACGAGGTCATCCCCAACATCCTCATGGCCGCGGTGCACCTGGCGCATCTCACCTCGCGCCTGCGCATCGGGTGCGGCTTCAACATCACGCCGATGTGGCATCCGCTGCGTCTCGCCGAGGATTTCGCCACGGCCGACATCCTCACGAAGGGGCGCACCGTGTTCGGCGTGGGGCGCGGCTATCACACCAGAGAGGTCGAGACCTTCGGGGCCCCCATGCTGGATCAGGAGGCCAACCGCGCGCTGTTCGAGGAGCAGGTCGACATCCTCATGAAGGCGTTCAACCAGGAGTCGTTCTCGCACCAGGGCACGCACTACACGCTGCCGCCCGCGGTGCCCTATCGCGGCTATCAGCTGAAGGAGCTCACGCTGGTGCCGCGGCCCCTCAACCTGCCGGTGGAGGCCTGGCAGCCGGTGGTGAGCGCGAGCGCGCGCGGCCTCGACTTCATGCACAAGCACGGCATCAAGGGGCTCATCGGGGGCGGGGCGGCGACGATGGCCGAAAAGTCCATCTACGCCTTCCAGGAATCCGCGCACCGCGCCGGGAAGAACTGGAAGCTCGGCGAGGGCCTGAGCCTCGGGATCTTCTACTACCTGGCGGACTCACGCGAGCGCGCGGTGCGGGAGATCCGGCCCTACTACGAGGAGCACGTGAAGATGTTCGGACCTCTCGGCTTCGTGCCCGGCATCACGCCGGCCCAGCTCGCCGCCTCCAGCAAGCGCGGCGGCTGGGACGCCGCGGGCGTGCCGCGCGTCGAGGACTACATGAAGGTGGGCGCGTGGTTCGCGGGCCCGCCCGAGGAGCTGGTGGCCTATCTGCGCGAGCTCGAGGTGCGCTTCCCGGGGCTCGAGTACGTCCACCTGTCCAACAGCATGGGCACGCCGAAGGCGGTCATGGTCGAGCAGCTCGCCTGGCTCGGCAAGGAGGTCATGCCGCACTTCACCGGACGGTGATCCCCGTGATCGCCGCCGCTCCCGTGGCCGGGCTCGCCTGCCGCGCCGGGTCCGCCTTCATGACCACGGTCAGCACCGAGGTGAAGATCAGGAAGGACACCGCGAAGATCATCAGGGCTTCGGCCGTGGATTCACGCATCGCATCGCCCTCCGCTCGTGCGGTACCGCTCGCCGCGTAGCGCCGTGTGCACCGCGGGCACGAGCTCGCGGGACGCGGCGAGCTTCGCCACGTACGCGAGCGCGCCCGCCTCGTGACCCCGCTCCGCCAGCTCGGGATCGTCATGCGCCGTGACCAGGACGACGCGCGCGTCCGGATGCCGGGCCAGGAGGATGGCCGTGGCGGCGATCCCATCCAGCCCCGGCATCACGATGTCGGTGACGATCGCGTCGGGCGCGAGCGCCTCCGCCTCCCGGAGCAGGGCGTGACCATCGCCGACCACCCCGGCGACGTCGAACTCCGACTCGAGCAGCCGGCGTAGCTCCGCGGCGACCCGGGGATGGTCCTCGGCCAGAAGCACGCGGGCACGCCGCATGGGAGAGAGGATGGCGCGGGGACGAGCGGGGCGCCATTCGGAGCATTCCAGACCCGCTCAGGAAAACTCCCGAGTCGCTCGATCGCCCGGCGCAAGACCGCGCCGGGGACCTATAATGGCGACCGGCGGGAACGGGCGGCCGGATGGGCCAAGGGGACAACATGCGAGCTGCGCATCTCGCGGTGCTCGGGATGGTCGCGCTGTGGATGTTGGGGCTCGGCCCGCCGACCGGGGCGCAGCCGGCGCCCGCGGCCGAGCGTCCCGGCACTCCCGGCCCCCGCGTGCTCCTTCTCTACTCCGAGCCCCGGCTGACGCCGGCCATCGTCGCGGTCGACACCACCATGCGCTCCACGCTGGAGGCGCAGTCGTCCCGGCCCGTCTCCTTCTACACCGAGTATCTCGACCTGACTCTCTTCGAGGGCACGGTCCCGGCGGCCGAGCTGCGCGAGCTGCTCCGCCGCAAGTATGCCGCCCGCCCCATCGACGTCATCGTGGCGGCGGGCAGCCGCACGCTCCGGATTGCGCTGCGCAACCGGGCGGACCTCTTCGGGGGTGCGCCCGTCGTGTTCACCGCCGTGGACCCCGCCGCCGCGGCCGATCTCCGCCTCGAGGGTGACGTCACCGGCACGTGGCTCCATCTCGGGTGGAGCGAGACGCTGGACCTCGCGCGCCAGCTCCAGCCCGACATTCGCCGCGCCGTCGTCGTCACCGGGGCCGCCCGGCCCGACCAGGTCTGGATGGCGGCCGCGCGCAAGCAGCTGGCCGCGCCCGGCGGTGGAATCGAGGTGATCTTTCGCTCCGGGCCGGCGCTCGACGAGTTCGCGGCCGAGGCGAAGACGCTACCGGCGGGAACCATCATTCTGACCGGGCCGTTCTTTCGCGACGGGACGGGCCGGGACGTGAGCACGGCGGAGGCCGCCACTCGGATCGCGGCGGCGGCGAGCGTGCCCGTCTACACCCTCACCGAGGCTACCGTGGGGACAGGCACGGTCGGCGGGCAAGTCGTGGACTTCGCGGGCCACGGGAGAGTGGCGGCCGAGCTGGCGCTCCGCGTGCTCTCGGGAGAGCGGCCGCCGCCGACCGAGACGGGCACGACCCTGCCCATGTTCGACGCGCGGCAGCTCGCGCGCTGGGGACTCGACGCGCGCCGCGTGCCCGCCGGCAGCCGCATCCTCTTCGACGAGCCGTCCGTGTGGGCGCGGTACCGGTGGTACATCCTCGGCGCCGTCGCGGTGCTGATGGCGCAGAGTGGGCTCATCGGCGCCCTCCTCGTCCAGCGCGTCCAGCGCCGGCGCGCTCAGGACCGATCCGCCGAGCTGGCCGGGCGCCTCATGAGCGCCCAGGAGGAAGAGCGCCGGCGCATCGCGCGCGATCTGCACGACGATGTGACCCAGGAGCTGGCCGCCCAGTCCATCGCGCTGAGCGCGCTCACCGAGCGCATGCCCGAGGACGCCGCGGAGGATGTGCGCGAGGACCTCGCGCGGCTGCAGGGACGTACGGTCGAGATGGCGAAGACGATTCGCGATCTCTCGCACTCGCTCCATCCCGGAGTGCTCCAGCATGCCGGCCTGGTCGCCGCCCTGCGCGGCTACTGCCGCGGCTTCGAGCGTAAGCACGGCGTTCCCGTGAGCTTCCAGGTCGATGGCGATCTCGGGATCGTGCCGCCCGACGTCGCCCTGTGTCTCTACCGCGTGACCCAGGAGGGGCTGGGCAACGTCGCGCAGCACGCGGCGGCGCGCCAGGCGCGCGTGATGCTGGGACGCGACGGCGCGGCCGTGACGCTGACCATCTGGGACGACGGGCGGGGCTTCGACCCCATCGACGCCCGGCGGCGGCAGGGCCTCGGGCTCATCAGCCTCGACGAGCGCGCGCGCTTGATCGGCGCGCGCCTCACCATCGACAGCCGCGTGCAGCGCGGCACCGAGCTGCGCATCGTGGTACCGCTCGCGGAGGTCCGGGATGCCACGCCCGACCGTGCTGCTCGCTGACGATCACCGCCTCGTCGCCGAGGGCCTCGCCGGGATCCTGAAGGGCGAGTTCTCCGTGGTCGGCACGGTGACGGACGGGCCGCAGCTCCTGGAGACCGCGCGGCGGCTCCGCCCCGACGTGATCGTGACCGACCTCGCCATGCCCGGCATGAGCGGCCTCGAGGCGCTGCGCCGCCTCAAGGCGGACGGGCTCGCGGCCAAGGTCATCGTGCTCACCATGCACGCCGACGTGGAGCTGGCCGCGGAGGCGCTGCGCGCCGGCGCCGCGGGCTTCGTGGTGAAGCACGCGGCGGGCACCGAGCTCGTCGCCGCCATCCGCTCGGCCCTGCGCGGCAAGACCTACGTGACGCCGGAGCTCGCTCAGGACACTCTCGCCACGCTCGCGGAGCCCGGCGTGGCCGGCCGCGACAAGCTGACCCTTCGCCAGCGGGAGGTGTTGCGGCTGCTCGTCGACGGCCGGACGATGAAGGAAGTCGCGGCGGCCCTCGGCGTCTCGCCCCGGACCGTCGAGACGCACAAGTATCAGATCATGGAGACCCTGGGGCTCGAGACCACCGCGGAATTGATCCGCTACGCCATCGAGCGCGGCCTCGCCACGCCGCCCTCCGGGCGATAGCCGCCGAGCGTCCCGCCGCCGAGGCGACGGTCAGTCGGTGATCGAGCGGTAGATCTCGACCTCGGCCGGCCCCTCGGTCAGCCCTTCCTTCTCCCGCCGCTCGCGATAGGCGGCCAGATGCGGGGCCTTCCGATGGAGGTCGAACGCCGCGTCGTCCTTGTACTGCTCGTAGAAGATGAAGAGGTCGGGATCCTTCGTGGAGCGGTGCGGACGGTACACGAGGCAGCCCGGCTCGGCCTTCTTGACGGCGGCTACCTGCTCCTTGAGCAGCGCGGCGAGGGCGTCGCCCTTCCCCTTGGCCGCGCGGATCTTCGCCACCACGGTGAGCACGTCGGGCATGGTCTGCCTCCTTCGGTCGGGTGGTCAGGCGCCGGCGCGGCGCGGGACCCAGCGTATCACGCGGGTGCCGCTGTCCACGCGCAGGCTCACGGCGCCCGCGATGAGCAGGAAGGCGCAGGCGAGCGCGTACATGGCGCCGTAGCCCCCCGTTGATTCGAAGAGCGCGCCGGCGAGCGAGGAGCCCAGGGCGGCGCCCGTCTGATGCACGAGGAAGATCACGCCCAGGATGGAGCCGACCGAGTAGCGGCCGTAGATGCCGGCCACCAGCATCGACGTCATCGACATGGATCCGGCGATGGTGATGCCCCCGATGGCGGCGATGGCGAGGATGGCGAAGGGCGTGTCGCGGATCAGGAACAAGCACGCGAACACGGCGGCGCGGCCCGCGTAGATCGTGCCCAGCACCGGGCGCGCGCCGTACCGATCGGCGAGCGTGCCCAGTCCGAGCGTGAAGACGATGCTGGAGGCGCCCAGCACGCCGATGATCCACGAGGCGAAGATGGGCGTGTAGCCATGGTCGGTGAGCATGGGCACGCCGTGCGAGGAGATCAGGCTCATCGAGAAGCCGCAGGTGAAGAAGGAGCCGGCGAGCTGCCAGAACGCCACCGTGCGCAGCGCGGTGCCGGCCGGGGTGCGCGTCGGCGCCACGGTGGCGGCTCCCGGCGCGAGGGCGTCGCCGTCGGGTCCCATCCCCATGGACTCGGGCGTGTCGCGCACGACGAAGAGCGCGAGGGGCAGCATGAGGAGGAGCACGACGGCCCCGATCACCCCGTAGGTCATGCGCCACCCCAGCGTGACGATCATCCAGGCGAGCACCGGCACGAGCAGGCTCATGCCCGTCATCGACGCGCTGCCGAGCAGCGCCACCGCCGTCCCGCGCCGCCGGCTGAACCACCGCGACACCACCGCATTGGCCACCACCGGGCCGGTGGCGGCGAGCCCGATGGAGGCGAGCACGCCGTAGATCAGCGCGAGCTGCCAGAGGTTCTGACACAGGCCCACCGCCGCGAGCGAGAGGGCAAGGAGCAGCGAGCCAGCGGCGGTCACCAGCCGCGGCCCCACCCGATCGGCGAGGCTCCCCACCCACGGCATGAACGCGCCGTAGAGGAAGAGGCCGAGCGCGATGACCAGGGAGAAGGTGGCGCGGTCCACGCCGAGATCCGCGACCATGGGCTTCAGGAACGGGCCCACCGCGTGGCGGATGCCGGCGGACATGAACACCATCACCGAGAACGAGATGGTGATCCACCAGCCGTAGAAAACGCGAGGGGAGGAGAACATGAGGTGCCTTCGACTATAGCAGAGGCGTGCGGAGGGACGCGGCGGCCAGTGCGGGGCGGCGCAGGAGCGTGGCGGCGAGCGGTCCGAACGTGAGCGCCGCGCCCACCACGTTCAGAATGGCGAACCCCCAGATGCCGAGGATCATCCCCCCGGCGGCGGAGCCCAGCGCCCCCATCAGCCCGGTGAACAGGTCGGCCAGGCCCTGCACGGAGGCGCGCTCGCTGGGCGCCAGGGCATCGGTGAGGAGCGCGCTGGCCGCCACGAAGGCGAAGTTCCAGCCGATGCCGTTGAGGAAGAGTCCCGTGATGACCAGCGGCCCGTTACTGCCCGGCGTGAAGCCGGCAAGGAAGACCGCGGCGATCAGAACGACGGCGCCGAGCCCGATGGTGACGAGCCGGCCCAGGCGATCGGCCATCCAGCCGGATAGCGGCGAGGTCACGTACATCCCGGCCAGGTGGAGCGCCACCGCCGCCCCGATGGTCCCCACGGGGTGACCCTGATCGTGGAGGTACACCGGCGAGGTGGAGGTGGTCGCGATCATGACGAACTGGCTCACCATCAGCGTGGTGAGCGCGATCTGCACGCGCACGTCGGCGAGGAGCTGGCCGAACCGGCGCGCGGGCCCGGCCGGCCGCGCCTCGTCGAGACCGGCGACGCGGCCGGCGCGCGCCTCCTGCTCGCGCGCGATGGCGAGGGGATCGGGCCGCAGCAGCGCGGCGGTCAGCACGGCCGCGACGCCGTAGCCCGCCACGCTCACCAGGAAGGCGCTCGCCGCGGAGGCGATGCCGATCGCGGCCCCCACGCGCAGCGCGGGATCCATCAGCATGGGACCGAGAATGGACCCGGCCGCCGAGCCCCAGACGATGATGCCCATCGCCTTGCCCCGCTGCTCGGGTTGGCTGATATCGGCGGCGGCATAGCGGGCGAGGAGGTTCGAGGTGTTGCCGATGCCGAAGAACACCATGCCCGCGAGCATCAGGGCGAAGCTGCCCGCCATGACCCCCAGCATGCCGATCACCGCGCCGGCGACGGCGAGGCCGTAGCCGAGCGCCAGCCCCGGCCGGCGGCCCGCGCGCCCCATGAAGCGCGCCAGCGGCCAGCTCGCCAGCGCGGTACCGAGCGCGCCCACCGACACGGGGAGGCCCGACCAGGTATTGGTCCCGGTCAGGCTCGCGGCCAGGATGGCGCCGACGGCCAGGCTCATCGAGTGGCCGGTGCTGCCGCACACTCCGGCCACGAACAGCGTGACCATGAGCTTGGTGCGGCCCGGGATGCGGACCGACGCCGTTGTCGGTGGGGTCATGAGGGCAGAGGCTAGTCTACCGCGTCACCCACCCGTACCAGCGATGGCTGGGCTGCCGTCCGTCGTCGAGGTAGGCCATCTTGATGCGGCTCAGATAGTCCTTGGGGATCTCGTTGCGCGTCGCGTTCACATCCACCCCGAAGAGGCGCGCGGCGTTCCCGCCGAAGATCTGCTCCTTCACCGCCCGGGTGAGCGGGGCGTAGCCGTGAGCATCCAGCAGCGCCTTGGGGATCTCGAAGCGCCGGAAGGCCTCGATCTGCCACTGGGGCGTACCGTACCAGATGGAGTCCGTGCCCCAGAGGACGTGATCGGCCCCGAAGGCATCGATGGCCTGCCCGAGGAGATGGGCGCAGGCCGTGGGATTGTGGGTCACGAGCTGGCCGAACGTGGAGCCCAGCTCCATGTAGACGTTCTTCAGCGTCGGCTCCTTCTTCCTCATCTGGCAGAACTCGGTGGTCCAGGGCACGTTGGGCCCCTGCCCGGCGCTCGCGACGGACTGAAGCCCCGCGTGATAGGCGATGAAGTCCAGATCGGGGAAGTCGCGGGCGGCCTTGATCATGTCGCGCGGGTGGTTGTAGTCCGCGACGGGCCCGAGCGGCAGGCCCTTGTGGAGGCAGATGCGCTTGACGCCCAGCTTCCGCGCCCGCTCGAGCATGGGATAGGCGATCTTCTCGTCGTCCACGAACCAGCCGTGGCGGAACCCCTGGGGCGCCGCGCCGGTGTAGCCCTTCCACGCGTCCACCTTCAGCGACTGCGCCTGCTGATCCATGAAGTCGAGGTCGGCCTGGCCGAGCTGCGGCGTGATGAGCCCATGCGCCAGCATGCGGCGCGACTGGGTGACGCGGTTGATCTCGTCGCGGAAGTGCGTCATCTCCTTCGGCGGCACCACCGCCTCCTGCGGATAGGGGCCGGGCGGCGTGGAGATGAGCCCGATGGCCGTCTCGCTGTCCAGGAAGACCTCCTTCACCATGTTGGACCACGAGAGGTCCGCGAAGGTGCCGGTGTCGCCGGCCAGCTTGGGATTGAGCCGCTTCGAGTTGCGGCGCAGGCCGAGCAGCGCGTTCTTCGGCACGCCGCCGCGCCGGCCCGCGTCGCCCGTCGGATCGTAGGCCGTGCCCACGTAGTGGAGCTGCACGTCGAAGATGAAGTACGGCGCGCCCGCGCGCTCCTGGAACGCCGCGGCTTCCGCCGCCTCCACGGGCAGCACATCGAAGAAGCGCCCGTAGACCGCATTCATGGCGAGGAGCGCGGTGGCCATGCCGCCGCCGGTGCGCAGGAAGTCGCGGCGGGAGAGGCCGAGGCGAGGGGCCAGGCGGGCGGCATCGGCGAGGAGGCGGTGCTCGACCTGCGCCTGCTGGACCGTCTGCGGCAGCGGCGGGAATTCCTCGTTGGAGACCAGTCGCGTGGGCAGCGGCGACTCGGTGACGAGCCCCTGACGCATGCCGGGACGGAGCCGGAACGCGAATGGATTACCGGTGGGCATGGACGACCTCCTCTCGCTCCGGCCAGTATAATGCTGCCCCGTGGCCATGGACCCTCTTGCCCCGCTGCTGGAAGGTCTCACGCTGACCCGCCTCGCTGACGACCGCTTCACGGGACGGGCCATCGAGCGCACGCGGCCGCGCATGTTCGGCGGCGACCTTCTCGCCCAGTCCCTGCTCGCCGCGGGGATGACGACGAGGGATCGGCGCTGCCATAGTCTCCACGTGAGCTTTCTGGCGCCGGGCGACCCGATGACGCCCATCGAGTACCGCGTGCGGCGGCTGCGGGACGGCCGGCGCTTCGCCCAGCGTCAGCTTTCCGCGTGGCAACGGAATCGCGAGATCCTGGTCGCCACCGCCTCGTTCACGGCCGAGCCGCCGGAGAGCCACGTGCACCAGCACGAGGCCATGCCCGAGGTGCCGGGGCCGGAGGGCCTGTCCTCCGAGCTGGACCAGCGCAAGGCCGAGATCGATCGGCTGCGGCCGGAAGATCGGCCGTGGCTCCTCACCGAGCGCGCCGTCGAGGTCCGCCAGGTGAACCCCGTGCCCATCGTCGATCCGCCGAAGGTGCCGCCGGTGGCGCATACGTGGATACGCGCAGTGGGCCGGTTGCCGGACGATTCGCTGCTCCACGAGGCGGCGTTCGCCTACGCCTGCGACATGACGCTGCTCGACATCACATGCTATCCGCTCGGCCTGGCGTGGCTCGATCCGCGTGTCGAGCAGGCGAGCCTCGATCACGGCATGTGGTTCCACCGGTCTTTTCGGATGGACGAATGGCTGCTCTATGTCCAGGTGTCACCCGTCGCCGCGGAAGGGAGAGCGCTCGCCCGCGGCAGCCTCTTCACGCGAGATGGCACCCTCGTCGCCTCCGTGATCCAGGAAGGCGTCTCCCGGCGGCGCGGAGGCACGGCATGAGCCTCGGCGGCGCCACCACGATGTCCGATGCGTTCATGGCCACCGCGACGGCGGCGCCGGACAACGCCTTCCTCTGCGCGCCGCCCGCCCCGGGGCGCGCCTATCATCCGGACGGCGTGGAGTACACGTACGCGCAGGCCCGTGTGGAGGTGGAGCGCCTCCGCGCGGCCTACGCGGCGGCGGGCTACGGCCACGGGCATCGGGTGGCGCTGCTCCTCGAGAACCGGCCGGAGATGTTCTTCCACTATCTCGCGCTGAACGCCCTCGGCGCGGGCATCGTGCCGGTGAACCCGGACTACCGTCACGACGAGCTCGCCTATCAGATGGATCACTCCGAGGCCGACCTGGCGGTGGCGGTGCCCGAGCGTCTGGCGGCGCTGCAGGCGGTGGCGCGGGAGCGCGCCAAACCCTTGCCGGTGGTGAGCACGGGCGCCTGGCCGAGCGCGCTGCCGCGAGCCGGCACCGCGCCCCGCGCGGGCGCGCCGGGCCTCGAGACGGAGTGCGCGCTGCTCTACACCTCGGGCACCACCGGGCGGCCCAAGGGCTGCGTGCTGTCGAACTTCTACATGCTCAACGGCGGCGCCTGGTATCGCGACCTCGGCGGGCGGCTCGCCGTCGACCTCGGCCGCGAGCGCATCCTGAATCCCCTGCCCCTGTTTCACATGAATTGCCTCGGCATCACCGGCACCCGCGTCATCCTCACCGCGAGCTGCCTCGTCCTGCCCGAGCGCTTCAGCCCGCGGCGCTGGTGGCCCGATGTGGTGGCGACGCGCGCGACGGCCATCCACTATCTCGGCGTCATGCCCCCGCTGCTCCTGAACCAGGCCCCCTGTCCCGAGGAGCGCGAGCATCGCGTGCGCTTCGGCCTCGGCGCCGGCGTGGAGCCCCAGCTCCACGCGGCCTTCGAGAAGCGTTTTGGATTCCCGTTGGTGGAGGTGTGGGGGATGACGGAGACGGGCCGCATCTACGCCGACCGCGAGGAGCCGCGGCAGATCCACACGCGCGCGTTCGGACGGCCGCATGGCGGCTTCGAGGCGCGCGTCGTGGACGACGCGGACCGCGAGGTGCCCCGGGGGACGGACGGCGAGCTGCTCGTCCGCTGGGGCGGCCCCGAGGGCCCGCGGCACGGGTTCTTCTCGGGCTATCTCAAGGACCCGCAGGCCACCGAGGAGGCCTGGCGCGGCGGCTGGTTCCACACCGGTGACACGGTCAAGCAGTCGCCCGACGGCATGCTGGTCTTCGTCGATCGGAAGAAGAACATCATCCGGCGCTCCGGCGAGAACGTGGCCGCCGCCGAGGTGGAGGCGGTGCTCCAGGCCCACGAGGCCGTGGCCCAGGTGGCGGTGATCGCGGCGCCGGACGAGGTGCGTGAGGAAGAGGTGATGGCCTGCGTGGTCGCGATGCCCGGTGTCGCCACGGGCCCCGCGCTCGCCGACGACCTCATGCGCTGGTCGCTGGAGCGCCTCGCCTACTTCAAGGCGCCCGGCTGGATCATGTTCGTCGAGCGCCTGCCGACCACGGGAACGCAGAAGGTCCAGAAGACCCAGATCTTCCCCCGGGGCGAGGATCCGCGCCGGCGGCCCGGCGCGCTCGACCTGCGGGATCGCAAGAAGCGCAGCTGACCAGAGAGAAGGGAGCGAGCCATGAGACTTCAGGGCAAGGTCGCGCTGATCACGGGCGCCGCGAGCGGCATGGGCAAGAGCGAGGCGGAGATCTTCGCCAAGGAGGGCGCCAAGGTGGTGCTGGCCGACGTGCTCGACGCCGAGGGCAAGGCGGCGGCCGACGCGATCGGAGCCAGCGCCCGCTACGTGCACCTCGACGTGACCAGCGAGGCCGCGTGGGAGCAGGTGATCGCCACCACCGTCGCCCAGCTCGGCACGCTCGACGTGCTCGTGAACAACGCCGGCATCAGCGGGACGTTCGATGCCGACATCATGAGCACGAGCGCGTGGGACAAGCTCATGGACGTGAACGCCAAGGGCGTGTTCCTCGGCATGAAGCACGCGCTGCCCGGGATGGTGAAGCAGGGCGCCGGCTCGATCGTGAACATCTCGTCGGTTTCCGGCTTCGTGGCGCAACTGGGCCTCCACATGGGCTACAACGCCTCGAAGGGCGCGGTGCGGCTCATGACGAAGGCGGCGGCGGTGCAGTACGCCCGCAAGGGCATTCGCGTGAACTCGGTGCACCCAGGCGTGCTGCCCGCCATGCGGACTTCGAAGGCCCTCGCCGATCCCAACTACCGCGAGAAGATGCTGGCCGCCGTCCCCATGGGCCGCATGGGCCGTGTGGAGGAAGTGGCGTACGCCGTGCTGTTCCTCGCCTCCGACGAGGCCTCGTACATCACCGGCACCGAGCTGGTGGTGGACGGCGGCTGGCTGGCGATGTAGGCGACCCTGGCGCGTCCCTCGCGCTCGCCTTGAACGTCGCGGGATACTTCGAGGTCGACGAGGCGCTGACATCGCCGTCACGTACGAAAGATCCCGCCGATCCCAAGTGCCCGCGGCCGCCCGGGGACGAGCCCCCGGGGGCGGCACGGCACGAAGGGTTGGACGCGCCGCTCCCGCGTTGAGGACCGAGCCACTCCGGTCCGGTTGACTCCGCCGCCGCGGGGCCCCATCATGCGAAGCGCGCGCCGCCACGCGCGCCAAGGAGACCACCCATGACCACCACGCCGCAGGGTCTTCAGCTCCGCTCCCTCGTGAAGAAGGACGGCACGCTCGAGCTCTCGCTCGTTCAGGTCCCGACGCCGGAGCCGAAGCCGGAGGAAGTCGTCGTCCGCATCGAGGGCACGCCCATCAATCCGTCCGATCAGGGGCTGCTGTTCGCGGGCGCGGACCTGAGCACCGCGAAGTCGTCGGGCCCGGCCGACAACCCCGTGGTGACGGCGACCATTCCGCCCGCGGCGCTGAAGGGGCTGGCCGGGCGCCTCGATCAGTCGCTGCCCGTCGGCAACGAGGGTGCGGGGGTGGTCGTGCAGGCGGGCTCATCGCCGGCGGCGCAGGCGCTCCTCGGCAAGACCGTGGCGATCCTCGGCGGCTCCATGTACACGCAGTACCGCTGCATCAAGGCCGTGCAGTGCCTGGTGCTGCCGCCCGGCATCACGCCGGCGGAGGGCGCGTCCTGCTTCGTGAATCCCCTCACCGCGCTCGGCATGGTGGAGACCATGCGCGCGGAAGGGCACAAGGCCCTCGTGCACACCGCGGCCGCGTCGAACCTGGGCCAGATGCTCCAGAAGATCTGCCTCAAGGACAAGGTGCCGCTGGTGAACATCGTGCGGAAGCCGGAGGCGGCGGACGTGCTGAAGAAGATCGGCGCCACCTACGTCTGCGTGTCGACGGCGCCGACCTTCATGGAGGACTTGACCGAGGCCCTCGTGGCCACCGGGGCCACCATCGCCTTCGACGCCACCGGCGGCGGCTCGCTGGCGGGGCAGATCTTGACCGCCATGGAGACCGCGGCGAATCGGACGGCGAAGGAATACAGCCGCTACGGCTCCACCGTGCACAAGCAGGTCTACATCTACGGCGGCCTCGACCGGACGCCGACCACGTTCAGCCGCGCGTTCGGCATGGCCTGGGGCATCGGCGGGTGGCTCCTCACCCCGTTCCTCCAGAAGATCGGCTTCGAGGCGGCACAGAAGCTTCGCGAGCGCGTGGCGGCGGAGATCACCACCACGTTCGCGAGCCACTACACCAAGGAAGTCTCGCTGGCGAGCGCCCTCGATCTCGAGGAGATCGCGGTCTATAGCCAGATGGGCACGGGCGCGAAGTATCTGATCAACCCGAACCGGGGGCTCTGAGGGCCCGTCGCGCATGGCGTCGCGCGGCGGGACGAGCCTGGGGGAGGGTCGCCCATCGAACTCGATGCCCTCCTGAAGCCACGCTCGGTGGCCGTGCTCGGCGCCTCCGAGCGGCCCTCCGTCGGGCGCACCATCGTGGAAAACCTCCAGCGCATGGGCTTCGCGGGCGCGATCTATCCCATCAACCCCCGGTACGAGACGCTGCTCGGTCTCCGCTGCTACCCATCGGTGGAGTCGCTGCCGCCCGACGTGGACGTGCTCGCGTTCTGCGTCAACCACGAGCGGGTGCTCGAGGGGCTGCGCGCGGGCGCGGCGCGCGGGATCCGCGCCGGCGTCGCCTTCGATGCGGGGTTCGCCGAGCGCGACGACGCCGGACGCCGGCGCCAGGACGAGCTGGTCGCCATCTGCCGCGAGGCCGGCATCGCCTTCTGCGGCCCGAACTGCATGGGGGTGATCAGCCCGCACGAGCGGAGCCTCGTGTATCTGAACCCGCTGCGCGATCCGGCGCCCCTGCCCGGCAACGTGGGCCTGATCTCGCAGAGCGGCTCCATCGTCATCGGCCTCCTCGCCGACTGCCGGCGCTTCGGCTGGAGCCGCGTCGTCTCGACGGGCAACGAGGCGGTGATCGTGGCCGCCGACGTGCTCGAGTACATGGTGGACGACCCGGCCACGCGCGTGATCGCGATGTTCCTGGAGAGCGTGCGCGAGCCCCAGCGCTTCGTCGCCGCGCTGGATCGCGCCGCCGATCGCGGCAAGCCGGTGGCGGTGCTCAAGGTCGGCCGTAGCGAGCGCGCGCGCCGGGCCATCACCAGCCACACCGGCGGTCTCGCGGGCGAGTCGCGCGTGTTCGAGGCGGTGCTGCGCGCGCACCGGGCCATCGAGGTGCATGACATGGACGAGCTGACGGAGGTGCTCGCCGCCGGCCAGGGCGCGCGCCGTCCGGCGGGGCGCCGCATTGCCGTGGTGACGAACTCCGGGGGCCACACCGAGCTGATCCTCGACGTGGCGGCGAGCGTGGGGCTCGAGCTGCCGCCCCTCTCGCCGGCCACGCGCGCCGAGGCCGCGCGCGTCATCGGCGCCGTCGCCGGCGACGGCAATCCCCTCGACTCCTGGGGCAACGGCGACTTCCAGACCAATGTGCCCCACGCGCTCAAGACGCTGGGAGCCGATCCCGACATCGACGCCGTGGTCTGGTGTACCGACAGCCTGGACGACTCGCCCCTCGGGACGCCCGAGCGCTTCATGACCTACGCGCGCATCCTGGTCGAAGGGGCCAAGGCGTCGACCAAGCCCTTCTATCTCATGGGCACGCGCTCGGGCATCTTCCGCCGCGATCAGCACGAGCTGCTGAGCGCCGAAGGCATCGCCATGGTCGGCGGCACGCGGCAGGGCCTGCGCGCCATCGACCGCCTGGCTCGCTGGGGCGCCCCGATGCCGGCGTCGCGGCCGACGCCGGCGCGGCCCTTGCCGACGCTGGACCCGCTGCTACGGGATGGAGCGCGGCGGACCATTCACGAGCACGACGCCAAGCGGCTCCTGGCCGAGGCGGGCATCCCGGTCGTGCGCGAGATGCTCTGCGCCACGGTGGAGGACGCGGCGACCGCCGCCGCGACGCTCGGCTACCCGGTAGCGCTCAAGCTCGTCGCGGACGATGTGCCTCACCGCTCGGACCTCGGCGTCGTGGCAGTCGGGCTCCGCGACCCGCGCGAGCTTGCCGAGGCGTGGCAGCGCATGGCCGCCATCCGCGCGGAGAGGCTGCGCGACGTCCGCGTCGCGGGCTTCGTGGTGCAGCCCGTAGTGCGCGGCGGCGTGGAGGTGCTCGCCGGGGTCACGAACGACGCGGACTTCGGTCCCCTGCTCGCGTTCGGGCTGGGTGGCGTGGCGGCGGAGGCGCTGGGAAGCGTGGCGCTACGCCTGCTGCCCCTCCGCGCCGGCGAGGCCGCGGCGATGATCGGCGAGGTGCCCGCGGCAGCGGCCTTGCTGGGCGGCTTCCGCGGTCAGCCGCCCGCCGACGTGGAGAGCCTGGCCGCCTGTCTCGAAGCCCTCGCCGACTACGCCTGGCACGACCGCGCCGCCATCGCCGAGATCGATCTCAACCCCATCAAGGTGCTGCCCCGGGGCCAGGGCTGCGTCGTGGTCGACGCCCTCATCGTCCCACGGGCGGCGCGCCGAGGAGTCCCATGACCGCGGACCAGCTCGTCCTCTACACCGTGGATGGCAAGGTCGGCATCGTCACGATCAACCGCCCCGACAAGCTCAACGCCATCACCCTCGAGCTGAAGCACATGCTCATCGAGCGGCTGCTCGCCGCCGACGCCGACCCCGCCACCAGCGTCGTGGTGCTCCGCGCCGAGGGCCGGAGCTTCAGCGCGGGCTACGATATTTCCCCCAATCCCGCGCGGGCGGCCCGACGGGGGAACGCGCTGGCGTGGCACGAGTCGCTCACCGACGACATCCGGCTCGAGATGACGCCGTGGGACATGCGGAAGCCCGTGATCGCATCCGTCCAGGGCCACTGCCTCGGCGGCGGCTGCGAGCTCATGATGCTCTGCGACCTCGCCATCGCCGCCGACGACGCCACCTTCGGCGAGCCGGAGATTCGCTTCTCGAACGTCGGGCCGGGCCTCGTGATGCCCTTCGTGATCGGGCTCCGCCGCGCGCGCGAGATCCTCTACTCGGGCGACCCCATCGACGCCAAGAAGGCGCTCGAGTACGGGATGGTGAACCGGGTCGTCCCGCGCGCGGAGCTGCAGGCGGCGACGATGAAGTGGGCCACGCGGCTGGCGCTGATCGCGCCCGAGGCGCTGATGGGCACCAAGCTCGCGACCCGTCGCGGCGCCGAGGCGGCGGGCTTCCGCAACGCGATGCTCGCCGGCCTCGACGTGCTCGCGCCCCTCTACGCCGCGCGCACCGAGGTCGGGATGAAGTTCGACGAGATCCGGGAGAAGGACGGCCTGGGCGCCGCGCTGAAGTGGCGGGCGGCCCAGTTCGCGGAGTAGGCGCCTCCGCTCAGTCGGCTGCGCTCGGCACCATGTCCGGCACTCGCGCGCGGCGCCGACGGGCGGCGCGCTCGCGGAAGCGCTCGAGATAGAGGTAGATGACCGGCGTGATGTAGAGGGTCAGGAGCTGCGAGAGGATCAGGCCGCCCACCACCGCGAGGCCCAGCGACCGCCGTGAGTCGGCGCCCGCGCCCCAGCCCACCGCGATGGGGAGGGTCCCCATGAGCGCGGCCATCGTCGTCATCATGATGGGCCGGAAGCGCAGCACGCAGCCCTGGTAGATGGCCTCCGCGGCCGGGCGGCCGGCCCGCTGCGCGTCGATGGCGAAATCGATCATCATGATGGCGTTCTTCTTCACGATGCCGACGAGCATGATGATGCCCACGAAGCCGTAGAGGTTCAGCTCCTGGTTGAAGATGAGCAGCGTCAACAGCGCGCCCACGCCCGCCGACGGCAGGCCGGACAGGATCGTCAGGGGGTGGATGAAGCTCTCGTAGAGGATGCCGAGGATCAGATAGATCACGAGCACCGCGGCCAGCAGCAAGAGGCCGAGCCCTTGCAGCGAGCGCTGGAAGGCCTGGACCGTCCCCTGGAAGCTCGTGCTGAGCGTGGCCGGCACGCGGACCTCGCGCTCCACTCGCTGGATCTGCTGCACCGCCTCGCCCAGGGACACGCCCGGCGTCAGATTGAAGGAGATGGTCACGGCGGGGAGCTGGCCCAGGTGGTTCACGGTGAGCGGCCCCACGGTGCGCGTCAGCCTGGCCACCGTGCCCAGCGGGACGAGCTTGCCGCCGCTGGACCGGATGTAGAGGCTCGACAGCGCGCCGGGATCACGCTGGAACTCCGGCAGCAGCTCCATCATCACCCAGTACTGGTTGGTGGGCGTGAAGATGGTGGAGACCTGAGGCGAGCCGAAGGCGTGGTTCAGCGCGCTCTCGATCTGGAGCGCGGTCACGCCGAGGGCCGAGGCCTTCTCGCGGTCGATCTCCACCAGGATCTGCGGGCTCGAGATCTGCAGGTCGGAGTTCACGTCGAGGAAGCCGGGCAGCCGCTTGAGGCGGTCGAAGAGGATCGGCGCCCACTCGTAGAGGCGCCCGAGGTCGGCGTCCTGGAGCGTGTACTGGTACTGCCCCTTGGTGAGGTTGCCCCCGATGCGGATGGTGGGCAGGACCTGGGGGTACACGTTCATCCCCGGGATGCCCGTGAGCTTCTTCCGGAGGTCCTGCACGATCTCGTCCGCGGGGGGCCGCTCCGCGGCGGGCTTGAGCCGCATGAAGATGCGGCCGGTATTCATGACCACGCTCGAGCCGCTGGCCCCGATGCCCGAGAAGAACGAGTCCACGTAAGGCTGCTGGCGGACGATCTCCGCCGCCTTCACCTGGTGCGCCATCATCCCCTCGAACGAGATGTCCTGAGAGGCTTCGGTGAAGGCGAAGACCTGGCCGGTGTCCTCGTTGGGAATGAAGCCCTTGGGGACGATCATGAACAGGTAGCCGGTGAGCACGACGGTGGCGAGGAAGACGCCGAACGTCACTCGGGGGTGGCGGAGGACGAGCGTCAGGGTGCGCTCGTAGAGCGCCCGCATGCCGTCGAAGACGCGCTCGGAGGCGGCGTAGAGGCGGCCGCGCGACTCGCGCGGCGGCCGGAGGAAGCGGCTGCACGCCATGGGCGTGAGGGTGAGCGAGACGATGCCGGACACGATGACCGCCGCCCCGATCACCACCGCGAACTCGTGGAGGAGCCGGCCCACGATGCCGCCCATGAAGAGCACGGGGAGGAACACCGCGGCCAGGGACGCGGTCATGGAGACGATGGTGAAGCCGATCTCCCGGGCGCCCACGAGGGCCGCCTCCATGGGGGGCTTCCCGTCCTCCATGTGACGCACGATGTTCTCGAGCATGACGATGGCGTCGTCCACGATGAAGCCCACGGCAAGGGTCAGGGCCATGAGGGACAGGTTGTCGATGGTGTAGCCGAGCACGTACATCACCATGAACGTGCCCACGATCGACATCGGCAGGGCGAGGCTCGGGATCACCGTGGCCGAGATGTTCCGCAGGAAGAGGAAGATCACCAGCACCACCAGCGCCACGGCCAGCATCAGCGTGAACTGGACGTCGTGCACCGAGGAGCGGATGGACACGGAGCGGTCGTAGAGCGTGTTGAGGCTCACCGAGGCGGGGAGCTGGGCCCGCACCGCGGGGATGATCCGGTTGATGGAGTCCACGACCTCGATGGTATTGGTGCCGGGCTGCTTCTGGACAGCCAGGACCACCGCGCGCTCCTCGTTGTACCAGGAGGCGACCTTGTCGGTCTGCACGCCGTCGATCACGCGGCCGAGCTGCTCGAGCCGCACCGGCGAGCCATTGCGGTAGGCCACGATCATCGGCCGATACGCGGCGGCGGTGGTGAGCTGGCCGGTGGCCTGCACGCTGAACGCCTGGTTCGGCCCCCAGAGCGTCCCGGTGGGCAGGTTCACGTTGCTGTCGGCCAGGGCCTTCTGCACCTCGTCGATCCCGATCCCCAGCGTGGCCATCTTGCTGGGGTCGAGCTGCACCCGCACCGCGTACTTCTGGGAGCCGAAGACGCTCACCTGCGCCACGCCCGCGATGGTGGAGATGCGCTGCGCCAGGTTGGTCTGCGCGTACTCGTCCACCACGTAGAGCGGCAGGGTCGGCGAGCTGACGGCCAGGTAGAGCACCGGCTGGTCGGCCGGGTTCACCTTCTTGTAGGAAGGCGGCGTCGGCATGCCCGGCGGCAGCTGAGGCTGCGAGGCGGCGATGGCGGCCTGTACGTCCTGCGCCGCCGCGTCGATGTTCCGGTCGAGCGTGAACTGCATGGTGATCTGGGTGATGCCGAGCGCGCTCGTCGAGGTCATCGAGTCGATGCCCGCGATGGTCGAGAACTGCTTCTCGAGGGGCGTCGCCACCGCCGAGGCCATCGTGTCGGGGCTGGCGCCGGGCAGGTTCGCGGTGACCTGGATGGTGGGGAAGTCGATGTTGGGGAGGTCGCTGACCGGCAACAGCCGGTAGGCCATGATGCCGAAGACCAGGATCCCCGCCATGAGCAGGGTGGTCATGACGGGCCGACGGATGAAGAGGTCGGTGCTCATCGGCCGCCGGCCTTGCCGGGCGCGGGCGTCGCGGGAGCGCCGGACGGCGCCCCCGGCGCGGCCGCCTTCACGTCCACCCGCGCGCCGGGGACCAGGCGCAGCTGTCCGTCCGTCACCACGCGCTCCCCCGCCTTGAGCCCGCTGGTGATCACGACGTCACGGCCGGCGGGGGCGCCCGGCACGACCGGACGGGCCTCCACCGTCTGGTCAGGCTTCACCACGAACACGTACTGGCCTTTCTGGCCGCTCTGCACGGCCTGGGACGGCACCACGATCGCGCCGGGCTGCCGCGCGAGGATCAGCGACACGTTGACGAACTGGCCCGGCCAGAGCGTGTTGTCCTCGTTCTTGAACGTGGCCTTGACCTGGATGGTCCCGGTGCTGGGGTCCACGGTGTTGTTGATGAACGTGACCTTGCCGCGCGCCACGACGCCGGGAGCGCCGGGCGGGCGCGCCTCCACCACCAGCTCGCCGGCGGCGCGGTAGTAGCGCCGGATGTCGTCGAGCTGCCCCTCCGGCACCGCGAACGCCACGTAGATCGGGTGGATCTGGTTGATCACCACCAGGGGGTTGCCCACGTCGTTGGCCTTGACGACGTTGCCCTGGTGGATGAGCAGATTGCCGGTGCGGCCGCCG
The DNA here is from genome assembly GCA_035281625.1 of Candidatus Methylomirabilota bacterium. GTDB lineage: Bacteria > Methylomirabilota > Methylomirabilia > Rokubacteriales > CSP1-6 > DASRWT01. Next base: position 27,138 of record DATEDO010000252.1, read on the forward strand.
ATGGGCGCGCGGATCTCCGTGTAGGAGAGCTGCACCTTGACGTTCTCCACCGCGGCGTGATCGGCGCGCACGAGGGCCTTGTCCGTCTCGATGGCCGCCTTGTCGGCGTCGATGGTCGCGGTGAGGCTCCGCACCTTGGTGAGGATCTGGTCGTACTGCTCGCGCGCCACGAAGTCTCCTTCGAGGAGCTTCTTGTAGCGCCGCTCGTCCACCTTGGCGTTCTCCAGCTCGGCCGAGTCCTTGGCGAGGATGGCCTCGGCCTGGAGCACCGCGGCCTGGTGCTGGGCGAGCGTCGCCTGCGCCTGGAGCATCGCGGTCTGGAGCTGGCGTGGGTCGATGGTGAAGAGCGGGGCGCCCGTCTCGACGTCCTGGCCCTCGGCGAAGTGCACCTTCAGCACCTCACCGTTGATCATGGACTGGACGGCCACGCTCGACAGCGCCTGGACATTGCCGATCGCGTTCACCTGCACCGGCACGTCGCGCGTCACGACCTCGGCCGTGGTGACCGGCACGCCGGGGGGCGGGCTCTTCGCGGTGGCGGGGTCCGCGCCCCGGTCGCAGGCAGTCAGCCCCGGCGTGGCTCCGATCGCCGCGGCGAGCAGGAGCGCGCCGGCCATCCGGCGCCGGCGCATCAGGCGCGCGCTCCCACGGCCTCGCGGCGACGCGGCACCAGCGCGTCGGCGAAGCGGCGAAGGAACTCCGCGCGCTGCTTGCGGAAGACGGGATCGGACGGGCTCTTGCCCGTCACCATTCGAGTGATTTGCGGGAACGCGAGGGGATAGGCGATCACGCCCAGAATGGTCAGCAAGAGATGCCCCGCGTCCAGATCGCCGGGCAAGAGGCCGCGACGCTGCCGGTCGCGCACGTCGGCCAGCGCACCGGCGAGCGATGCCTGCCGCTCGTCCTCCCGGATCACGCGCCCGTCGCCCGCGGCCAGCGCCTCCCACTGGATCAGGCGGATCCAGGCGCTGTCCTCGCAGGCCATCTGGAACCAGAAGGCGAGGCTCTCCCCCAGGCCGGCCGGCGCCGCGCTGATCCAGCCCGCCCGCTCGCGGAGCTTGCGATCGAAGATCTCGCGGAAGAGATCCTCCTTGTTGCCGAAGTAGTGGTAGAGCATGCGCTTGTTGATGCGGGCCCGCCGGGCGATGCGGGCCACCCGAGCGCCCGCGAAGCCCTCGGCCGAGAACTCGGCGAGGGCGGCGGCGAGGATGCGGGCGCGGGTGCCTTCAGGGTCGCGGGGATGGACGGCAGAGGGGCGCCTGACGCGGAGGGCGGTCGACATCGCTACACGTCATAGTAACCATCTGGATACTTCGGGTCAAGCGACCGGCCGGCGCGGCTATCGGCACGCGGCGACCTCGACGAGGGTGTCGCAGAACGTCGGGCCGTTGCCGATGTCGCCCAGGCGGTCGCTGGTGAGCGCGTTGGCGCTGGCCCCGCCCCGCGTCCAGTTCCCGAACGGAGCGGCGACGACCCCCGGCAAGAGGCGATCGGTCAGGCGCGCCCGGTAGATCACCGTTCCGCGATCGTTCCAGACGCGGACGGGCTCGCCGTCCGTGATGCCGCGCGCGGCGGCGTCCTCGGGATGGATCTCCATGCAGGGCTCGGGCTCGGCGCGGAGCAGGACGGGCAAGCCGCCATAGGACGAGTTGATGGAGTGGTGGCGCTTGAGCGTCAGCAGCCGGAGGGGGAAGCGGGCGGCCAGGTCCGGGCGGGTCTCCGGGCTCTCCGCCGGCGGGATGACGATGGGCAGCGGCCCGAGCCCGGCCTTCGCCAGCGCCGCGGACTCGAACTCGAACTTACCGCTGGGCGTGGGGAAGCCGCCTGCGGCGTACGGGGCATGCCCGCGCGGCGGCCCCACCCGGACGAATCCCTCGTCGCGGAGGCGCTCCAGGGTGGCGCCCTCGGCTTCCGCCTTGGAGCCGCGGACGGCCAGCTCGATCAGCTCCCCGTCCGTCATCCGGAACAGCGGCTCGTCGAAGCCGAGCCGGGCCGCGAGTTGGCGCGTGACCTCGGAGTTCGTGCGCGCTTCGCCGAGGGGCGCGATGGCGCGCTCGGACCGCGCCACGTAGTGGAGCCCCCACGACCCGACGAGGTCCTCCTGCTCCAGCATGGTCGGAGCGGGTAGCACGATGTCGGCGTAGCGCGCCGTATCCGTCATGAACTGCTCGTGCACCACCGTGAAGAGATCCTCGCGGGCCAGGCCGGCGAGCACGCGTGACTGGTCGCCGGCGATCACCGCGGGGTTCGAGCCCCAGACGAACAGCGCGCGGATGGGCGGCCGCATCGCGGGGTCGGTGAGATGGCGCCCGAGCTGGATCATGTTGAGCGTGCGCGGGGCGGGACCACCCAGCTCGAGTCCCATCAGGTTGCCGATGGCCACCGAGCGGAGGGTGCGCGCGTCCGCGACACCGCCGGCGTGGTGCCGCCACTGGCCCGTCGCGGTGGCCAGGCAGTGGATGGCTCGGACCGCCATCCCCGCGCCCGCCGCCCGCTGCATGCCCACGCCGTGGCGGATACAGGCCGGCCGGGTGGTCGCGTACTCACGGGCGAGCGCGACGATCTCGTCCGGGGTCAGCCCGGTGGCGCGCGCGGTGATCTCGGGGGTGTGCGCGGTGACGCTCGCCCGCAGGGCCTCGATTCCCGTCGTGTGGCGGGCGATGTAGTCCCGATCCTCCAGGCCCTCGCGCAGGATCACGTGGAGCATGCCGAGGGCGAGGGCGCCGTCCGTGCCGGGCAGGATGCGGACGTGGCAATCGGCCTGCGCCGCGGTTCGGCTCCGATAGGGATCGATGACGATCACCCGCGCCCCGCGCTCGCGCGCGCGGCGGATCAAGCTCCAGGTATGGACGCTGGTGCTGATGGGGTCCATGCCCCAGACGACGATCAGCCGGGCATCGACGAGATGCTCCGGATCCGTCCAGGTCGCGCCCACGAGCGTGGCGAGCCCGGCGTTCTGACCGCCGCAGATCGTCCGTTCGAGGCGGCTGGCCCCCAGCCGATGGAAGAGCGCATGGGTGGTGCCGAACGTGGCGAGCGTGCCCATGCTGCCCAGATAGGAGTACGGCAGGATCGCCGCCGCGCCATCGGCGGCCACGATCGCGCGCCAGCGGATCGTGATCTCGTCGAGCGCGGCGTCCCAGGAGATCCGCGCGAACCGGCCTTCGCCCTTCGCGCCGACGCGCCGCATGGGATGAAGCAGCCGGTCGGGGCTGTACACCCGCTCCAGGTAACGGTCCACTTTCACACACAGGTGACGCCCGGTGACGGGATGCGCGGGATTCGGCGCGACGTCGACGGCGCGGCCGTCCCGGACGGTCACGAGCATCGCGCAGGCGTCGGGGCAGTCGTGCGTGCACGTGACGCGCGCGATCCTGGTGGCCGGCGTCGCCATGGGCCGAGCATAGCAGAACGGGATCGAGCGATGGTAAGATCCGCTCATGTCCCGTCTGAATTTCGGCGCCTTCCTCGCCCCCCATCACCCGATCGGCGAGCACCCGATGCTCCAGTTCCGCCGCGACATCGACCTGGTGGAACATCTGGACCGGCTGGGATACGAGGAGTTCTGGTGCGGCGAGCACCACTCCAGCGGCTGGGAGATGATCGCCTCCCCCGAGATGTTTCTGGCCGCGGCGGGCGAGCGCACGAAGCGCATCCGGCTCGGGACGGGCGTGATCTCCCTGCCCTATCACCATCCCTTCAACGTGGCGCAGCGCATGGTGCAGCTCGACCACATGACGGGTGGGCGGGCCATCTTCGGCTCCGGGCCGGGCGCCCTGGCCTCCGACGCGCATGCGCTCGGCATCGACCCCATGCTCCAGCGCGACCGTCAGGACGAAGCCATCGGCGTCATCCGCCGCCTCTTCCGCGGCGAGCGCATCACGCACAAGTCCGACTGGTTCGAGCTGCAAGACGCCGCGCTTCAGCTGCTCCCGCTGCAGGAGGACATGCCCTGCGCCGTCGCGTCGCAGATCAGCCCCTCGGGCATGACCCTGGCCGGCAAGCACGGGATCGGCGTGATCTCGATCGGGTCCCTGTCGGCGGAGGGGCTCAACGCGCTTCCCACCCAGTGGGGCTTCGCCGAGGCCGCCGCGGCCAAGCACGGGCAGACGGTGGACCGGAAGGACTGGCGGGTGCTCCTGAGCTGGCACATCGCGGAGACGCGCGAGAAAGCCCGCGCCGAGGCGCGTGACGGCCTGCTCCGCCACAACAACGAGTACATCACGGCGACGCTCCAGCGGCCGGGCGCGATCACCTTCGCGAATCCGGACGAGGCGGTCGACAAGATCGCCTTCGCGCCCGGCGCCGTCGCCACCATCGGCACGCCCGACGATCTCGTGGCGCGCATCAAGTCGGTGCTCCAGGCCGCGGGTGGCTTCGGCACCGTGGTGGGCTTCGTCCACGATTGGGCCAATCCCGAGAACACCCTGCGGAGCTGGGACATGGTGGCCCGCTACGTGGTGCCGGAGATCAACGGCTACGTGGCGAAGCTGCGCGAGTCGCGGGAGTTCGTCGTCGAGAACCGCGAGTACTTCAACCGCGCGCGGGACGCCGTGATGGCCAAGATCACCGAGAACGCGGCCGCCGCGGAAGCGCTCAAGGTGACGAAGTCGCCGCTTCTGGCCGCCTCGGCCGGCAACCTGCCGGACCTGGATCAGGCGCGGGAGAAGGCCGCCGCCCGCTCGACCCGCTGAGTGCCGGCGCGGTCGTTAGCCCCGGCCGGGAAAATCGTCGCGGACGGCCACGCCGTTGCGCTGCGTGAGGTCGAGCCGGAGCGTGGAGTTCGGCGAGACTTCGACCTTCAGACGCCACCGGGGCTTGCCTGCCACCACGTCGGTCAACATATACGGCCCCGGCATCACGTTGTCGAACTTGAATCGGCCCTCCTGATCGGTTCGGAGGACCTTGCGTTGCTCCTTCGTGGCGCCGTCCGGCTGACCGACCAGGTGGAGCTGCATCCGCGCCAGCGGCTGCGGCTGGTCGTCGGCTCCCATGTAGGCGCGGCCCTCGATGGAGCCGTTCCAGCCGCGGTCGGGCTCCGGAGGTCGGTCCGCGGCCACTGGCGCGCGCAGGACGCCCGCCGCCATCAGCCAGCTCCGTGCGGCGGCCACCTCGGTCGACCCCGGCGCGCCGTGCGCGACCACCCACTGGAACTCCCGGATCGTGTCCTCGCGCAGATTGAGGTTGGACGTCGCGACGCCGAGGCCGTAGTGAGCCGAGACGCTCTCCGGCCGCAGTACGAGAGCCTTGCGATAGAGCGCGGCGGCCCCGGTGTAGTCACCACGCTCGAGGGCGGCGGCCGCGAGCGTCTCCGGATCCTCCGTCACCCGCGGGGCGGGCGGGGCCGTCCGCTGACACCCGCTCGCCAGGACGATCAGGGCGACGAGGACGAAGGCCGCGGCGCGCCGACTCAATCGGAGATCTCGCGGTACGTTCCGGCCTTCACGGAGAAGGTCCGGGGCACGAATCCGCCGCCGTCCCGGGCCTTGGCGCAGTCGTAGAGGATGCTGGCGTTACCGCCGGTGTTCGTGTCGATGGTGGTGGACGACGTATCCTTGATGTTCCGGCTCAGCATCGCGCCGACGATCTGGCCCGTCCCCGTCCCGGTGTAGGTCAGATCGTTCATCACGTAGCCGTACCCCCACATCTGGAAGTTACCGCTGATGGCGAGCGAGCCGTTGACGATGAGCCAGCCGTGAAAGATGCCGTCCGCCGAGGCGGGGGCATTCCCGTGGATGGTGACGTTGGCCATGTCCGACGGATCACTCGAAGCGGTGATCGGGTTCCCGCTCACCGTATCGATGAAGAGCACGCCGTTCGGCATCGTGTTGCTCGCGCTGAACTCCACCGCGCCCTGGTAGTAGGTGCCCTGCGACTTCGCATACGCCTTGAGAGCGGCCATGTCATCGTCGGTCAGCAGGTAGGTGTCGAACGCTGCCGTCGGCTGCCCCTGGGCGATGTCCGGGCCCTCTTCGTTCGAGCTGGTATTGCCTGCGCCGAACACCTCCGCGGATCCGCCGCTCACAACGGTGGTACCTGTCGTGTAGGTCCCCACCTTGGCACCGCAACTCGTGTCGTCACGGGAGCTGATCAGGGTGTTGCCGCCCACCTGAAGCTCGCCGCGGACGGACAGGGCTGCGGGAGGATCGGGGATCTGGAACTTGATCACCGTGACCTGGATGCGCTGCCGGGCGCGCGGGCTGGCTTCGCTTGGGACCGAGCCCACCGCGACGATGTTTCGCTCGTTGCTCGCGCCGCCGTTGGTGATGGTGACGCGGAACACCCCCACCGTTCCCGTGCTCAGCGTCACATCCTGAGGAGCGCTCCCGTCGTACGGCGTCGGCACGGGCGTGGGCAAGGGACTGGGGAGCCCGCTCGCGTGGGCGTCGTGGTTGAGCGCCCACGTGGCCCGCTCAATGCCCGATTCTGCGATCGCGCGAGCCTGGGCGACCGTCTGCTGGTTGCTGGCGATGAGTGGCTCGGTCGACGCCAGGATCGAGAACGCGATGATCAAGGTCGTGAGTATCGCCATCGCAAACAGCGCCATTGGCAACGCGACGCCGCGCTGATCAGCCAGGATTCGACACGACGAATAGGCACGCATGGCAGTCCCCCGTTAGAGGTTCCGGAGCTTGACGGTGGACTCCACCGTCGCCCGCTGGTCCCCGGGGGATCCCACCGAGGCCGGACGCTCCGTCCCCGTTACGATCTGGATGCGAATGACCCGCACGCTGCCCGGGAGCGCGGTCACCGTCCCGGTGTTGGTGGCGGCATCGAAGGCCGAGAAGTAGGTGAAGACCAGCGCTTGCACCCCGCCCACCAGGGGCGTGGCCACGCCGTTGATACTGCGATTGAGAGTGGTCCCGGACAGCTGGTATCTGATCGTGGCGGGCACAGGAGGCTGGCCCACGAGGGTGATGAACGTGATGTCGCCAGCCCCGCCGACCGCGGTGACGGACTGTGCGGACCGAAACTCGCGCACCATCAGCTCCAGCGCGGTGCGGGCATTCTGCTGCACTTCCACGCGCGAGGCACCCATCAGATAGCTCTGAATCCCCTGCTGCTGCAGCGTGAAGACCCCGGCAAGGATGAGCCCGAGCAGGGCCATCGCCACGAGCAGCTCTGTGAGCGTGAAGCCGCGCGCGGTCCAGAGCGTCCGCGCCAGGGTCCTCATCTCCGAGCCACCAGCATCGTGACGATCGCCGACTTGCTGCTACTCGCCGCCGCGGCCCCCACGCCGGTCAGCGGGGTATAGCTCACCGTGATGGTGACCTGTCGAAGATCGGGGAGCACCAAACCCCCGCAGCCCGCGGGGGCACCGCAGTCTGTGACGCGGACCCGGCGCGTGTACTGCGTGTAGGGTGCCGCCACCGGAGTCTCATCGGGGAACATCGTGATACCGCCGGTCTGCGGCGCAGCGGTGGCGCTCGCGGAAATCCCCAGGGTGTCTACCGCGGGGGTCGACGTCCACATAGCGGCCCTCACCTGCTCGAGTCGCTGATTGGCGAGGAAGGTAGCAGTCGTGAGCTGGCTTCCCTCCTGGATGCCATAGCTGGCGACTGGAATGCCGGATGCCAAGGCCAGGAGCGCGATCATGATGATGACCACGGCGATGAGAATCTCGGGCAGGGTCATGCCCCGCTGATCCACGAAGTAGGTCACCCGTCCGGTTCCTCCCACCGCCATAGTCGCAATGACCCCCTGAAACTTTTGCATTTCCCGACACTTGACCGATACAGAGCAGGAAGGCTGCCAGTTTGCCCTTTCCGTCCAACATGTGGAGAAACTTGACATTATGGAGCCGGACCCACAGCCGGACGTCCGGTCCGGCCGTCTCCTAACGAACAGACCTGATCGGTGGTCGACGTGATGTCCACGAAAACATAGTCCTGCGGACGAACCACCGCCGTCAGTCCCTGTCTCAGGCCGCGGTGCGGTCGCGCACCTTCTCGCGCAGGAACCCCACCGCGATCCCGTACTGGGCCAGGTAGTAGGTCGGCCAGATGAGGTAGGCGGCCAGCGGCACCGCGGCTCGGAAGCGCCCGGCCGCGATCAGAGAATCCGAGAGCACGAACAGCATGGCGCCGATCCAGACG